>JAEZDL010000029.1 GCA_023418095.1 Bacteroidota bacterium
GATCAGCATTTTGCGTTGGATGGCCACCTGGGCCTTCATACCGATCTTGGACCTGTCCATTATCCGCAGGCGCAGAGCCTTGAACTCGGCTACACATCGGGAAGCGCTCATCGCCGCCATGTACATATGGTGACGTATGTATCTGTTGCCCTTCTTGGATATGCGGGTCTTGCCCTTTACGGAAGAACCCGACTCGTTATGAACTATATCGTAGCCGGCATAGCTGGTAAGCTGCTTGGCGCTGGTGAATTCCCTGAACCCACCCGTCTCGGCCACTATGGCCGCAGCTGTGATCAGTTTACAGCCTGGGATCGAGTATAGATCTTTCATCTTGGAGTGGAGTTTCTCATCGCTTTCAATGAGCTGCTCCATCTGCCGATCGAGCTTGTCGATCTCTCGTTCCAGCAAGGCAATGACCTTCTTCACACTGATGGTAACGTGAAGGGGTACCTCGTGTGAGTGATCCTTGCTGTGCTGGATGTTGCTGATGGCCGTCTTTTGTTCCTGGAGTTGCACACGGTAGCGGCTCAGATGACGCATCTGCCTGAAGATCGGATCGGCCGGGTTCCATGGCTCATGCTCCCTCTCCACACCGAAACGGGCCAACAACCTGGCATCGATCGCATCGGTCTTCGACTTGGCATTGAGGCTTGCCTTGTAATGACCCCGCCTTCGCGAAGCTTCGGCGGGCGCAGCCCTACTCCGATCTTCCGCGGGGGAACGCCCAAAAAATAAACCGATCGGTTCACCATTCGATCCCGACCGGACAATGATCGCTGCCCATGACCTCGTTGAGAATGAAGGCGCTTTTCACGCGCGGCATGAACGCTTCATTCACCAGCACATAATCGATCCGCCACCCGATATTCTTGGCGCGTGCACCGAAACGCTGGTTCCACCAGCTGTACTTCACTTCATTGGGATGCAGGTGTCGGAACGTATCCACGAAACCGGCGTTGAGCAGATCGTCCAGCGCATCGATCTCAACCTGCGTGTAGCCCGCGGTCTTGTTGTAGTTGGCCTGTGGCCGCGCGATATCGATCTCCCGGTGCGCCACGTTGAGATCGCCGGTGAAGATCAGAGGTCTCCCCTGCCCCACCAGATCGAGCAGGTGCTGCTTGAGCGCACCGAACCAGATCTTCTTGAAGGGCAAACGTTTCAGGTCGGAGCCGGCATTGGGCACGTAGGCGTTCACAACCACGTGATCCTTGAAGGTGGCTGAAATGACGCGGCCTTCCATAAGATGTTCGCTGCCGCAGTCGAGGCCATACTCGACCTTTTCCGGCATTTCGCGGCTTAGGATCGCGGTGCCGCTGTAACCCGGCTTTTCCGCGCTGTGCACGTGTATGTGATATTCCTGCAGATCGCCGAGCGCTTCGATCGCCTGGTGTTCGCTCGCCTTCACTTCCTGGAAGCAGAAGATGTCCGCATCCATCTTATCCATCGCATCATGCAGCCCTTTGTTCGCGATCGCACGGATGCCGTTCACATTGAAACTGATCAATTTCATGGGCGCAATTTCGGGACAAGAAAGCGGGTGCGATCGAACCATGTCCGATCGCACCCGGATCCGGTCAATGCTGTACCACGAAGCGCGCTGTGCGCACTTTTCCTTCCTGCACGGTGCGCAAGGTATACGATCCGTTCGCGAAGGAACCGATGTGCAGCCCTCGGTTCAATTCCGCTGCGCGCACCACACCGATCGTACGGCCTACCACATCGATGATCCCGACCGAAGCGTTCGCGTCGATGCCTTCCGAAATGGGAAGTACGATCATGGATGAAGCTGGTACGGGATGTACCTGGAACGTGTTCCCGATCACCGTCTCTTCCACTGTAGCGAACTGGTCCGGAACGATGTGACCGAGTTGGTGGAGCGTTGCGTTCACGTACCAAAGGTGACCGTTGGGACCGACCTTGATACCCATTACGCCGGGCGATCCAGTGGCGATCCGGCCGATCTCCGGGAAGTTCGCTGCTGACAGATCATACACGATGATCTCGCCGGTGGCATGATCGGAAACCAGCAACCGATCGCCGATCACTTCAATGCCGGCCGGCTCCACCAGCCCGTCGCTGATGATCACTTCCCAGGTATAACCTGTCACCAGGGAATATTCCTCATAGTTCTCGAATACCTGAAAAACCCCGTTGGCAGGACCTTGTACCGTGCCGGTATTGATATCCATGCGAAGCACTCGCTGGCCACCGTGATCGACCACGTACAACCAACCGCTGTTCTTGTCCAATACAGTATGGCTTACGATATGGTCGTTCGGATCTTTGCTGATGCTGAAATCAGCGTAGCGCCGGATGATAGCATCATCGTGATAGTCCATTCCGGGACCGTGGTCCTTGCGAAAATCGTTCATGGTGATATCGCCATTGTAACCGTCCACGAGCCAATACCGGTTCCAGGTATCGTGGGTGATGCCCTGGCTGTTCGGGTTCGCATGCACCATGTCCATATGGCTGCCCAGCGGGCCGAAACCAGGTTGGGCATAGATCGCGGGATCGGCGCTCCAAAGGGTGGGACCGGTGAACGGGGTGCCACCATTGTGGTTCGCATCGAACACACCGGGGCAGGTGGCGAAGTTGCCATTATCGCCGAAGGAGATCGCGGTGGGCAGGCTCATGAAATGCCATGCATTCCCATCGCGTTGCCATTGGAATTCCATGTCATCTTCACCGGGACCGAAGAAACGTACCGTGCTTCCACCGGAATTCTCCACATCCTTGTTGATCACCCACAACTCGTTGCGATCGGGATCGGGATGGAAATCGAGATCACGCGGAACAAGCAGGTCCTGGTCATCATCGGCCACGATCTCGATCACCGGATCTGCGAAGAAATACTGATCGATGATGTTGGGGATGGGATCGAGCACGCGTGTGGTGGATGAGATCTGATCGTTGGAAGGCTCCAGATCTGCTTCGCCATTGATGTTCGTGATCCAGGCGGAAACGGCGAAAATGCCGGTCCCCGTAGGTGCCCAATCCACTTCATGCGTGAATTCATACACGTCCCATGGATCGAGCGCGATGCCCGTGACGTTCATCACCTGCGCATCACCGCCATCGATCGAATAATGCAGATCGAAACTGTTCACCGTTTCGGCGCCCTGGGAGCGCAGATCGCCATTGATCTTGAGGACCTGCCCGGGATATGCGTAATGCGCGACGCGCAGTTCCATCATCGCCAGATCGCGCAACGGAAGGCCTTCCACCGTAAAGGTGAAAACATCACTTGCGCCTTCACCGGTGAATTGCTGTACCACCACACCATTGATCAGCACGTTGAACGTGCCGCCGCCATCGCCCCAATCATCGGCCCAGAAAATGTCGAACTGCGCACCATCGGCAAGGCAATACGGACCTGACATGATCGCCTGGTTGTTGCCATAGCCCTGCGCGATCTGTTGCTGGCCGCCGGCATTGTCGCAGCCAACAGTGGTGTTACCTCCCGATGCGATGGTACCATCACCACAGGGCGAACCCGAAGGAAGCAACTCCCAATAGGTCTCATAACCAAAATCATCCGTGAGGATCTCGATGTACACCTCGCTTTCACCCGTGGGACATTGGGCGAAGGCCGGAACACCGAGCAGCAATGATGCGAAAGCAGGGAAGAGTGAACGTTGATGCATGAAGCGAAGATAGAGCGCGGAACGATCGCGTTACAGTGCGTGGATGATGTTGAGGTGGCCCGGAAGGATCCTGGCATGCACATGATTGATGCGACCCTTGTGATCCCCATCGACCTGGAAATGCACCGATCGGCGCATATAGATATCCACTTCCTTCACGGAAACGATCTCGATACGCTTGGGATCGAACGGCTTCTTTTCATGGATCGCCTTCCACAGATCGGAGAGACCGAAACGCCGCACGAAGACCACTTCGAACGACCCATCATCTATCCTGCCCTGCTTGTTGATGGTCGCGCCCGTGCCATACTTGCGGGCATTGGCCAGCACCACCATGAAGGCCGATCGGAGGAATTCGCCACGATCGGTCTTCACGCGCACCTTGAAACGCTCCTTGCGGAAAAGCACTTTGATCGAAAGCCGCGCATAGGTGAGCATTCCGCGTGATGGCGTTTGGTCGAAATATTTGATCAACCTCGCGTTGAGCCCCAGATCGGCCAGGTGGATGCACAATTGCCTGCCCCCGATCATGATCGCATCCACCGGTCTTGGGTCACCCTTCAGGGCCAGATCGAGCGCATCGGAATGATCGTTCGGTATGTTCAGATCGGTGGCGAGCCCGTTGGCCGATCCGGCCGGTACGATCCCCATGGCGATCGGAGAGCCGCCGATGATCGATGCGAGCAGGTTCACCGTACCATCGCCACCTATGGCGATCACGCGATCGGGCCGGTGCAAGCCGATCGCTTCCGCGATATGGCCGCGCGCTTCGCCATCCAGTTCAAGGATCACCGCATCGTGTTCCTTTCCGATCCGGTCCTGGATCAGTCCCCGCCAGTCTATCCTTCGCTTCTTCCCGGCACCTTGGTTGAGACAGAAAAGTATCTTCATGCGGCCCGGGAAGGCGAAAGTTAGATCGCCCCGGATCGCTTTGAACAGAAGGATCGCATCCATTTTCGGTCTTCAGCGCGGCCCCATCGTGAAGGTCTACGATGGTTATGGGGATCAGGACAATATCATCATCTACGGGCACGTGCTGCGATCGGGCCCGCGATCGGTGAAGCGTTACCGGGGCAATGTGATCTCCAATTCACTCGCCCTTTTCCGTCTCTTCATGGTCGATCCCGAACCGGACGCGGTTGTGGAAGTGGAATGGGACGGCCGCAAACATGAGGCGAGTTCGAATTTCGATGGATTCTTCAGGATCGAATGGCGGCCGCAGGGCGAGATCCAGCCGGGCTGGCATGTGGTCACCGTGAAGCTGAAGGGAAGCGGGGTGAAGGGCGTTGGCCGGATCTTCGTTCCACATCCGCGGCAGCTTGCGATCATCTCAGATATCGACGATACGTTCCTGATCAGCCATTCCGCCGATCTGAAGAAGCGGCTCTTCGTACTGCTCACGAAGAACGCTGAAACGCGCCAGCCTTTCGAGGACGTGGTATACCATTACCGTGCGCTGGCGATCGGCACCGGTGATCTTGCGGAGCCGAATCCGTTCTTCTATGTTTCAAGTTCGGAATGGAACCTCTACGGATACATCCGTGCGTTCTGTGCGAAGCACCGTTTGCCGGAAGGGATCCTTCTCTTGAGCCAGATCAAACAATTGGCCAGCGTATGGAAGACCGGCCAGGGCAAACATTCAGGTAAATTCGTTCGGATCGCGCGGATCATGCGATCGTATCCCAGCCACCGCTATGTTCTGCTGGGCGATAATTCACAACAGGATCCGGAGATCTATGCTTCACTCGTGGAGCACTTTCCCGGCATGATCGATGCGGTGTACATCCGTAACGTGCATCACCGCAACCATGAGTCGACTCGTGGGTCCATCCAAAGAATGATCGGCCACGGTGTTGATTGCTGTTACTTCAAGCACAGCCGGGAAGCGATCGCACATTCAAGGAAGATCGGCCTCATCTCGAAAGAGGATATCGGGCAATGATGCGCTATTGCTTCAACCTTTCGATCTTAAGACTTGTGAGCTCATCGTGGATCCGATCCACTTCGGCCTCGATCCGCTTGCGAGTGTCCATGTTCTTTTCGCCAAGCACTTTTTCGATCACACTGTCGTAATCCCTGCGCGCCTGATCGTTCAATCGTTTCCACGGCACACCGGCCAATTCAGCAGCGATCCGCCGATCGAGAGCGATCTCGTTCAACATAAGCAACACGGCGATGATCGGATAACCGATCGTGCCCTGCCACCTGGTCGCATTGTCGTTGGAAGTGAAGCGTCGCCGATCGGTGCTCCAGCGTACTGTGTATTTCCTGTCACCTGCGGATGATGTGATCCGGGCCTGATCGTTGCCGATCAATTCCACACGTTGGTCCGCGATCGCCCCAAATGCTTCGTACACCTTGGCTTTTATCGGATGCTTAAGTTCCAAAAGGCGATCCGGTCGTTATGAACAGTTCTACGATGCAACAGATCAGCATGCTTCTTCAACATGTGTGGATAAATATACATTGAATTGAAATTCAATCGAATGCACGGGCTTTAACATTCGTTCGATCCATCTTGGAATAGCAGTTGCCTACGGCTGGATATCCTCTGCAAGGGATGTAAAACAAAGAGATATGGAACGCATCATCGGTACTACCAAAATGCTCGCAGCGATCGCTGCGATCGGGCTTCTGGGTAATGTGGCACAGGCACAGCCCTGCGTGAAGGTGAAGGGTTATGTGAACGCGCCGGAGGAGATCGACGAACCGGTAAGGATCTCGGTGCTGGATCCACAAGGCCAATTGGTGTGGCAGAAGGTGAAGCATCATCCTGGAATGAAATTCAAACTGCCGGCCGGATCGGTATATGCGGTAACCTTCGAACAAGCCGGATCACTGACCAAAACGGTGCAGATCGATACGCGCAATGCGGTACGGCCCTATACCAAAAAACAAACACGCCCGGTGAACTTCGAGGTGATCATGGAACCGATCGACAGGCAGGAGGTCCGTTATGCCGGACCGGTGGGCAAGATCGGTTTCAGCGAGCGCACAGGACGGATGGGCGTGGACTATGATTACAGCATGGAGCGTGTGGCCGAAGCCCGATCCACGCAAGCGAAGACGTTCTAGAGAACAACGAAGCCGGGCCTGGCCCGGCTTCGTCAGTAGGTTCTCAATGCCGGTTCAGACCTTCTTAACGTTAACGGCGTTAAGACCTTTTGGACCTTCTTCGAGTTCATAGGTCACAACATCACCTTCCCAGAGGGATTCGCGTGTGCCAGTCTTGTGTACGAACACATCCTTACCACCTTCATCGGGTGTAATGAATCCGTAACCTTTCTCGGTATTGAAGAATTTCACTTTGCCACTTGACATCAGAGATCGTATTGGTATGGGGCGCAAGATAGGATGTTTCACCACCATACGATAACTGTTCACGTAGGCTTCCGAGATGCGCGATAAAAAAGAGCGGCGCACCTTCCGATGCGCCGCTCCTTCACTAGAGGTCTGTTCAATGACCTACAACGATCCGCTGGATGTTGCGGGCACCGTTCTGTTGTACGCTCAGCACGTATACTCCGGCGGGCAGGGACTCCACGCCGATCACATGCCTGCGTTCCTCACCGGCTGCCGCCGTGTAGCTGGCGACCTGTTGCACGGTGCGGCCTGCGAGATCCATCAGATCGACCGACACATCACCATTGCTGGCATGCACGAGTCGTACGTTCAGAACGTGGCTTGCGGGATTCGGTGATGCCTCGAACACATCCTGGAGGTTCTCGTCCATCATGATCCTGCGGCCATTTCCACCACCGGATGGCAGGCGTACACTGCTTGGCCTTGGTGAGGCCATGGCGATGAATTCGCATGAAAGGAATCCATTGTCAGCAATGCCATCCACGTAGTTCTCATTGATCGCAGTAAGAGCTGCGTTGAGTTGGGATTTGCTGTACATGCTGCCACAACCACCTATGTAGTTGTTCGCTTCCGCCAGCAAGGCATTCACGGTCCAACCCATGAATGTGCCCGAGGTGATGTAGGCATCTCCAAGAAGTGTCTCCGATGCGCCGAAATCAGGATAGACCGCATCGAACCTTACGCTGATCGTAGCTGCCACCAATTGACCGGCGAGCGTGTTGTTGTAGTTCACCGGGTTTACCAAAGCTCCGGAAGGAAGCATGTTCGGCTGGCCACCTGCAGGCAGGAAGTTCGTCACCGCCTGTGCGCTTGTTAGCGTCAACGTATTGTTGCAACCGATCGTGAGGCCGCTCTGGAATGCACCGGCGAAGTTGGCGTGCAGGAACGCACCTGGGTTGTTGCCATTGGGCGGAGCACCCCAACCACCTTGTGTCTGGGTACGGAATGCACAATCCTTCTTGCAATCGATGCTGAATTCCTCTTTCACCCAGCAACCGTTCGCATCGGTGACCATTACCCAATGATCGCCAGTGGGCAGGTTGGTGATATACTGAACGGTCTCACCCGTGCTCCAGAGGATCTGTGTTGAACCGGTGGCACCGATGATCTGGTCCACGAAAGCCCAGCCATTGTTGGCCGCAAGACAACCTGATTCAACCACGATCTGCAGATCGCAGATGATCTCGCAGTCCACGGAGAATCCTTCTTTCACCCAGCAACCGTTGGCATCAGTTGCGATCACCCAATGTTCGCCATTGGTGAGGCCTGCGATCATCTCTGTGGTCTCACCTGTGCTCCAGAGGTAGCTGATCTCACCGGTACCACCAGTAACTGTGGCGGTAGCTGTACCGAAGCCATTGATGCACTCGACCTCGATGTCGAGCACCAGGGCATCAGGTGCACCGATCATAACGGATTCGCAGGTCTGACAAACCGTACCTGGCAACGAAGCGCATACCAGATAAGTGGCAGGTGCGTAAAGTGCTCCGGCAACATATGGTTCACCATTTATGGTGATCACAGCACCTTCTGATGCAGATGCCACGATCGTTCCGTTGGCAGCATCGGCACAGGTAACATCGGTGGCATCGACGATAAGAGAAACCTCATCACCCTCTCCGATAACGATCGTTTCGCAATCGGTGCACACATCGCCTTCGTTCCCGCCCGGTGCGCTTGCGCATACCAGGTATGAACCAGGTCCGTACGTGGCAGCAGCGTCATAGGCCATGCCATCAACGGTGATCGTGGTGCCTTCACCGGCCGATGCCGTGATCGTTCCATCTTCCTCACCGAAGCAGCTCACATCGGTGCCGCTTGCCACGAGCACGACTTCATCGGGTTCGCCGATCACGATCGTTTCGCAGTCCGTGCAGGTCTGGCCCGGATTTCCGCCCGGAGCACTTGCGCATACCAGGTAGGAACCAGGTCCGTAGGTGGCAGCAGCGTCGTAGGCCATGCCGTCCACGGTGATCGTGGTGCCTTCACCGGCCGATGCGGTGATCGTTCCATCCTCTTCACCGAAGCAGCTCACATCGGTACCGCTGGCGATGAGAACCACCTCATCAGGTCCGCCGATCACCACTGTTTCGCAGTCCGTGCAGATCGCACCCTGGGTGCCGCCCGGAGCGCTTGCGCACACCAGGTAGGAACCCGGACCGTACACCGCGCTTGGATCGTATGCCATGCCATCAACGGTGATCGAAGCACCTTCGCTGGCTGTTGCGCTGATCGTTCCATCGCCTGCACCGAAGCAGGTGACATTCGTGCTGGTCACATCCAGGGACACTTCATTTGGTTCATCGATCACAACGGTCTCACAATCGTCACATGCGCCGGCGCCTACTGCGCAGACCAGGTATATCCCTGGGCCGTATGTCGCATTTTCATCATACGCGGAGCCATCCACAGTGATCGTAGCTCCTTCCGGAGCCGAAGCAGTGATCGTACCATCGGCTTCACCGAAGCATGTCACATCAGTGTGTTCCACAGTTAGATCGACAGAAGGTGCGGTGCCCGTAACATTGGCAGTGCATTGGGTGGGATTATCGGGGGTAGCACATCCATTTGTCGCGGGGACAACGGGAGCGATATCGATATCATAAGGCACACCGATCGGATAGGTCATCACGATGTTACCGGTGATCACACCTGTCTCGCCAAGGTTGGTAAGACATACCGGGGCGGAAGTAGTTGGCGTAGCATTTGGATCGGTACCTACATATTGGCCATTGTTACCGATGATCGGAACAGTTACGCTATATGTTCCAGCAGTGGCATCACAATCAATGATCTCTTCTTCCACTTCAAGGAAACAGATCGTGGGATCACTGCAACCAAAGCGGGCCTTGAAGTTGTTCACAGCAAGTTGGCCATCAGCGGACTGGTCCCAGATAAGCAGATAGAAATTGCTCGGTTGAAGTGGATCGAACGATTCCGGCGCACGTGGTGTGCTCCAGCTGCTGGAACTCTCAGAGCCGCACCAACGGCGCAGATCACCATCGCCGAAGTCCACCAAACGCAGATCGGAACAGCTTCCGCTCAGGGAATCACCTGAAGTTGCATTCCAGGAAACCGAGGATGTGGTGACCAGGGACTCATACAGAGCCCAACCCAACACGTCGCCGGCATTGTCGTTGATCTGGAACGAGAAGCTCGAAGCAAAAGCGCGCACGTCGAAATTCAACCAGATGATCGGCTGCCCATCGGTTGGCGGGATCAATTCGATCAATGTTCCTTCCGGCCCATTGCTCGGATCGAAACATACCTGACCGAAAGGAAGTTCGATGCCACTGGCCTCTGCAGCTGTGGCATCCCACGTACAGCTCCCATTGGGAACCACGGTGGACTGGGTTTCCGCTGAACTTGCGCAACGGACGATACCATTGGCCATGGGTGCGTTCGGCAGATCATTGATCGTACCATCCACATTCCAGTGCCCGCCGCCAGTCCATCGTTCCGCGCAATCGCAAGCAGTTCCCTGCGCCCGGATATCACCGGTGGACAGGATAAGCAGAAGTAACGCCACAAGCGCATGCGCCAATGGCGTTCGAGGCACGAACGGCCTCTTCGGGATCGTACGATCACTTCTCATTTTGGTGGGGTGTTAAGACTTCCCGTTGGTGGGATTTCGGTCGGGGATCTTGGGTGTTTGATCGGACCGTTCCATCAATTGGTCGCGCAATTTGGATTTATTAACATCCCTATGTCAACTAATTTGGAAAAGAATTTATCAACCCAATAAGGAAACGACTCAGGGTCAAACGGTTAGCAGATGAATTAAAAATGAAACTTTTTTGGAAAGACCTGTAGCTCAAGCAACTAAGGACAATCGCATCCGATTTGAAATGAATTGGATTTGTTATGGAACAAGGTTGAAACTCTTCTGGAATGGATCTCTGCTCTGGATGAAGATCTCGTCGTCGCTTCCCGGCCCCGGCAACAAAAAGGAAACCCCGGCTTTCGCCGGGGTTTCCTCACTCATATGGAAACAGACTAGGCCTTCACCACGTTGATCGCGCTGGGACCTCTCTGGGTCTGCTCTACTTCAAAGGTCACCTTGTCGTTCTCGTAGAGCGCTTCGCGCGTTCCAGATTTATGAACGAAGATGTCCTGCCCACCTTGATCGGGGGCGATGAATCCAAAACCTTTCTCCGTATTGAAGAACTTCACTTTACCACTTGGCATGTACTACTTGTGTTGACCGTGGTAGTATCACCACGGCTTATGGGCACAAGGTAGCTCCATTCTTACCTACGCCCGACGATCGACCAATAATAAACAGTACGACCACTTAAGAAAAGTAGATCCCTTTCATGTGTGGATCCATCGATCCACTAAATGATGCGAAAGCCCCGATCGCATCGATCGGGGCTTTCGCGATCCTTCCGGGAATATTACTGGATCTCGATCGAGCGCGTCTTGGGCTTTGCTTCCTCGCGCTTCGGAATGGTGAGCTGCAGCACGCCGTTCACATATTCCGCACGGATCGAATCGGCCTGCACGCTTAGTGGCAGGATGAAGCTGCGCTCGAAAGCGGATCGGCTGAATTCGCGGCGCATCCAGCGCTTCTCTTCGTTGTTCTCATTGTGCTCGCGTGTGTGCTCACCGCGGATGGTGAGCGTGTCATCCACCATCTCGATCTTCAGGTCCTTCTTGTCGAAACCGGGCGCCTGCACTTCCACACGGTAGTCTTCCGCACTTTCAATGATGTTCACGCGGGGCGCATGTTCCATGTATCCATCGCTGCCCAGGAACCTGCCGATGCTTTGGCCGAAGATCTCGCTGGCCAGGCGGTCCACCGGAGAAGTGTTCCTCGAAGGTGAACTGTTGTATCTCACGATAGCCATTATTGTACTTTTTTCTGGTTCAACATCGATCCGCAAATGGATCGAACGGCGTTGAACAAAGCCGGTACCAGCATGGCAAATGTGACATTCTGATCATTCCGGCTGAAGAAAATTCCGATCGCGCTGCCGAATTTTCAGGATCGCTCAACCGTTGTCCGCGAACGCAGGATAAAGTGTCATTCCGCCATCCACATAGATGGTGCTCCCGATGATGTAATCGCTCTCTTCGGAGGCCAGCCATACCGCGACCTTTGCGATATCGTCAGGTGTTCCGATCCGGCCGTATGGGATCAGCTTCAGCAGCTCTTTCTTTTTCGCTTCATCCTTCCAGACATCTGAATTGATGTCCGTGGCGATCGCGCCGGGTGAGATCGCGTTCACGCGGATCTTCTGTGGTGCCACTTCCTGTGCTATCGAACGCATCAGCATATCGATCCCGCCTTTCGAGGTCGCATAATTCACATGGCCTGCCCAGGGGATCACATCATGGACGGAACTGATGAAGATGATGTTGCCGATCGATCTTTCCCGATCGGATCCCTTCTTCCTGTTGAACGCCTTGATCGCTTCGCGCGCGCAGAGAAAATGGCCGGTGAGGTTCGTGGCGATCACCTTGTCCCAATCCCCAAGGCTCATGCTGCTCACCGGTGAATCGCGCTGGATGCCCGCATTGTTGATCAACACATCGATCGCGCCGAAATCGCCGATCGCGCGATCGAACATGGCGATCACCTGCTTCTCGTCGCTCACATCGGCTTGTATGCTGATGCCGTTGCCACCGGCCTTTCGGATCGCTTCCAGGGTTCTTTCAGCTCCTTCACTATCGCCGTGGTAATTCACCACAACGTTCGCTTTCCGCTCACCGAAACCGATGGCGATCGCCTGCCCGATGCCGGAACTTGCGCCCGTAACGATCACGGTCCTTCCTTCATTCATCACCGATCCTGCTTGAGTTCAACTTCCGATCCAACGTGTATGCAGCACTGATCAGGCCAAGATGCGTGAAGGCCTGCGGAAAGTTCCCGAGATGTTCGCCCTGCCGGCCGAGTTGTTCGGAATAAAGGCCGAGATGGTTCGCGTACCCGAGCATCTTCTCGAAGTAGAATCGGGCCTTTTCGAGCCTGCCCGCACGCGCAAGGCATTCCACATACCAGAACGAACACATGCTGAAAGTTCCCTCCTCGCCGTGGAAGCCATCCGGCGCAGCGCGATCGGTGCGGTAGCGGTACACGAGCGAATCGCTCACCAATTCCTTTTCGATCCGATCGAGCGTTGAAAGCCAGCGCGGATCCTTCGGGCCGATGAACCGGATCAATGGCATCAGCAATGCGGACGCATCCACCGTGCTGGCGCCGGGATACTGCATGAAGGCCTGCGCCTTCTCGTCCCAATGATCGGCGTAGATCGACCGGAAGACCTTGTCACGCTCTTCGCGCCAGCGAGCATTCAATGGGAACGATCGTGCCGTGGCGATCTTGATCCCGCGATCGAAAGCTACCCAGCACAGCAAACGTGAATAGAGGAATTTCCGCCGACCGCCACGCACTTCCCAGATCCCTTCATCGGGCTGGTCCCAGTTATCGGCAAGCCAGTCGATCTGCTTTTCCAGATCACGCCAGAGATCATGCGAGATCGGATCACCGTACTTGTTGAAGAGGTAAACTGAATCCATCAGCTCACCGTAGATATCCAGTTGCAGCTGGCCATACGCATCATTACCGATCCGCACCGGTGGCGACTTTCGATAGCCTTCGAGGTGATCGAGCACACGTTCATCGAGTTCGAGGTGTCCATCGATCCCGTACATGATCCCGAGCCGGCCTTTTTCACCCAGGTTCTCGCACAGCTTTTCCACCCAGCCCATGAAAGCGCCGGCCTCTTTCGTGTAGCCCAAACGGATCAACGCGTAAACACTGAAGGAAGCATCGCGGATCCAGGTGAAACGGTAATCGAAATTGCGCTTGCCACCGATCGCTTCGGGCAGTGAGAAGGTCGGTGCTGCGATGATCGACCCGAAGCGATAAGATGTGAGAAGCTTCAGCACAAGGGCCGATCGATGCACGGTCTCAAGCCACCTTCCCTTGTATGTGGATCGCGCGAGCCATTGCTTCCAATACTCCACGGTGCGGAAGATGTTCTCCGTTACGAACTCGTGCAGATCCTTGTCTCGTGTACTCTCGATGTTCACATGTTCCAGCAGGAAATCAGCGGTCTCCGACGCGCCCAACGTGAACTTCGCATAGATGTCGCCGTCCACAACCTTCAGCGGCACTGTGCTTTTGAACCGAAGGACCAGTGGTTCCTTCTCTTCACTGGTGAGGATCACCTCATGATCGGAAAGTTGCTCGACCGTATGGCTGCTGCGCGCATAGTTGAACCGCGGCCGGCAGATCATCTCATACGTTACTTCGCCACGCACTGTCGTAACGCGGCGGATCAGTTCCTTGCCGGCGGAGAATTCCTCCACCGGCATCAGATCGGTGATCTCCCCCACTCCTTCCTCGGAAAGAAAACGCGTGAGCAGTACGTTGGTATCGGGCAGATACAGTTGCTTGGTGCGCATCTCTTCGAAGACCGGATGGATCTGGAACCTTCCACCTTTCTCATCATCGAGAAGTGCGGCGAAGATGCTCGGCGAATCGAAATCGGGGAAGCACATGAAATCGATCGACCCGTTGAGGCCGACCAACGCCACTGTATTCAGATCACCAATGATGCCATAATTCTCGATCGGCAGATAGCTCATACGATATGATGGAATGGTGTAACATGGATAATGATAACCGCAAGTTAATATGGTACGATGCCTTTCGATCGGCACGGATCTGCGTGAGCGATAGGAGCGGCAGCCCGGAGCCGGCGCTTTTGGCCGGCGAGGACTACAGCGGATAGCGCGACCCGCCTTCGCCAAGGCTTCGGCGGGCGCAGCCCATTCCAGACCTAGGCGGGGCACGCCCAAAAAAACCCAACGACCGCCTTCGATCAGCTCAAGGCCACAGCCATCTTCTCCACACGATCCGCACGTTTCCAAAGGGACTTCATTGAGCTGAAGAATTTGTAGCACATCGATCGCATGAACTCGTTGCGATCGACGCCACCGGCCTTGAATGCGCGGTGATGGCCGAACCAGATCGCGTGGATGGTGCCGAAGAACAGGACCGAGTAGAACGCGAGCGCGATCGCTTTGGCATAGAAACTTTTCTCCTGGAAAATGATGTGCAGCCGTTCGTTCTGGAACTTGATGTGATGCGCTTCATCCATCAGGATGTCCGTGCAGATCTGCCGCAACAACGGGCATTTGGTGGCATCATGAAGCGCCTGGTAGAAGATCTGTGCCGCGCTCTCGACAATGATCACCGCGATGGTCCATAATTCCATGCTGGTATTCAAGTAGCGCACTTTGCGGAAGAGCGTGTCGCCCAGATCGCGTTTCGCACGACGCTCGCCGATCGCATCGATGTAACGACCCAGGTTGGCACCATGCTTCTGCTCCTCCTTGATGAAGAGATGAACGGCCTGCACGTACTCCGGATCGTTGATACGTGCAGCGTACTTGCGTGCCGCGGCCATCAGGTGCCGGCCATCGCTGGTCTCGCCGAGCTGCCATGCCTTCAGCGAATAAAGAATGCTGCGCCGCTCCTGGTCGGTGATCTCCGGCCGGGCGCTCCAATCGATCCGTTGCTTCACAAGATTTTGGCTGAAATGCTCGTGCCAAAAGGAAGATGGATGGTTCATGCCGTTACCGTTCACTTGATGGCATTCCTTGTTGAACGCATTCTGAAATTCGTGATCAGCGACCAGCCGATCCCGATCAGCAGGATCAACAACGGGATCGCACCGGGTTCACTTTCCACCGTGACCATGAAAGCAAGAAGGATCGCTCCGATCACGATCAACAGCGATGAAAGGATGAAGTGGATCCGCAGAATCCGAAGAGATCGCTGATCGATCGGTCGCGAAGCTTCGCGGAAAAGCAGGGCTGCGCCGATCCAGAGCGCGACGAACAACGCGTTGATCACCGGGATCGCGGCCTGTTCATCCTCTCCCACCATTCCACTCGCGAACACGATCAAGGTGATGAACGCCTGCGCGATGGCCGTAACGATGATGGTGCTGAACATCCCTTTCGCCTTGAATCCTGTGATGATCCCACCGGCCACGGGCACCACGACCAATGCAGCATAAAGGATATTGGCGAAGTTCATTCCCGATCCGATGAAGCCGACCGCTGCGTTGCTCCAGATCAACAGGAACATGGTGGCCAACGTGACGATCACTCCAGTGCGATAAGCGTCATCGCCCGATCGGCGGATCAGGAATTCGAACATCAGCCCGATACCACCGAGTATGATGGCGGCGAAGACGAAATCGCTGAAGCTCCAATCCACCTCGTTGGTGAACTGCATGAAGATGAGCGGGAGCATCAGGACCACGGCGGCCGCAGACCAGCCGATGATGCGAAGTGTTCTCCAAAATCCTTTGAACGTGTCGCCGTCGTTGCGATCGTTGATCCGTCCTGCTTCTACCATGGCTTGTTCAGTTAAAGGTTTGACGTAGTATTCAAAGTACTTTGCGCTACAAAGTAAATTGAAGTACGGAGCCGATGCAACTTTATTATTCGAACTGTTCAGAATGATCGATCCAAAGCTGAAAAGCCTCCCGTGAAGGAGGCTTTTTGAGAGTATAGTAAGCTCGGTGCTATTCGCGATGCCGATCGAATAAATCCTAGAGTTTGCGGAACCTGGTTGTTCTTAGCTGCCCTTTGGGATCGACAAGGTACAAGGTGTAGGCCCCTGACTTAAGTTCTTGCAGATCCAGCGGAATGATCTCTTCAACAACAAGATCTGTTTGGAGCACCACGCGGCCAGCAGCATCGAGCACCGATGCATTCACGACTTCACCGATCTGACCTGCATCCTTTAAATGAAGCACATCATTCGCCGGAACAGGATACACACGCAACTGATCATTCAGAGATGCATCGGCAGACAGATCCGTGGTGATGTCACCTGCCCAGCGGCTGAACTGGATCACTGTAGGTGAACCAAAGCCCATGTCGATCGTGCCTGTCACCAGCTCCGCGATCGGATGGAACTGACCGGGTGTGTAGTACAGGTAACTGTCGTAGGTATATTCGATCGTGAACATGTCCATGACATCTTCGATCTCATTCATCATATGGATGCGCAGCACGTTCTGCACCGATCCGAACGGCATCTGCAAAGTGCCGTATCCATCCACTTCACAATTCACCGTTCCGCTGCGCATGACAACGTCGCCTTCATAGGTGAATTCCGATGCGAATTCGGTGGACCAATTGCTACCCATCGTTGCGGGGAACGCGAGGTATTTCGGTATTGGGTTGTTCACGATGATGCTGGTCCCATCATCACTTCCAGTGAAGAAGATCCCATTGGGTGTAACCTGATAGTAGGTGATCACCGGATT
Source organism: Bacteroidota bacterium (assembly GCA_023418095.1). GTDB lineage: Bacteria > Bacteroidota > Bacteroidia > Flavobacteriales_F > PHOS-HE28 > PHOS-HE28. The sequence goes on from JAEZDL010000029.1 coordinate 17,309, forward strand.
ACTCGTCGCTGCGATCGTGGCATTCGGGAACTGGCCGCCGTTCGGCGTGGACGAAGGCGCGACCATTGGGATCACATCGGTGCTATCGATCATGAGGCCTGTGAGATCCCACGTCTGCATAGCACCTGGGTTCCCTGGTGGAACATAGTTCCCGTAATTCTGCGTGTACTGTGTACCGATCTCCGGTGCGTTCGACGCGAATGTGAGCGTGGGTTGCGCTTGTGCGGCAACAACTGCGCAGGCAAAGAATAGTGTGAAAAGGTGTTTCATGTTAGGTTGATGGATTACTTGACGGCGAGTGTTTCCGCGGGTGGGATCGGTGCAGGCACCACGTTCTCCACGGGCTTCGTGCTTTGCAGGTACGTGTAGATCGCATGGATGTCCTCATCATTCAAATTCTTGAACATCTCCCAAGGCATCGGCGGCAACAATGGACGCGATCCTTCAAGACCCTTGTACAATCCTTTGGTGATCGCACGTTTGAACTGCTCTTCGCTCCAGTTGCCAATGCCAGTGGCATCGCTGGTAAGGTTTCCGCTGAAGCTGGTGCCCCATGGACCTACGGCCGAAGTGAGTCCGGGACTGAAGTAGATCCATCCCGGATTCGCATTGGGATCCAGCGGCGGATTCTTCTCGTTCGCCGGATGTCCGCTAAGCAATCGATCGGGATCGGGCACAGGACCGTGTTCTGTCATGATCTTCGGTGAGTGACAGTCGTGGCAGAGCATGGTGGTGACCAGGTATTCGCCTCGCTTTCTCACGGCTTCAAGCGACGGTTCGATCGATGGAAAAGGTTCGGGCTTTGGTTGCGCCGGTGAACCACAGCTTACCGCGATGATTGCGATCAGGAGGAAGACAGGGATACTTGGGAGTTGCATGATGCAGGGGTGTTGTTGGAATTGCGCTGCGAAAGTGGAAGCACGATCACGCGTATACATCCTGCAATGACATGAGCGGGAACAATGAATGCATGAACCGGGAAGTGACGAATGGATCGGAAGGCTCCGAACGGGTTACAGAACGTAACCTCGGGTCCGAACCCGTGGACGATAAAGGGGTCCAGGGAATTCGACCTTGAACGGGTCGAAGGCGAATTTTACCTACAACTCTTTCAGGGTCTTGATCGCCTGATCCGTAACAGATCGGAAGACCCCGAAGGGTTCACAGATCGTACCACCGGTCGCATACGCGTGGACATTTGGCGATCCCGGGCATTCGACCCTGAAATGATCGCAGTGAACCAACGAACGCCTGTCATCTATTCGATCGGCTTATCTTCAATTAAACCGTTTTGAATGTCCACCTATCATCAACTTCATTATCACATCGTTTTCGGTACACGTGAAAGAAAACCGAGCATTGATCCAGAGATCCGTCCACGGTTATGGGCATACTTGGCGGGAACGATAACAGGTCTCGGTGGTTTTCCACGCATCATTAATGGTTGGGTGGATCATGTCCATCTTTTGATCGATCTAAGACCTTCTCAGAACATTGCGGAAATGGTGCGAGAGATCAAGAAAGCTTCCACACCTTGGTTGCGTGATGTGGGCGGGATACGAAATTTTTCCTGGCAGGATGGATATGGCGCATTTACCGTTGGAAATCGGGAATTGGATGTGATCCATAGATATATGCAACACAGGAAGAACATCATCGCAAAAGAACATACGTCGAGGAATTGGAGCTGTTGTTGAACGAAGCCGGCGTTGAATTCGATCGAAAATATCTGCCTTGAAAGTTGGAGGAGGCAATGCATGTTGCCTGCGACCCCTTCAGGGTCGATCCACCATCCGTTCCCTGTAGCCCCGGGGTCGATGACCCGGGGCTACGTTCGTATGACCCTTTCAGGGTCTATATAGCCATTGATCCATCGCAAATAGAACGACCCCGAAGGGGTCACAGATCGTAGCCACGGATCGCAGACTCTTCGACCTCTAAGAGATCCAGGTATTCGACCCCGAAAGGGTCGCAGGAAAACCTGAAGACGCCCTTGTTCCTTTCGATATCCTACCGATCCAGCCAGGATTTGAATTCCGCGGAACGCTCCACGCTTACGATGCTCTCCACATCGGGCACGGGTTGCAGCAACACCTTCACGCGGCTCTTGCTGTAAGGCGCCATGCTCTTGATCGCGCCGAACGAAACGATCAACTGGCGGTTTATCCGGAAGAAATTCCGCGGATCCAGCTCCGTGGCGATCTTGTCCATCGTACCGTCAACGATGTAGCGGTGATTGTCGTTGCTCACGAGTTTCACGTAGCGGCCTTCACTTTGGAAATAGGCCACCTGCCCTACCGGCACCGATCGGATCTGGCCGCCGCTGGCCACCATGAAGCGTTCGCGGAAGGCCGGTTGGCGCATGGCGCTGAGTTCACGCAATACACCCGGATCGATGCCGAAGCGGCGTTTCAAAAGATCCACCTTTCCCAGCGCTTGTTTCACCGAATCCAATTCGATCGGTTTCAACAGATAATCGATCCCGTTGGCCTGGAACGCCTGGATCGCGTACTTGTCGTAAGCCGTGGTGAAGATCACCGGAGATTCGACCACGATGCGATCGAAGATGGTGAAGCACAGATCATCGCCTAGGTGGATGTCCATGAAGATCAGATCCGGCCGCAGCGCTGCGATGCCTTGCACAGCATCCTCGACGTTATCGGCCATGCCCAGCACACGAATGGCAGGATCGGCCTGTTCCAGCAGTCGCACCAACCCTTGCGCGGCCGGTGCCTCGTCCTCGATGATGTAGACGGTCATTGTTCCTGTGAAAGTATGGGTACGGATGCTGTGTAATGCTGATCGCTCACCGTGAACGTGGGTTCCGGCGCACCAAGCATCGTGTATCGCCGGCGGATGTTGTCAAGCCCGGTGCCGGTGCCCACCTCCTTCGTTCCGCGCGCGAGCAGATCATTGCGCACGATGAGGTGATCGCCTTCCACCGTGATCGCGATGTGCAATGGATGCGCAGCACTGATCACATTGTGCTTGATCGCATTCTCCAGCAACATCTGCAAGGTGAAAGGTGGAAGATAACCCGTGAGCGCGCGTGCCGGTACTTCCACCGTTACCTGCAGGCTTTCGCCGAAACGGATCCGTTGAAGGAAGAGATAGTGATGAACGAGTTCCAATTCCTCCTGCACCGGAACGATCGTTCGCTCCCGCGATGTGAGCACTTTCCGGTACAATGCACTGAAGCTGGCAACGAACTCACGCGCCTTCTTCGGCTCTGTTTCCACGAGCGTATAAAGTGTGTTCATCGCATTGAACAGGAAGTGCGGATCGATCTGGCTTTTCAGTGTTTCGAACCGCGCCATCAGGTTCTCCTGGTGCAGCAATTCGTTCTCTTCCAGCAGCCGTTCCTTATCCTGTTCCAACGCGACCGCTGTCTGTTTCTTCAACTGATATTGACGACGGGTCAGCATGATCAATATGATAGCCAGCACGGCGATCACGCTGAGAGCGCTCCATGCGATCCGCGAACGTTGTGCACGCAACTTATTCACCTCGGCCTCGGCCTTCGTGAGCTCCAGTTCCTTCTCCATGCGTGCCATGTCGAAGTTGGCCTGCACTTCCGCAAGCGTTCGTTCGCGAAAGACCATCGACAATGAATCCTTCACGGCGAGCAGGCGTTGTGACACATCGAATGCTTTCGAGCTATCGCCGATCGCCATCAGGTAACGCATTCGGCTTATCATCACGTTCTCCAGTGCATCGCCAGCACCGTGTTGGATCGCCATTTCCTGAGCCTTGTCCAGATAGGCAGGAACTTCATCCCAACGCTGCATCATGATGTAGATCGATGCAAGAGCTTCGAGCGCACGCGCCTCCAGTTGCGGATAACCGCCTTCGGGGATCGCATCGATCGCTGCAAGCAAATAACGCTCACTGGCCTGGAGATCACCTTTCTTTTCATAGGCGATCCCAATGTTGTACCGGATGTCGCACATGTTCAGACTGTCCTTCGCGGCTTCGGAAAGCGGCAATGCCTTCTTGTACCAGAAGAGCGCGCTGTCCACTTTGTCGAATTTCAGAGCGATCGCACCGAGCACCAACGGAACACGATAATTCCGCTCCAGCTGCGGATTCGCTTCGGTGATCCTGTAGACCTCCAACAACGTCCGCTGTGATTTTTCCATTTCATCAAGATCAAGATGGATGATGCCGATCGCGATCTGCGCATCGATCTTTCCCTTTAGATCGTTCAATGAATCCGCCAGCTGGTACGATCGCACCTGCGCGGCCATCGCATCATCCAGCCTGCCGGTCAGGCGGAACGCATGTCCCTTGAAATTGTACAGACCGACGATCAACAGCGGATCCTGATCGGGAACTGCGAGCAGAGAATCGATCCGGCGCATGGCGACCTCTGGCGGCTGCGATCGCAGGATGTTGCCGATGTTTCGGATCTCCGCTGTGACCGCCTCGGGACGATCCTGCGCACAGATCAACAGCGGTGTACAGAAATAGAGGAAAAGGGTCCGGAGGCGGAGCATGATCATTGCCCCAAATCTCAGCATCTCCCGCCATACCTCGTACAGGTGTATGACATGAGCGGGAAGGATTTCTGCACGAACCGGAAAGATCCGTAGCCGATCGGTGATCCGGCCTTCCCAAGCGAGATCATCCGGTTCATGCATCCATTGTTCCGGTTGATGTCATTCGAGCAGAGTTGGGGTTCGAAATGGTCACATTTTCGCCCTTGATAAAACCGTTCACTCTTCATCCGAACCACGATGGAAACCACGCTTTCCCGACCCAAGGTGATCCGCACTCCAGACCAGCGGTTACGCGTATTCATCAGTTCCACGCTGGAAG
>JAEZDL010000203.1 GCA_023418095.1 Bacteroidota bacterium
TATCGGTGAGGATGTAGGAGTAATCCTGCGCGCCTCCGCCAGTGTTCATGAATGCGATCGATCCCACTGGATCATTCACGCAGATGACAGCTTCATCCTCGCCAAGGTCGGTGCTTACGCTGCCGCCCAGACAGAAGTTCACCGCTACCGATCCGGTGAGGCAGATGTTGAAATCGCCCGTCTGGCCATCCTCAAGATCGGAGTAGATCATGATGATGTGATCGGTATCCGGCGTAGTCGTCACTATGATCGGTGCTGCAGGTGAGATCTCACATGCGATCGGTCCATCACCCGTGCAATCCGTGAAGACCGCGATACCCCAGTTTTCCATCGTAACTCCGGTAAGGTCGATCGTTACTTCGGTGTTCGCACCGGAATTGAAGACGTAATAGACATCGGCGAAACCTACCGTGGATGGATCGCAGGCTGGTGAAATGGTCCCCGCGGTGGAGAAGATGTTCGAACCGGACACTTCGTTGCCAGCACAATCGCCGGTGGCGTAGATGTTCAAGCCTTGTGCATTCGTGCACAGGTCATTGGCAGGCGTGCAATCCTCCACTTCGTAGGCAGCGCCCGCAAGGTCGAGGCTTGCGCAGATCGTACCGCCGCCCTGCTGCAACATGGCGTTCACTTCGGCCGCCGTGGTGGAACCGATCACGATGTCGCTCAGGTTCAACGTGGCCGGGTCGAACACGAGTGAATGGATCGTGTACGATCCAACTGTGCCGATCTCGAATACAGGAGTGATGCTCACTTCGAGGATCACCATGTCGGGACCTTGCGTGAGGACGAAGACCTGCTGATACCCGGTGGGGATCACAGCATCATTGTTCAAGATCGCTTCCATGCCAGCGATGCCGTCGATCAGGCAAACTGTTCCGATCACCGGTGTAAGCGTGCCTGCGAACGCATCACAGGGCTCGCAAACGATCACTTCGATCGTAGCACCGGTAACATCGATGCTGCCGCAGATCTCTCCGCCGCCTTGTTGCAATAACGCATAGATCTCGGCGATGGTAGTGGTACCGGCAACGAACAGGCTTGTATCCAGCGTGCTCTCATCGAACACCAGTGTGTGTACGGTGTATGTACCGGGGTCGTTCACGGTGAAACTGGCCGTTACGTTGCTGGTCTGGAGCACAGCATCGTCGCCGATCGAAAGCAGGTAGATGGTCGAGAAGCCTTCAGGAACAACGGCATCACCGGTGGGGATCGGGCTCAATATTGCGGAGCCATCGACCAGGCATGTAGGGCCGGCCACCGGACCGAAGGATCCGGCGAAAGCTTCACAATCACCACCGCCGGCGCCCATCACGCAGATATCGAAAGTGGTGGTGAGCGAAAGACCCGCCCACCAATCGTTCACGCGGATGTAATATGTCTCACCGATCGTGAGTCCCGTGGCTTGGAGTGTTTCCGCTGCACCGGTGCCCGTATTCTCTGCACAGGCGATCGTTTCGGTGGCGCCGCAAATGCCGCTGCGCAGATCCACCGTTGGATCCATGCCTGGACCCGGCGTTACCATGATGTCGTGGGACTCGGCGGTGGCCACGAACTGGAACCATACGTCGTCGCTTGAATCACCGGTCCAGCCATTGCAGGTGATCGGCGGAAGCGAAACGCCTGCATTGGCGCCATCCACATCACCGGTAACGGTCACACAGGTCTCGTTGGGGACCAATGTGATCGCACCGGCGCATTCGTCGTTCGCTGGTGGTGTGGCGCTGCAAGGTGTGGCCGTGAAGTTCAACGTGTAATCCCCTGTCGCACCCGGAAGGGATTCGACCAGGTAGAAATACGTGCCGGCAGGAAGTTGGAAGTACGGAATGGTGAAGTTGTTGTCGCCACAGGAGGTCTGTTCGATCCCCGTATCCGGATGGCGTGCGAAATTGCCGAAGCCGTTCGTGGTGCAGCCGGTGTACAGCGTGCGGTGTGCCGTGGTGAACGCCGGATCGGTGCCGCAGTAGGAGATGATCAGGTCGGAACATTCCGTCAATGTGAAGGCTTCCCAGACGTGTGGTACGCCGATATTGATCGCATCCGTTGCACCTTCATTGTTGCCGGTGACCGTTACGGTTGCGCCCGGCGCCACGACAACTGTATCCGCCTGCCAGCAGTTATCGTTCGGTGGTTGTGCGGCGATCGTTCCCGATATCAGGATCGAGAGTATACCTAGTAACAATTGCTTCATGATCCCTGGTTGTCTTTGTTATGGTTGTAGGGGTACAAAGATCACTTCATAATAAGCCGATCCGCCCGCTTGCCCGTAGTATTTTATCCACACGGGTTCCATGCAATGCCCGCCGATCCTGCGATCGTTCTGATGTCCAGTGCTTTTATCCGCGATCATACGGCGTATCCAATGCACTTAACCATTCCAGTTCAAGGATGGCTTTGATCGCAGCAGATACTTTTGGACCGATGGATATCCAACTTACCGGAAGGAATGCGCTCGTTTGTGGAAGCACGCAGGGCATCGGGCTCGCCACCGCGACATTGTTCGCACAGCTTGGCGCGAACGTGATACTTCTCGCCAGGGATGAGGAAAAGCTCGATCGAACGCTTCAGGAACTCGCCACTCGGGGAGCGCAGAAGCATTCCTACATCGTTGCCGACATGGCCAGGCGGGAGCTTTCAGAACGGATCGCGGAAAGAACGACCAACGTGGACATCCTCGTGAACAACACCGGTGGGCCGCCTCCCGGGCTCGCGCATGAGGCCGATCCAGAAGCTTTCGCGAAAGCGTTCAGCCTGCATCTTCTCAGCTTTCAAACACTGGTGCGCGCCATTGTGCCTGGAATGAAGGAGCGCCGCAATGGAAGGATCATCAATGTGATCAGCACGAGCGTGAAACAGCCGCTCCCGAACTTGGGCGTGAGCAATACGATCCGTGGTGCGGTGGCCAACTGGAGCAAGACGCTTGCGAATGAATTGGGTCAATACGGGATCACGGTGAACAACGTGCTTCCCGGCGCCACCGCAACGGAACGGCTCGCCACCATCATCAGTAACAAGGCTGCCGCCACCGGACTTGCCAACAAAACGATCGAAGAAGAGATGTTGAAGGAGATCCCGTTGCGCCGGTTCGCCCGGCCGGAGGAGATCGCCGGAGCGATCGCATTCCTTGCCGGCCCGGCAGGCGCCTACATCAACGGCATCAATCTGCCGGTGGATGGTGGCCGCACGGCCTCCCTTTAATTGCGCCGCAGCACCAGCGGGATCTGGTAATACACCGCCACCGGATGGCCACCCTGTGAACCGGGAACGAATCGTGGGAGCGAACGGATCACCTGCACGATCTCTTCCTCGATCAATGGATCTACCTTGGGTGCGCAATGGATCCGGCCGATCGAGCCTTCGGCGTCTATCTCGAAGGTGACCGTGGTGCGCACCGATCCCATCATTCCTTCGGGAATTCGCAGGTTGCGTTCGAGATGACGTTGGATCCGTTGTTCGGTGCATTCCTTCGTTCTCTCCATATCCGGCCGGCTGCAATTCGCAAAATGGGGTAGGATCTCCGGATTCAGGAGTGGCATGTTCATTCCAGCAGGCGCGGCCGTGGCGGTATCGATCGCTGCGCTGGGGGCGGGTATTTCGGGACCTGTCCGGTCGATCACGGGATCGATCACTGGATCCGGTGGGATCACCTCATCCAACGCTTTTACCGGACCCGTGGACCACTTCTCTTTCGCAGGCGCAGGCGGTTTCATCTCCTTCTTTGCTTCAGGCGGTACCACATGAATGAGTTGTGGCTCCCAGGGAAGTTCGATCGGATCGAACGGTCCATATGCTGGAAGCGATCCATATGTTGTCCATTCAAACGCGATCAGCGTGAACGTAAGGCTTGCCGTGAAGCCGATAAACGCACGTCTTGCGAACCCGCGCGCCTGTTCTTTCCATTGATGCATTTTCTCCATGGTCCTGTCGTTTCCCACAGAACCATGGCGGACGGCCGATCATTACGCGTTGCGTGCGATCATGCGGAAACCTTTGCCATGTACATTTATGATCTCCACTTTGGGATCTTCGCGCAAGTATTTGCGGAGCTTCGCGATATACACGTCCATGCTGCGTCCGCTGAAATAACTGTCGTTGCCCCAGACCTCCTGCAGGGCATGCGTACGCTCGAGCACTTCGTTCTGGCTGGCGCACAGAAGGCGCAATAATTCCGATTCTTTGGTGGTGAGCTTGCGCTCGCCTGCAGGTGTTTTCAGCAACTGCCTGCGTGGCTCGAATTCCGAATCACCGAATTCATACCGATCGGGTTCCTCCACGCGCGGTTTCACGCCCTGCGTGCGGCGCAGCACGGCGCTCACCCGCAGCAGCAGTTCCTCCATGCTGAAGGGTTTGGTGAGGTAATCATCACCACCGGCTTCGAATCCGCGGATCGTATCCTGCTTCATGCTTTTCGCCGTAAGGAAGATGATCGGCGTGGCCTGGTCCTTCTGCCTGATCTCGCGGGCAAGCGTGAATCCGTCCTTCACCGGCATCATCACATCAAGGATCAACAGATCGAACGGCGCCGATCGATAGGCCTGCAGGCCCTGTTCGCCATCGGTGCGCAGTTCGACCTCAAAGCCTTTGGCCTTCAAATAACCGCTGAGCAATTCGCCCAGGTTCGGATCATCTTCCACCAGCAGCAACCTGTTGCTCCCTGACATGTTCGAACGGTATGAATATCCTGAATGTACTTCCCTTCCCGGGTTCGCTTTCCACCTCCACGCGCCCGCCGTGGCGTTGTATAACGCTCTTTACATAACTAAGGCCAAGACCGAAGCCTTTCGTATTATGCACATCACCGGTGGGCACCCGATAAAGTTTATCAAAGATCTTGGACAATTCGGATCGGGGAATGCCTATCCCATTGTCGGTCACACTGATTTGGATCCCTTCATCGGTACTGCGCGTGGCGATGAGGATCCGTGGTTCACGCACACTGTATTTGATCGCGTTATCGATCAGGTTGTACAATGAATTGGTAAGATGCGTCCGATCGCCGTGCAGGTGATGGATCTCAGCCTGCAGGTCCAGTTCCACACGTCCGTTGCGCCGCGATACCTGTATGCTGCTGCTTTTCACCACATCGCGTATCACGGCATGCAGGTCAAGTTCCACCCGCTTGAGCAGCATGGCACCACTGTCCAGCACCGCGCTCTGCAGCACGTTCTCCACCAGCGATCCGAGACGTTTGTTCTCATCGCGGATCATCGTCACGAACTTGCGCGCCTGTTGATCGTCCTGCGGAATGGATGGATCGGTAAGTGCTTCGCAGGCGAGGGAGATCGTGCTGATCGGCGTCTTCAGTTCATGGGTCAGGTTGTTCACCAGGTCATTGCGTATATCGTTGATCCGCTTCTGCCTGAAGATCGTACGCATGGTATGGAAGAAGGCTACCACGATGATGATGATGAAGACCACGGAGATCACGATCATCGGGAGCATGCTGCGCAGCAGCAATTGGTTCTCGCCGGGGAAAAGAACGTGCAGGTGGAATTCCGGCCCCACCAGATCGTACCGGAACAACCTTTCGCGGTGCTCGATGTTCTTCAGTTGCTCCTCCTGGTCGCGGTATTCCACCGGGATCAGAACTGGTTCGTACTTGCCGGTGAACACCGCGTACCCATTGTCCTCCGGAAGCCCGTGTGCTTCGAATTCCTCCTTCACGATCTTGTCCAGTACGCTCAGATCGATCCGGTTCTCAGGCTCTGTCTGCCACCTGGATGCGAGTATGCTTCGCACCATCACCGATACAAGCTCCTCATGTTCCTTCTGGCCCAGCGGCCAACCGTCGCTCCCGTACGAGGGCAGATCCGCACGTTCCGTATGGCTGTTGTGCGCATGCGGGCGGCGCAGGGTATCGAGCCGTAACAGAAGCCTGCGGCCCGCTTCATAATTCTCAAGGAACTGGAATTTCTCCTGTCGCTCGAGCCGCTCGCTGATGGCGAAAAGTGCGTTGGAAACCCCCTGGTCGAATTGATCCTGTTTCAGGCGGATGTTGTTCAGCATCCACAATACCTGGATCACCA
>JAEZDL010000010.1 GCA_023418095.1 Bacteroidota bacterium
ACCGGTGCTTCGCGCCACCAGCTGAATTCGCCCATCTGCTTCAGGTCGCGATACACGTACCAGTGCATGTACGCCTGGAAGAGGAAAAGCGTGGCCAGCACGCCCGCCGTGATCAGGATGGTGCGGTAACGTATCGGGGTGCGCTGGAAATAGTTCATTCGATCAGGGAATAAGGGAACAGCCCGTTGCCGGAGCTGTTCCCATGGCCGTTCCCCTTGTTGCTTCAGGCTTCCGCAGAAGCTTGCGACCGCAGCCAAGCTATGCCGGCAAAGTGCGAAGCCACAAGGGATCGGTGATGAACGGTAGACGCAGGGATGGGACGTTCGGTTACCTGTTCATCCCAATTCTTTTGGACGGTGATCAGCCGCCGATCGTGAACGTGTAGTCGCCCACAGTTATGGAAACGATCGGATCGCAAGCTCCGCTGCCGAAATCGATCGAGCGGGCCGGCCGGCCGGCAGGAATCACCTGTTGTACACCGCTAACGATCCATGGGCAACCTATTTCAGCCCGAAGCGGCGAAACGGTATTGGTCGTGTATGCCACTCCATTCCGGTTCACTCCGCTGCCGTTGCCACTGATCGAATACACATCATCATAGATCGTGGTGGAGCCTTCACCTTCGATCCATGTACGGATCCGTTGTGAGGTATGCGTGCTCGTCCAGCTGCCATCCGGCGCAGTAACGGTACCGTTCACGTTCACATTGAAGTACGTCTGGCCCTGATCGTTCTGTCCTGCGTTGGTGACCGTCTTCACGCCTTGTACGTGATGATCGTTCACGTAATAATCCTGCGGCGTGATAGTGATCTCCGTGCCTGCTTCACCATAAGGTCCGGCAAAGGTTACGAACAGTTTTCCGCGTCTTGACAGGCCATTCTCGCCAACGCAATTCGTGGTTCCGAAATCGACTAGCATGGTATGCGGCATCGTATCCAGATCGATCGTCACACTTTGGATGCAGGGAGATCCATCCTCGCCATCCTTGTATGCGATATCACTTTGGCGTAGTGCGTCGGTAAAGAAGAATTCTCCCTGAAAATTATCCTGAGCGGCGCTGTAGTCACGGTCCGGCATCACGGCATCATCTTCCTTCCCACGGCAGGAGTGAAGCACGATCATCACAATAGCAAGCAAAAGGATCTGTTGAAGCTTGTTCATGGCAGGTGTTCTTAACGCTAGGACGAACGAAGGGATCAAAAGTTTCGATCCAATACCACGAATGTGAACGAATAAGCATGCCTTTCATCGGCAGGATGTTCCGATCGGCTTTTTTCCCGCCACTTCAGTGGATCGATCTCGGGAAAGAGCACATCGCCTTCCACATCGGCGTGAACTTCGGTTATGTACAACCGATCGATGAGCTCCTTTTCCAACGCCTGGCGGAAGATCTCGCCACCACCTATAATGAATGCTTCCTCTTCACCAGATCCCCGCGCTTTTTCCAAAGCTTCTTCCAAGGAACTCATGACGATAGCGCCCGGTGCTTCATATGTCCGATCGCGGGTAAGCACGATATTCGTACGATCCTTCAAAGGGCGGAAACGTTGCGGAATGCTTTCGTAATTGCGACGGCCGGTGATGATGTGGTGCCCGCGCGTCGTATCCGCGAAATACTTCATGTCATCGGGCAAATGCCAGGGCAGATCACCTTCGCGGCCGATCACCCGGTTGCGCGCCACGGCAACGATCCCGCTTACGATCATACGCTCACGTTCGCTTTTATGTGCGGATGCGGATCGTAGTTCTTCAAGCTGAAATGCTCGAACTTGAAGTCGAAGATGTTCCTGATCGATGGATCGATCTCCATGATCGGTAACGGCCGCGGTTCCCGTGTGAGTTGTAACCTGGCCTGATCCAGGTGATCGGAATACAGATGCACATCGCCGAACGTGTGGATGAATTCGCCCGGCTGCAGATCACACACCTGTGCGACCATCATCGTTAGCAGCGCATAGCTCGCAATGTTGAACGGAACACCAAGGAAAGTATCCGCGCTGCGTTGATACAACTGGCAACTGAGTTTTCCCTCGGCCACATAGAATTGGAAGAACGCATGGCAGGGCGGCAGCGCCATGTTGTCCACTTCCGCTGGATTCCATGCGGTCACCATCAACCTTCGGCTATCCGGATTTCGTTTGATCATGTCGATCACCTTTGTGATCTGATCGATGCTTTTGCCGTTCGGTGCAGGCCAGTTGCGCCATTGGTAGCCGTACACCGGACCGAGATCGCCGTTCGCATCGGCCCATTCATCCCAGATCCGCACGCCGTTCTCTTGCAGGTATTTGATGTTGGTATCACCTTTCAGGAACCACAACAGTTCGTGGATGATGCTCCGCGTATGAAGTTTCTTCGTGGTCAACAGCGGAAATCCTTGCTGCAGATCGAAGCGCATCTGGTAACCGAAACAACTGAGCGTTCCGGTGCCGGTGCGATCGGACTTTGTAACGCCATTCTCGAGAATATGGCGGAGCAGATCGTGGTATTGCTTCATGGTGCGCAGTGCGAATTTAGCCGTTCCGCGCCGGACGCTCCGTTGAAGGCGGATCGGTGGCTGCGGCCGCGGATGTGAAGTGCGACCATTCGGGCAGTGCCCGCAGGAATCGTTCCTTCATGCGCTCGTAATAGCTTTTGCGATCTATGGTGAAGGCGATGAGGTAACCGACCATGGCCGCATACATCAATTGAAAGATCGCCGAATGCCGGTCCGTCATCTCCAGCACCAGGATAGCGCTGGTGAAGGGCGATCGCGTAACCCCGCTCAGGAAAGCCGTCATTCCAGCCAGAACAAGCATGTTGTATTGTCCGCGGCTGGGATCGAACCATTGCGCGATGTAACCGCCTATGGAAGCACCTGCGGCGAGGGAAGGAGCGAAGATGCCCCCCGCGCCCCCGGCCGAGATCGAGAACAGCGGAGCTAAGATCCGTGCGCCGATGTCGCGTGCCGCTGGATCCATTTCAGCGGCGAAAAGGTATTCCTGCAACAGCGCATTGCCCGAGCCAAGCGAATGTGCCCCAAGGAAATGGAAACAACCCGCGAAGAGGAATGCACAGACCACCACGAACAGGATCTGTTCCCTACGCGCGAGCGATCGGCGCATCTTGTCGAACAACATGAGGGACCTGCAGAAGAGCGCACCCACCAGCCCGGCGATCGCCCCGATCGCGAGGATCTTGTACATGAACGAAAAGGTGGCCGGTTCCAGTTTCGGATAACCGATGATGAGGTACGGGCCGAGAAGCCATTGCGCGGTCATGCCGCTTAGGATCACAGCGGTGAGCACCGCCGTGCGGAATTGTGCGATGTGCGTTTTGGTGAGTTCTTCCACCGCGAAAACGATCCCACCGAGCGGCGTATTGAAAGCTGCGCCAAGGCCAGCCGCGCCACCGGTTATCATCATCACACGCCGGCTCACTTTCGGCCAAAAGGGTGGAAGAAGTTGATGCACGATGCGGTAGATGCTGCCTGCGATCTGGAGCGTTGGTCCTTCGCGGCCGATCGCTCCACCACCAAAGACCATCGCGATGCTGCTCGCGATCTTCACCAGGATGATCCGCAGGTTGAGGAATCGCCAGCTGCGATCGTTCTTCTTCTCCGTGGCCACTTCAACGGCGGCCATCAGTTGGGGAATGCCGCTACCGGCGGCGAATGGAGCGAACCGTGTGACAAGCCACCAAGAGACCACAAAGCCCAGCGGAGCGGTAAGGAAGATCCAGCGCGGATCGTCGTCCAGGATCGAAAGGTTCACTTCCTCCATCCAATGGAAGAGCTTGGCATAACCGACCGCAACGAGCGCCGTGAGCACTGCGCTAACCTGATACGGCAGCGCCAGCAGGATGAAATCCTTCGCCCTGCTGTTCACCACGTACGCCCGTATGCGTTCCAGCGCCGCGATCGTGATCTGGCGTATCCGTAGAGCGAATTGCTTTCTGTGCCTTTCGGCCATGGCCGCCAAAAGTAGAGGCCTCCATCGCGGCGATCAAGCCACACGGCGAGAATGCATCAACAGGTGCGGTGGTATTAGCTTCGGCACACTTCCGATCGGGACCGGCCCGCGATCGGTGGAAGCTCGATGGCGGCGAACAAGGATCAACTGCGGCGTTTCAACGACATCGCGATGGCGGTGGTACTGGTGTTCGGCATCATGTATTTCGCCGCCGATTTCCTCAAGCCGCTGGTCTTCGCCGTGCTCGTGGCCACGCTCATGATGCCTTTCTGCCGCTGGCTGGAACGAAAAGGCGTGGCGCGCGGACTAGCAGCGATGCTGAGCGCCATAAGCGTGTTGTTGATCGTGGGAACGATGCTCGGTTTCCTGGCATTCCAGGTGAGTTCCTTCAAGGATGATGCGCCGAAATTGAAGGAGAAACTGATGGCCCATCTTGGTTCTGGGCAGAGCTACCTGAAGGAGAATTTCGGCGTTACGATCGAGGATGCGCCCACGGCGGATTCCACCGCCACCGACACGCTGCAGCAGGAGACCAGGGTGGGAGAGAAGAAGAAGGAGAGGAAAGTGGCGAAGAAGGAGGTTGAAGCAGCAAAAGGAGAAGAGGCTTCGGAAGAGAACGGGACCACCATTCCAATGGGTGAGGCCGTCGGCCATCTCTTCACGTTCCTGAAGATCGGTTTCGGTACGCTGTTCACCGCCATGATCATCTTCGCCTACATCGTGCTGCTTCTTTATTACCGCGATCGGTTGCGCGATGCCGTGGTGATGATGTTCCCGAAGGAGCGCAAGGAGCGAACGAAACATGCGCTTCGCGAAGCGGCCAACGTGGGGCAGGGCTATCTCGGCGGAATGTTCGTGGTCACCACGATCCTGGGTACGTTGAATTCGATCGCGCTGCTGTTGATCGGCATCGATCACCCGTTCCTGTTCGGTTACCTCGCCGGATACCTCAACTTCATCCCTTTCATCGGTACCATGATGGGCGGGATCCTGCCGATCCTGATGACGCTGGTGACGGAAAGCTCCGCTGTGCCGGCTTTGTTGATCGCCGGTGCGTTCATTTTCAACCAGATCCTGGAAGAAACATTCCTTACACCCACCATCGTGGGCGATCGGGTGAACGTGAACCCGTTGTTCATCATCGTTGCGATCGTGATCGGTGAACTGTTGTGGGGGATCGTTGGCGTGATCCTTTTCATTCCGTTGATCGCGATCGCGAAGATCATCTTCGATCACGTGGAGGAATTGCGCCCGCTGGCCCATTTCCTGGGGCAGAAGGAAGATGAAGGCCCAACGATCTTCAGGAAGTTGAAGGATCGATTGAAGCGAAGGACCTGATCGGATCAGTTGGTCTGCTCGCGCCGCTTGATCTCGTCGCGCAACTTCGAGGCGCGCTCGTAATCCTCATGATCGAGCGCATCCTTCAGCATGGACCGGAGTTCCTCGAGGCTGTTCGCTGCGGAAGGTTTCTTCGCCGGCTTCGATCGGCTCTCGGGTTCCACTTCGGTGGCCTCCTCACCTTCTTCAACCTTCAGACCGGCTGCGCTAAGGATGAATTCGTACGTATGGATCGGGCACTGAAAACGCAGCGCCAGGGCGATCGCATCGCTGCTGCGTGCATCGATCTCCACTTCCTTGCCGTTCTGTTCGATCACCAACTTGGCATGGAAGATCCCTTCCACCAGATCATTGATGATCACCTCCTTCATGCCGAAACCCAGCGTATCGGAAACGTTCTTGAACAGATCATGCGTAAGTGGCCGGGCCGGTTTGATGTTCTCCACCTGGATCGCGATCGCCTGGGCCTCCACACCACCGATGATGATAGGCAGGCGCCGATCGCCTTCCACCTCTGAAAGGATCAGCGCATAAGCGCCCGCATGCGTGTGGCTGTAAGTGATCCGCAGGAACTTGAGCTCGACCTTCTCCATACTGTTCAATGACTTCGCAATGGCGCTTCCGGCAATTTTATTTCATCGGCCCGCTCGCCGGGGCATCGAATATACAGGAACCGGGCCTTCTTTGGGAACCGTATATTGAACGGTATCCGCAGGCGGGATCGACGCGTTCAACGCTCGGCGTTCAATTTTTTCGCCGCTTCGATCAGTTTCGGCAGTACTTCGAACGCATCACCCACAATGCCGTAATCGGCCGCTTTGAAGAACGGCGCTTCGGGATCCTTGTTGATCACGGCGATCACCTTGCTTCCATTCACTCCGGCGAGATGTTGTATGGCACCGCTGATCCCGATCGCGATGTAGCAATTCGGGCGGATCGCAACGCCGGTCTGGCCAACGTGTTCATGGTGCGGACGCCAGTGCATATCTGCCACCGGACGGCTGCATGCGGTCGCTGCACCGAGCAGTTGCGCGAGTTCCTCCACCGGTCCCCAATGCTCGGGGCCTTTCATTCCGCGGCCTGCGCTCACTACGATCTGTGCTTCTGGAAGCGGAATGCCGCCACCGGCCTTGCGCACTTCCTTCACTTTGATATCAGCCGGGCCCACATCGCCAGAGTAATCCTCCACGGCTGCAGTTCCTTCACCTTTTTCGATCGGGATCGAATTGGGCATGAGGCTGATCACTTTGATCGCACTGTTGATGGAGACCCATGCCTGTGCTTTTCCGCTGAAAACATTGCGCTTCACTTCATTGCCGCCCTGCGGAAGTGTGATCGCACCGGCGATATGGCCGGCCTTCAGGCGCGCGGCTACGCGCGGTGCCACCGCTTTGCCCGTTGCATCGTGAACGAACAGGATCACCTGGGCGTTCTCCTTCTTCGCCACATCGGTAACGAAACGGGTTAGCTGCCTGCTGTCAACATTCTTGATGGATCGGGCTACCACCACTTTGGCAGCACCCTGTGCGCCCAGTGAAGCGACCTCCGCCTGATCACCGAAGGTGAGCACCGTTAAAGCCGAACCCTGCTGATCGGCGATCTTCTTCCCGTAGGTCACGGCTTCCATGGCCGATCGCGGGATCCGATCCCCTTGCGTATCAATGAAAACGATCACACTCATTTTTGTTCTTCTGTTTCAACCTGACCTTCAACCTCCAGCCTCCAGCCTTCATCATTCAACCTTCATCCCTCCTCAGATCACCTTCGCTTCGGCATGAAGCAGATCGATCAATGTTCCGGCCTCTTCCACGGGGATCATCTTCACCGCACCTTTGGCGGGTGGAAGTTCAAAACGCACGGTCGGCGCAACTTCATCGGTCTGGGTTGCTGGTACAACATTCAAAGGTTTGGTGCGCGCGGCCATGATGCCGCGCATATTCGGTATGCGTTGTTCAGCCATTCCCTTCGCTGCGCTCACGCAGAGAGGCAGGTTAGCCTCAAGCACCTCCACCCCGCCCGGGATGTCCCGTTCGATCGTGGCCGTGGTTCCGGTAAGATCGAGCTTGCTCACAAGCGGAACATAAGGCAGATCGAGAAGTTCGGCCACCATTCCGCCTACTTGTCCACCGTTGTGATCGATCGTCTCTTTTCCAGCGAGGATCAGATCGAAGCCTTTTCCCTTCGCGTATTCAGCGATCAGCTCGGCCACCTGCAGTGCTTCCTTTGGTTGCGCATCGATCCGCACCGCTTCATCGGCGCCGATCGCCAGGCCTTTCCGTATGGTCGCATCCGTGTCGGCACCTCCCACGGTCACAGTGGTCACAGTTCCGCCGTGTGCTTCCTTCAGCTCAAGACCGCGTACCAATGCATACCATTCGTCGTAGGGATTCACGATGAATTGCACGCCGTTGGCGTCGAATCTCGTGTTGCCGTCGGTGAAGGCGATGCGTGCGGTGGTGTCGGGCACTTGGCTCAATAGAACGAGGATCTTCATGTGTCTGGCCCGGATCCGATCGGAGGGATCGTTCCGGGGCCGCAAACTTAACCACGCTTAAGGGAAGCTGTATGTGGTGGCCTCACCCCAGCCACGTGGTACCGCATCAGCACGCCGGCCGTGCTTTCCGTTACCTCGCGCATGGAACCACGCTTGGCGGGATCCTTGCGATCGGCACACTCGTGCAGTTTTTCATGCTACGCTCCTCCATCGTCTTTCTGATCGCCGCATTGCTCGGTTCGTGTTCCATTTCCGAACATGTGGTGCAGGATGGGCCTTTTCAGAAGAGGAAGTATTTCAAGCGTGGCTGGTTCTTCGATCCGCCGAAGCGGAGCGGCATGGAGGAACTCTCGATCGATGAGTTCGCGGCTGATGAGATGCCAGTAGATCACGATCCCTACCTTGAAATGTTCGCCGGTGATCGGCTGATGCCTGTGGAACTTGCCGAAGTGGATCTGCAAAAGCTCGATCTGGCCAGGTTCTCCACCTTGGATGGATCTACCGCTCCGGTAACCCGCGCAGCACGGACTCAGGTTCCGGCCCGATCCATCCATCTTGAACAGGAACTGCCCCCGATCCCGCAGCAGGAATATGGTACGCTGAACCCGATGATGTCCACCGGTTTCGCATTCCTGCTTCCGGTCGCCTTGCTCTTCGCATTGGTCGCCTTCATCAGCCGGATCGGTAATTTGGACCGGCAGGGTTCGCGGGCCGAGACCATCGCAGTGTTGATGGGAATGGCCGGGCTTGCAGCATTGGCCATGGTATAACATTCGGGATCGAACATGGCCACGAACGAGACCGAGAAGAAGCCGAAGGGGAAGGTGAGGAAGATCATTTCCGACGGATTCCGCTACCTGAAGCTCACCTTCAAGGCGTTCAGCAACGACAATACATTCGAGCTTGGCGCGGCCCTGGCCTATTATACCATCTTTTCGATCGTGCCGCTGCTCGTGGTGGTGATCAGCATAACAGGCATGATCTATGGGCCCGATGCGGCCGAAGGACGGCTCTTCGGCGAACTGCGCGATCTGGTCGGCGCGGAATCCGCCGAGGCGCTGCAAGGCATGATCGGCGATGCGTACATCAGTGGCAACAGCCTGGTGGCCACCGTGATCGGTGTGGTCACCCTGTTCATCGGTGCCACCACAGTGTTCAATTCGTTGAAGAATTCCATGAACCGGATCTGGGGGATCCAACCCCGGCCGAAAAGCTCGATCCTGGCCATGCTGAAAACGCGTGCCCTTTCTTTCTCCCTGGTGCTCGGCATGGGGTTTTTACTTGTGGTGAGCTTCGCTGTGAACGCGCTCGTGCTCGGTTTTGCTGAACGGGTGACCAAAGAACTTCCGGGTATCTCCGGCTATGTTGTAACGGGGCTCACCATGCTCCTTACGTTCACGTTCACCACCGCTGTGTTCGCCACTCTTTTCCGCTTCGTTGCCGATGCCCGGCCACGCTGGAAGGATGTGATCCCGGGCGCCATGTTCACCACCATCCTGTTCGGGATCGGTAAATGGCTGATCGCACTA
The DNA here is from genome assembly GCA_023418095.1 of Bacteroidota bacterium. Classification (GTDB taxonomy): domain Bacteria; phylum Bacteroidota; class Bacteroidia; order Flavobacteriales_F; family PHOS-HE28; genus PHOS-HE28. The sequence continues at coordinate 9,312 of JAEZDL010000010.1, forward strand.
TACTTCAACAAAGCTGAACCGGCATCGACCTTTGGGGCGGCGGCGGGGTTGATCTCGCTTCTTCTCTGGACAGCATACAGTTCGCAGATCTTCTTCCTTGGTGCTGAATTCACCTACGTGTGGGCGCAGGAGCACGGCCGCCCGATCAAACCAACGAAACATGCTGTGCGCGTGGTGCAGCAGGAAGTGGTCGTCGATAAGGGCAAAGTGGTGGACAAACGCACCAAGGACAAGGAGTTGGACAAAGTGCGCAAGGAGTGCGACGACCAGGAGGCCGGCGTGGATTGCGCCGATGATGCGGTCGCTGGATCTGCCAGGCAGGAGAAGTCCGCCGATCGCAGGCATTGATAATTGGGCGTTCCCCCGCTCAATTTGTAAAAGCGGGCAAGCCCGCCGAAGCTTCGGCGAAGGCGGGGTCGTGCTATCCACTTCTACTCCGCACTCGCGAAGGGAACATTCCGTAAGCTTCGCATCGTCTCTATTGGGGCGCTCGCTTGCGGGGTATCCGTTCCTATCACTAACGCGACTTTAGCGGCTACCTTTGCGGCCCATTCCTTTTCAAGCAATATGCGAACGATCCAATTCCGCGAGGCCCTCAACGAAGCGATGAGCGAAGAGATGCGTCGCGACCCGAACGTATTCCTCATGGGCGAAGAGGTCGCCGAGTACGATGGCGCCTACAAGGTGAGCAAGGGAATGCTGGGCGAGTTCGGCCCGAAGCGCGTGATCGATACGCCGATCAGTGAGCTTGGCTTCACCGCTATCGGTGTCGGTGCCGCCATGAACGGCCTTCGCCCGATCATCGAGTTCATGACCTGGAACTTCGCGATACTCGCCGCCGATCAGATCATAAACCATGCAGCGAAAATGTTGCAGATGAGCGGCGGGCAATACCACGTTCCCATCGTATTCCGCGGTGGCAACGGCAGCGCAGGCCAGCTCGCGGCTACGCACAGCCAGAGCTTCGAGGCGATGTATTTCAACGTTCCGGGCCTGAAGGTGATCACGGTGAGCAATCCGTATGATGCGAAAGGTTTGTTGAAAGCAGCGATCCGCGACAACGATCCGGTGCTCTTCATGGAAAGCGAGCGCATGTACGGCGATAAAGGCGAAGTGCCCGATGGTGAATACCTGCTACCGATCGGGAAGGCCGACATCAAGCGAAAAGGGAAGGATGTAACGATCGTGAGCTTCGGCAAGATGATGAAGGTGGCACTTCAAGCCGCTGAGGAATTGGTGAAGGAAGGAGTGGAGGCCGAAGTGATCGATCTGCGCACGATCCGTCCGATGGACCATGAGACCATCATCGAAAGTGTGAAGAAGACCAACCGGATCGTGGTGGTCGATGAGAACTGGCCGCTCGGAAGTGTCGCCAGCGAGATCGCCTACCGCGTGCAGAAGGATGCGTTCGATCACCTCGATGCACCCGTTCTCCGGATCAACCAGGCGGATACACCATTGCCGTTCGCCCCGAACCTGATCGAGGCTTCGTTGCCGAACGCGGCCAAAGTGGTAAAGGCCGTGAAGGAGGTGATGTATTTGAAGAAGTAGGGCTGGGGGAGCAAGGCGGATCTTTTCCTTTTGTTCTGGTGCGGGTTGTAAGCTGAACGATCGTTCTGGGGCAGCAACCTTCAACACTCAACCTCAACAACCTCCAACCTTTAGAACGCATTTCCACCTATTTTTGCGGCCTTGCAAAGGGCGGCTACTTGCCTTTCCCCTTGAAGAACAGAGAATTAAAACGATTTGAACAGCACGGAAATGGGTAGTGAGATCATGTACTTCATCCCGGTATTGGGCATTCTGGGGCTCGCGGTGATGGTGGCCAAGGCCGTTTGGGTGAGCAAGCAGGATGCTGGTGATGCCAACATGCAACAGCTGGCAGGCTACATCGCTGCCGGGGCATTGGCGTTCCTGAAGGCCGAGTGGAAAGTGCTTGGGATCTTCGCTGCGGTGGCCGCCGTACTTCTCGGTTGGAGCGGTACGCTGGTGGAACACAGCGATTGGGTGATCGCGATCGCTTTCCTGATCGGCGCCATCTTCAGCGCGTTCGCCGGTTGGATCGGAATGAACATCGCCACGAAGGCGAACGTGCGTACTACGCAAGCCGCCCGCACAAGTTTGAAACAAGCGTTGAAAGTGAGTTTCAACGGTGGAACGGTGATGGGCCTTGGCGTTGCAGGTCTTGCCGTGCTCGGGATCAGCTCGCTTTTCATTCTTTTCCTTGGCATGTATGTCACGGATGGCAACGCGAACGGTGAACAAATGATGACGGCTTTGGAAGTGCTGGCCGGTTTCAGCCTTGGCGCGGAATCGATCGCACTTTTTGCGCGTGTTGGTGGTGGCATCTATACCAAGGCCGCTGACGTTGGCGCCGATCTGGTTGGAAAAGTGGAAGCCGGGATCCCGGAGGATGATCCGCGCAACCCGGCGACCGTTGCCGATAACGTGGGCGACAATGTGGGTGATGTAGCGGGTATGGGCGCAGATCTGTTCGGTAGCTATGTCGCAACGATTCTGGCAACGATGGTACTTGGCCGCGAAGTGATCGCCGATGGCGATGGGTTCAACGGACTTTCGCCGATCCTCCTGCCGATGCTGATCGCCGGACTTGGCGTGGTATTCAGCATCATCGGAACCTTCTTCGTGAGCATCAACAAGGATAGCGATAGTGTGATGGCGGCGCTGAACAAAGGCAACTGGGGCTCGATCATCCTTACCGCCATTGCCAGCTATTTCGTGATCGAATGGATGTTGCCGCCCACCATGAGCTTCGAGCGCGGTGAAGTGATCCTGGAGATCAGCCGGATGAACGTGTTCTGGGCGATCATTCTCGGTCTTGGCGTTGGCGCATTGATGAGCCTTATCACGGAATATTATACCAGCATGGGCCGAGGTCCGGTGGATAGTATCGTACAGAAAAGCGGCACCGGCCATGCGACCAACGTGATCGGTGGATTGGCCGTTGGCATGCAAAGCACCTTCCTCCCGATCCTTGTGCTCGCCGCTGGGATCTTTGGCGCATTCGAACTCGCAGGCTTGTACGGAGTTGCAATTGCAGCGGCTGGGATGATGGCGACCACTGCGATGCAACTTGCGATCGATGCGTTCGGCCCGATCGCGGACAATGCTGGTGGTATCGCTGAAATGAGCGGTCTTCCGAAGGAAGTGCGTGAACGCACCGACATCCTTGACGCGACCGGTAACACCACCGCCGCAACTGGAAAAGGATTTGCGATCGCTTCCGCAGCGCTTACGGCTCTTGCGCTTTTCGCCGCTTATGTGGGTCTTGCCGGCATCACGGCGATCGATATCTACAAGGCGAACGTGCTAGCCATGTTGTTCGTCGGCGGAATGATCCCGTTCCTGTTCAGTTCCATGGCGATCAATGCGGTGGGCAAAGCGGCGATGGAAATGGTGAAGGAAGTTCGCCGCCAGTTCCGTGAGATCCCCGGCATCATGCAGGGCACGGGCCGTCCGGAATATGAAAAGTGCGTTGCGATCAGCACACAGGCTTCGATCCGCGAGATGATCGCCCCTGGTGCGCTCGCCCTGCTCAGCCCGATCATCGTCGGTTTCCTTTTCGGCCCCGAGGCGTTGGGCGGATTGCTCGCCGGTATCACTGTGAGCGGTGTGCTCATGGGCATGTTCCAGAACAATGCCGGTGGCGCGTGGGATAATGCGAAGAAGAGTTTCGAAGCAGGCGTTACGATCGATGGACAGCAGTACAAGAAGGGAAGCGAACCGCATAAGGCCGCTGTGACCGGTGATACGGTGGGCGATCCCTTCAAGGACACCAGCGGTCCGAGCATGAACATCCTGATCAAGCTCACCAGCATCGTGGCGCTGATCATCGCACCACATATCAACGAAAGTGGTCATGCACCTGCAGATACCCGTACGATCCCGGAGAACACTTCGATGATCGAAGTGCCGACCGATGCGATCGGTGCGATCGAATTGAAGAACAATGAAGACAGGATCTGATCGTAGGTCCGATCGGAAAGTTGGCGGCCCGCGGTAGCGGGCCGCTTTTGTT
>JAEZDL010000092.1 GCA_023418095.1 Bacteroidota bacterium
GGTCCTTGTTCGGGCTCCACGCAGGCTTTCCACCTTGCTTGATCTTCTGGTTCTCCTCACGTGTGTTGCGCTGGATCGGTGCCTTCACGATCTGTGCATCTACGATCTTGCCCTGATTGAGCAAAAGACCATTGGCCTCTATACGCTGGAGAAATTGGTCGAACAAGGGATCGAATGCGTTGCCATCCACCAGGCACTGCCGGAAGTTCCATATGGTCTTGGCATCTGGTATCCTGTGCTGCAACTCAAGCCCCAGAAAATGCCGGAAGCTCAAGCGATCAGTGATCTGGAACTCGGCAGCATCATCACTCAGATCATAGATGCGCTGTAGAATGAGCACCTTGAACAGCATAAGCCGGTCGAAAGGTGGGCGGCCACCTTTGCGTGGATCGGTGACAGGGAACACTCCCTCGATCAATGGCCGGAAAGCCTCCCAGTCGATCATGCTGGCCAGCCGCGGCAATAGGTTGTTTAAGGCATTGAGTCGCTCGATGATCAGTTGCTCATCGAAAAGTCCTTTGGTGGGACGCTGCTTCATGATCTCAAAGAGATCGAATGCCGCTGGGATCGTCAAGATCCTATGATGTCAAGTAATCAACAAGTTTTTAGAGGTACCCAGAAGTACTTCCACCGATCGGATCACGCGTGATGTGGATGAGCGATCGCAGCGGAAGATCGCTGGCTGGTCTGGCGATCCGTGTGATCCCTGCATTGAAAGATCCCCCAACTTGTGGGTCGATCTAGATTTCCTGCGAATGAGTGATCGACGAGGCGGAAAATGTCCCACCATTCACTGCCAAAGAAGGCCTGTCGTCCGACCGGCTTTTCGATAGTGATCCTCGTGTCTAGCGCACCAGCGTCACGTGCCCGAACACTTCGTATTTATCCTTCAGGATCGCATCGATCACGAAGGCGCGGAAAACATAAACGCCGCTCGGCAGTTCGTTTCCACCGGCCGTTCCATCCCAGCCTTCGCCCGGATCGGTGCTCTTGAAGATCACCTGGCCCCAGCGATCGTAGATGTTCAGATCGTATGACTCCAGGTCGAGCACATTTCCGATCGGGTGGAACACATCGTTGATGCCATCGCCGTTGGGAGAGAACGCGTTGGGCGTGAAGTAGACATACTCCTGCGGATCGAGCCACGCCGTGAGCGTATCATGCGCGTAGAATTTTGCGGAGAGTGCGAAAGCGCTGCTGTCATCAGGCGTGAATGTGTTGTGCGGCAGCGTCCAGTAAAGAAAGTCGAAGTACATCTTCGGTGTAACGCTGAACTGCATCTCAAACCCTTCATAAACGTTCACGCTCGTGGGAAAATCCTCGTAGGTGACGCCATCGAAGGTGATCGAGCCTGCGTCCTTCGGCACCATGTCCAGCACGATATCGTAACGGCGGGCCGGCAGGAAATGCGCAACGATGCTATCGGCCGCAAGCACTTCCATGGTGACCAATGAATCCGTGAGTGAAGGAAGGATCGAGTTCGTGCTGAATACTTCCCAATGGCTGAACGCCCAATCAGTGGCCGGGATCGGCGCCATTTCGATCGTGAAGTTCTCGCCGATCTGATCGGTGTATGGATAGGTGAGCGACATGAAATTGTCCACGTTGATGGCACCGGTGAACGGCGGATCCACATTGAACACGATGTCGTAGCTAACCGCCGGAATGAAGTGTGCAACGATGCTGTCATCCTCATTGATCTCGATCGTGACCAATGAATCGGTGAGCGAGGGGAGCAGTTCGTTATCGCTGAAGATCTCCCAATGACTGAAGATCCAGTCTGGTTCAGGTAGCGGGGCCATTTCGATCACCGATTCCCCGAGAACGGAATCCATATAGGTGTATGTCGCTGGAATGAAACCATCGATATCGATCGTGCCGCTGAGCGGTGGCTCCACGTTCCAGATCACTTGGTACATCACTTCGGGAACGAACACGGCCACCACACTGTCGGCCGTCTGGAAATCGATCGTAACCAGTGAATCGGTGGTGGAAGGGGAGACCGTGTTGGTACTGTAGACCTCCCAATGGCTGAAAACGTATCCATCCTCTGGAATCGGCGCGAGCGTGGTCTCGATGTCGCCGTAATACAGCCCGCAGAACGGATATTCATCGAGTTCGGGTGTGATCGAGTTGATGTTGATCGTGCCGCTCAGGGGTGGATCGACATTGAAGCATACATCGAATGGACCTACCAGATCATAGCAATCCACCATGCCATCCTGGATCGTGACACAACGGGCCTCAATGAAATCACGGATCAGTTGCACGTTCGCTTCCCATTCGGCCATCGTGCCGCCCCAACGCGCGATCTGGCCGGGCATCTCCGGCGCGATCACACCGACAAGACTGTCAAGGAATTGGATCATGAAGTCACAACTGAACAGGGTGTTGCCCAGATCGGCGTATCGGTTCACATAGTAGTTATGTACCTCTTCGTTCTCCTCGATCAGTTTGGTGAGGATCAATGTGTGGCCCTGGCCGCCGGGGTTGGAAAGCTGTTCCGCATCGCAGGGATCGGCGTTGGCGGATTCATCGGGTATGCCGGTGAAATTCGCATAGTGATCGAAAGTGGCATCCATGTCCCACAGGATGTAGCGCCATTTATGCGCCGTGCCATCGGGGTTCATGCCGCGCCACCAACCGGTGTTCCAGTTCAGCCAGTCGGAACACACCGTGTAGCTGTTCAGGCAGAAGTAATCCACGAGGCTTTTCCAATTGAACTGGCCGTCCACGTAGGCGAAATTCGCGGCATCGCCCATGTCGTTGCTCATGATGTAGTTCCGCAACGCATCCCAATCGTTCTGCGCCTGGTTACCTCCGTATTCGCTCCACGTGCCGCCCCAGGTCTTCAGGAACTGCAGATCGTATTTGTCCTGGCCGTAATAGTAGCGGGTGTAATCATGGTCATCAACCTTTTCACGCACGTCATAAACCCCCCAATACTGGCCGTTCACATAGAAAACGCACGGTTGATAGCTGCGTTCGTCCAGATCGAGGTTGCCTACCTGGCTCAGGGCCTGCACATATCCATCGCGGATGTGCGCCGGCTGCCCAGGCCCGAAGTTGAAGTTATCGCCTGCGGCCGCCTTGATGATCAGCCGCTGGAACTTGTCGCGATCGGTGGTATTGAAGATCTGGTGTTGCACCGCGTGGTTATAACCGCTTTCATCCCGGGCTATGTAATCCACCCCGCGCTGGCCATAGGCCCAGCTATCCTGGCCATGTTCGTTGAATTCACCAACGGCCTCATCCACAAGATCACCGTTCGATTCGAAATATTCCAGGTTCCCCCAGGGCTGGATCCAGCCATCGCCACCCAGCAGATCGAGCAGTTCGTCGCCTGCAGCACTGATCACATCCACCGTGTGGCTTACGCCGATGAAATACGTGTTGGTCTCCACATAGCTCGATGAACCGCCCGCGAACGCCGCCGCGCGGATCACCGTGACCGTGTTCACTGGTATCGGTCCCGAATAGGCCGTGGAGGTTGCCGTTGGTTCCGATCCATCGGTGGTGTAACGGATCGTAGCGCCTGCAGGACCTGCGATCGTAACGTTCTGTGCGCCGCCATAGAAACCTGCAGCGGGCGTAAGCGTCGGTTTCGCCGGATAATCAGAGACAGCCCCCGTGTTGGCTGCACCCGGTGTGGGATCGGTGAAGAGCGACCATGCCGCGGCGCCATCGGTGGTGCGCCCGCGGCTGTGGGTGAGTTTCGTGTAATTGGTGCCGTCGAATGCGAATTCATCCACCAGCGTTCCGCCGGCATCGCTCAAGATCACATGGTCATCATCGGTCTGCTGCAGGGTGAAGTTGGTATGCAGGTAGCCGCCGCTGGCCTCATTCCGCTTGCTGCAGAACACGATCTGGTAACCGTTCGCGGGGATCACCGTACCGGCCGGGATCTGCCATTTCAGCGGATTCCCCGGCCTATTGCCGAGCCACCAACCGCTGATATCCACTGGTGCACCGGTGGTGTTGAACAATTCGAACCAATCCTCGTTCTCGCCATAATTATCCTGAAGAAGTGGAACTGGCGGAGTTGCATCCACCCAGCGGTTCGATGCACATACCTCGTTCACCACCACTTGCGCGTTCGTGAACGCAGAAAGCGCCATGAAGGCGAGCAGAAAACTAGTTCTCATACACTGGATCCGGTTGCAGGGATGGAAAAGTAAGGAAAACCGCTCAAATCCCGGTTGATATCGGTTTGCTGACATTGTGATCTCAAGGAGTTGCCGTCCCTTATGCGTAAGGGACGAACGGAGAGCGCGATCCGGCGCCCGGTGGGGGAATTAATTGTGCTTGTTCAGATCCGCGCCCGCGTAATAGCCGGTATCGGTATCGAGCAGCAGTTTGGTGTGAAGCGTGATCTGGCCCACATGGTAACTGAAATGCTCCACCACATGGATCAGGATCGCCGCGCCTGTCTCCTCAAAACCTTGCACGCGATGGATCGCGATCAGATCTTCTTCGCGCAGATCGGTGATCGTGATCTTGGCCTGCTGCATGGTGCGATCCAGCCGATCGAGAAGCTCGACCCGGTCGATCGGGCCTTGCTCTGAGAATTCCAGATCGCGTTGTCTCCGATCGGGATGATCGCTGAAGGTCGCATTGATCCATTGTCCCACGTTCCCGGCTAGATGAAGGATCAGGTTGCCGACGCTCACCACGTTGCGGTTCGGCCGGTGCCAGACGTGATCATCGGCCATCATACCGATGCATTTGTGGATGCGGCCAAGGCCTTCTTCAAGGCGGCGGATGGATTCTTGTTTGAGGAGGTCGCTGCTATTCACAGTTGAAAATTAGTCGGAAGTCAAAAGTCGGAAGGCTGAAGCCGATTTCGACGTCACGCATGGACTTAAGACTTCCGACTTCGGACTTGAATTCACAATGAGTCAGTAACAGTAAATTCACCCCATGGATCCGCGCATCCGTTTCGAGACGAAGGAAGAAAGCAACGCACGCCGCGAGCGGGAATTCATGGCGCTTACACCAAGTGAACGCTTCATGTGGTTCCTTCGAAGCTTCCCACCGATCGATCCCAGCGCACCGGAACGGCCGACCAAGAATTATGTGATCAGGAAGAAGCGGGATGTGGTTCGGTGAAGAGGTCGCTGAGTTCTTGAAGCAGGCGGAGAAACACGATCTGCGCTACTTGATGGTAGGCGGTGGAGCGGTCAATTTTCATGGCTACCAAAGACATTCGGCGGACATTGATCTGTGGGTGGAACCTTCCCCAGAGAATTTCGATCGTTTGCTGAAGGTCTTGAATGGCACCGGTTATGAGGTTGATCGGTTGCCGGAAAATGTCCTTCGTGCGGAGCAGAACATCTCGATCAAGATCTCACCGGACCTCGACCTTGAACTGATCACCCGATTCAACCCTGGATGTTCATTCAAAGAAGCTTGGGAACGGAGGAAAGAAGGAGAACTTGCAGGGAAGCAGATCCAAAAGTTCAATGTGCTCGATTATTCCGATCTGATCGAGAGCAAGATCAGAAGTGCGCGTCCCAAGGATCTTCTGGATGTGCAGGAATTGCAGCGGAGGAAAGAGCTGGGTGATCCCTGACGCAACGAGTGATCGTCATTCCGGGCAGCCTTCCTAAGAACCGCAGGGTCGCTTCCAGCAGACCGCTGCGGAGGTTTGATCTGGGAGCCGCAGGGTCGCTTTTCAGCAGACCGCTGCGGAGGTTTGATAGGTGATCAGGACCGGACCTAAACCTCCGCAGGGTCTCCGTCTTCGGGACCCTGCGCCGATCCGATCATCGGCCAGATATTCGAGCACGGGCTGATCATCCTACAAACGCAGGGTCGCTTCCAGCAGACCGCTGCGAAGGTTTGATAGGTGATCAGGACCGGACCTAAACCTCCGCAGGGTCTCCGTCTTCGGGACCCTGCGCCGATCCGATCATCGGCCAGATATTCGAGTATGGGCTGATCATCCTATAACCGCAGGGTCGCTTTCAGCAGACCGCTGCGGAGGTTTGAAAGCATCCAAAAAGAAAGCGGCGACCTAACGGCCGCCGCTCAATTTCATCCAAAATATCCGCTTACGCGGCCTTCTTCTCTTCGGCCTTCGGCTTGTAGCCGGTGCCGATGTGCTGATCGAGGAAGGCTTCCATGGCCTTGTAGAATTCCATGCGGTTCTCTTCGTTGCGGAAACCGTGGCCTTCGTTGTCCTTCACCATGTACTGCACTTCAACGCCGCGCGCCTTGAGGGCTTCCACCACCTGGTCGCTTTCGGCCTTGTTCACGCGGGGATCGGTAGCGCCCTGCGCGATGAAGAGCGGGCACTGGATCTTGTCGGCGTGGAACACTGATGATGCTTCGCGCATCAGCAGACTGTCGGCTTTTGGATCGCCCACCATCTCATACATCATCTTCTTGAACGGCTCCCAGTAAGGAGGCACGGTGTTCATGAAGGTGAAGAG
>JAEZDL010000112.1 GCA_023418095.1 Bacteroidota bacterium
GAACAACCGGAACGAAAGGATATCGTTCGCATGGATCATCAATTCCCGCGAACTGGTGTCGGGCATTTGTTCATAGACCAGGTCCGTGGGCGTCTTGAACATGATATCGCGGTTGATCGTGCAACCGGAAAAGATCCCTGTGAGCAGCACCAACGCCAGCCACAGGTACTTGGGTGTTCGCATCATGATGTGCGGCAAAAGTATGTATCCCATGGTGGTGGGATCAATTGAGCAATGATCGGTACATGGCCGCCATATCACTTACCAGGCGGGTGTAATGGTAGCGGTCCTTCACATGGTCCCAGCCATGGCGGCCCATGGCCTCGCGCAACGGATCGTCCCCGATCAGGCGCATAAGGTGGTCCCGCAGGCCTTGCAGATCACCGGTCTCGCTGAGCAGGGCAGTTCGCCCGGGGATCACCACGTTCTCGATCCCGCCCACGCGGGTGCTTACGATCGGCCGGTTCGCGGCCTGTGCTTCTATCAAGCTTACCGGTGTGCCTTCGTTCAGCGAAGTGAGCATCACGATGTCCAATCCCGCATTCACGATGTCCACTTCCTTGATCCAACTGGTGAAGGTGATCGTTGCATGCGGTGTTTTTCCGATCGGAGCTTCATTGAAGCCCTGTCTGTTCAAATACGGTCCGTTGGCACGACTGATCGAAAGCCGGTCGGTAAGCTGCTCGAGCTGTTCGCGCTCCTCGCCGTCGCCCACAATGAACGCCCTGATCTTGCGATCGGTCCGTTCCTTCACTTCGGCGATCACCTTCAGGAAAAGTGCGTGGTTCTTCACAGGCACCAACCGGCCAACGATCCCGATCGCGACCTCATCGTCCGCGATCGCGTACATCCTCCTGAAAAGATCCCGCTTCTTCTGTTGATCCTCCTGGAAGCGGGAAAGATCGAAACCCAATGGTATCACGTTCACTTTTTCAGGTGCACAGATCCGGTGTTCTTCGACCAATTCCTGCTTTTGCTTCTCACTTATGGCGACTATCTTCGACGATATCCTTGCAAGATATCTTTCAATGTTCTTGTATAAAGCGGTTCGTATCGGGCCGAAATAACTATGGAATACATGTCCGTGGAAAGTATGTACGATCACCTTCACCTTCAATTCCGAAGCTGCCATTCTACCTACAGCACCGGCTTTGGCCGCATGGGTGTGAACAATATCCGGCTTATATTCCTTTATCAGTGCTTTTATTCTCCGGTAGGCTTCCCTATCGCGCCATGGCGCCACTTCACGTTGCAATTCAGGCAGGATCAAGGGTTCGATCCCCATCGATCGCAGAATATGGTGGCTTCCTTCCTCCGTATCCTCCTGGCTTCCACCGACTAGCAAGGTCTCGAACCCGGCAGGCATATGGCGCGTGAGATATGCCGCATTGTGCGTGGGGCCGCCAAGGTTGAAACGATTTATGATCCTGAGGATACGCGGCATATCAATTCTACGATCGCAAGGGAAGGTGCATCAATTCCGATCGAAGTTCCTTTTCCACCACGCCAAGTAGACGAGCAACGCATGTACGGTTGCCTGCGAGCTTCCCGGTGAATTGCCGCGAAGCCGTGCAAGCAACGCCTCGGCGCCCTGCGGATCGATGCCGGCCTGCCTGAGCAGATCCGGTCGGAAATAGCGCTGGATGAGCGAACGCAACGGACCCATGAAAAGTCCGCGCAAAGGCACTTCGAACCCTTTTTTCGGCCGGGCAGGGATCTGCGGCGGGAGCAGTGCGCCGAACGCTTCGCGCAGGATCTTCTTTCCACTGCCAAGCTTGAACTTCATTTCCGGTGGAAGCGAGAACGCGTACGAGACCAGCCGGTGATCAAGGAACGGAGTGCGCACTTCGAGCCCGTGCGCCATGCTGGTGAGATCCACCTTGTACAACATGTCGTTGGGGAGCACCGTGTGCATATCGGCGAGCAGGAGCCCATTGAGGCTTGGGTCCTTGCGCAACGGGGCGGTTATCGCTGCGCGACGTGTGTTCCATTCCGAACGATCGGCAAGGATCCCGATCATTTCATCCACCACTTCCTCCTTCTCGAACGCGGCGAGTTGCAGGTACCGTTCCTCCAACGAAAGCCCCGCCACTTTCGCGAACCGATCGAGCTGACGGAAGCGATCGGCCAGCGGATTGTTCCGTGAATGCGGCATGATGGACCAGATCGGAGCTCCCATCATCACCATCTGTTCCCTGATCCCGGGTCGCCGCGTGCGCAATTCCGCCTGGTGTTTCCGGTAACCGCCGAAGATCTCATCGGCACCATCGCCGCTCAGCGCCACCACCACATGTTGCCGCGTGAACTTGTTCAGCAGGTAGGAGGGAAGCGCGCTGCTGTCGGCGAAAGGTTCATCGATGATGGAAAGAAAATTCTCGTAGTTCTCCGCCAGATCATCCAGCGTAAGTGTGAAGGTCGTGTGATCGGAACCGATGTGCTTGGCTACGGCATGGGCGTATTCGCTCTCATCGAAATACTTGTTGGTGAAGCCGATGCTGAACGTGCGCAGATCCGGTTGGTGCTTTTTCGCGAGCGCGGAAATGATGCTGCTGTCGAGGCCGCCGCTGAGGAAAGTGCCGATCGGAACATCGCTGATCAGGCGGATCTTCACCGCGTCATCCAGAAGCCGTTGTACAACACCGATCGGATCGGCGATGTTCTTCGCTTCATGCGCAGCATGCTCCACGGAGAACCATCGATCCACGTTGACCCTGCCGTGCTTTACGGTGATCGAATGCCCGGGCAGCAATTTGTTCACGCCGGAATGGATCGAATGCGGGGCAGGGATGTAATGATGCACGAAGTACATGCGCATGGAGACCGGATCGATCGCCGGATCGATGCCGAATGCTGCCAGTGTACGCAGTTCACTTCCGAAGATCAACCGGCCTTCGTGGATCGACCAGAGCAATGGCTTCACCCCGAACCGATCACGCGCAATGAAGAGATCATCGTTCTCCGCATCGTGGATCGCGAGCGCGAAGAATCCGTTCAGATCATGAAGAAAAGCCGGGCCTTTCAATATGAAAAGCCGGAGGATCACTTCCGTGTCGGTGTGCGATCGGAATTGATGTCCCTGCCTTTCCAGATCACGGCGCAGATCGGGAAAGTTGAAGACCTCACCGTTGTAGATGATCGTGTAGCGGCCGTCATCGTCGGCAAAAGGTTGATGTCCTGCGGGGCTGGTATCCAGAATGCTGAGCCGCCGATGGCCGAGCGCGGCCTTTCCTTTTACATAAGTGCCGGAATCATCGGGACCGCGATGCGCGATGCAGGCAGTAGCGGTCTGCAATCCGCGATCCACCGCGATCCCGCGTTCTTCCAAGAGATATGCTCCGGCGATCCCGCACATTCAATTCGATCGTGAACCGCCGATCGGCGTTCTACAGATGGATCACCTCTCCATACGCCGCCGCCGCCGCTTCCATGATCGCTTCACTCATCGTGGGATGCGGATGCACCGTACGGATGATCTCATGACCCGTGGTCTCCAGTTTGCGAATGCTCACGCATTCGGCGATCATTTCGGTCACGTTCAATCCGATCATGTGTGCGCCGAGCAGTTCACCGTATTTCGCATCGAAGATCAGCTTTACGAAACCATCGGTGTTGCCTGCGGCCTTTGCTTTTCCGCTGGCGCTATACGGGAATTTCCCAACCTTGATCTCCAGACCTTTTTCCTTCGCCTGCTTCTCGGTCATGCCCACGCTCGCTACTTCCGGTGAGCAATACGTGCATCCCGGAATGTTATTGTAATCGAGCGGTTCCGGGTTGTGGCCGGCGATCTTCTCCACGCAGATAATGCCTTCGGCACTTGCAACGTGGGCCAGCGCCGGACCTGGCGTAACATCGCCGATCGCGTAATAACCGGGCATATTCGTGGCGTAATATTCGTTCACCACGATCTTGCCTTTATCCGTAACGATTCCGGTCTCTTCCAGGCCGAAACCTTCGATGTTCGGGGTGATGCCAACGGCGCTGAGAACGATGTCGCATTCGATCTTCTGTTCACCTTTCGGGGTCTTCACCGTTACAACGCAACCTTTTCCCTTCGTGTCCACGTTGGTCACTTCCGATCCGGTCATCACTTCGATGCCCTGCTTCTTGAAGCTCTTTTCGAGCTGCTTGCTCACTTCCTCATCTTCCACGGGAACGATGTTGGGCATGAATTCGATCAGAGTCACTTTCGTTCCGATCGCGGCATAGAAGTAGGCGAATTCGCTTCCGATCGCGCCGCTGCCAACGACCACCATGCTCTTCGGTTGCTCGGGCAACACCATTGCTTCGCGGTAACCGATGATCTTCTTTCCATCCTGCGGAAGGTTCGGCAATACGCGGCTTCGCGCGCCCGTTGCGATCAAAATGTTCTTCGCTTCCAGCGTTTGCTTCTTTCCCTTGTCGTCGGTGACCTCGAGCTTTTTTCCCGGAAGCACTTTCCCGGTACCCATGATCACATCGATCTTGTTCTTCTTCATCAGGAAGCCGATGCCTTTGCTGTTGCTGTCGGCCACGTCGCGGCTTCGCTTCACCATTCCCTTCAGGTCGGCCTTTGGTTCACCAACGCTGATCCCGTAATCCTTCGCATGACTGATGTACTCGAAGACGTTGGCGCTCTTGAGCAGTGCCTTGGTGGGGATGCAGCCCCAGTTGAGGCAGATGCCGCCGAGTGCTTCACGTTCCACGATGGCTGTCTTGAGGCCGAGCTGGCTGGCGCGGATCGCAGCTACATAGCCGCCAGGGCCGCTGCCGAGTACAATAAGGTCGTAACTCATATGGATCTGAATGAGCGTTTCTGTTCGCTTCGAGGGCGCGAAGTTACACGCTGTGGAAAACCGATCGGGCCATCTACATCCCGATCGGTGGATCGAAGCGATCTGAAAAGAACGATCCGGCCAGGTTGGTGGCCGGATCGTTCCGAGCGGAGAAGTTCTCCTTCAATATTCGTTGTCCATCTCCATGTCCTCCATGCCGCCCATCATGGCGCCACCGAGGCCGAACACGAAAATGGCGATCAAATAGATCACGATCGTGGCGAGGCCCACGAAGAAGGCGATCTTGGTCCACTTGGCGGCTTCGCGGCTCGCCTTTTCAGCTCCCATCACATCACCGTTGTCGTATCTTGAATTCACGCTGGCCGCATTTATTATGCCCACGATCCCGAAGGGAAGGCAGCAGAAAATAGTGGCCAGGATCGATTCCACGAGCCAGTTCTTCGGTCGACCGGTAGAGGTAGGATTCATGTTCTAGATTTTTACAAGGCTAAGCGGTTGAACGCGAACTTGCAAGGATCGGCACCCTTCGATCCGAACGATCGGGCGTTGATCGCAGGAGGAGAGCGGCCACCATTATCTTCGCCGCCGATGGAAAATGAATTCGCACCGAAAGGGCTTCCGCCGGAAAAGTCGAACCTTCTGCCGGTGTTGCTGGTGCTCAGTTACATCAATACGGGCTTTTTCATCTTCTTCTACGGCATCGCTTTGATCACGATGTATTTCGTGGGGCAGATGCCGTACGACGAATTCCAGGCCACGGTGAGCGAACAGATGGAAACTCTTCCGCAACGCGGCGATCTGGAAGGGATCGAGGAAGTGCTTTTCATTTTCCACGCGAGCGGCGTGCTGATCTTCTCCTTATTGCTGCTGCGCACGATCGCGCGGTTGATCGGCGTGATCATGATGCATAAGCGCAAGGCCAACGGATTCTACGTATACGCCGCCGCGCAGCTGATCGGGCTTTTCCTTCCGTTCATCGTGATGCCGTGGAGCATGTTCGGCGTGTTCGGCCCGATAATGACGGTTGTGATGGTGGCGCTTTACGGCAGCCAGCGCAAGTGGCTCGTGAATTAACCGCGCCACGCGATCCCACTGATCTCCACGTTCACATTCCGCGGAAGCGTCTTTACCGCAACAGCTTCACGCGCGGGCGGATCGGAAGTGAAATAACCTCCGTAGATCTCGTTCACCTTCGCGTAATGCGCCATGTCGCTCATGAAGATCGTAACCTTCACGAGATGCTCAAAACCGAGCCCTGCGGCCTTCAGCAGCGAATCGACATTCTCCATCACCTGCCGCGTTTCCTCTTCGATCGAGCCTGTCCTCAATTCACCGGATCCCGGATCCAGTGCGATCTGTCCGCTTAGAAAGAGGAAACCTCCTGCTTCGATCGCAGGTGTGTAAGGTGCGATCGGCTTTGCGGCGTTCGCTGGATGGATCGGTGTTTTCATTCAAGGATCGATAATATCGCAAAGTTCGGTCTCCAGCGATCCATTCGCTCACCTTTAGATTTGGGGCCGAATGAGTGAAGCAAAACCCTTGATCCTGGTAACGAACGACGACGGCATTTTCGCGCCGGGATTGAGAACGCTTGTTGAAGAAGTGATGCCGCTTGGGCGGATCATGGTGGTGGCGCCGGACAAACCGCAGAGCGCGATGGGCCACGCGATCACCATCCATAGTTTCCTGCGGCTCGCGCGCGTGCAATTGATGGACGGCGTGGAAGCTTGGAGCTGCAACGGAACGCCCGTGGATTGCGTGAAGCTCGCGATCTACAAACTGCTCGGCGGAAAGAAGCCCGATCTGCTCGTGAGCGGTGTGAACCATGGCGCGAACATCAGCATAAACGTCCTGTATAGCGGCACGATGAGCGCAGCGGTGGAAGGCGCGATGGAAGGCATCGACAGCATTGGTTTCTCCTTGATGGACCATTCGATCGAAGCGGATTTTTCGCACGTGCGTCCCGTGATCAGGAAGATCACGGCGAATGTTCTGCAACACAAGCTTGCGCCCGGATCATGCCTCAACGTGAACATTCCGAGGATCGGATCGCAGGGTTTGAAAGGCATCAGGATCTGTCGCCAGGCGAAGGCCAATTGGGAGGATGAATTCGACACGCGGCTCGATCCAACCGGCAAGGAATATTACTGGCTGCGCGGGGAATTCCGCAGTGAAGATCAAGGCGAGGATACCGATGTGTGGGCGGTGGAAAATGGTTACGTGAGCATCGTGCCCACGCAATATGACATGACCGCGCATCATTCCATAGCTGTGCTCAACACGTGGGATAATGCGCTCGGATAGCATGTGGATCGGAGTGATCGGCGGGTTGCTCGCACCGATCGCCGGTTTCTTCCTTTACGCCACCATGTACGTGACGACGATACAGCCGCAACACGATCTGGCGTATTTCGTGAACGATCTGTTCCTGGGCACAAGACAATATCAGGCGCCTGTGCTTTCACTTTCATTGCTGGCGAACCTGGCGTTGTTCTTCCTCTTCGATCGGATCGGAAGGCCGCTTGCCATGCGCGGCGTGATCCTGGCGACGTTCATTTATGGTGCTGTGATCGTAGTGCTGGCGGTCTGATGGAAGAACAGTTCACAAAGTCCGATCGCAAACGGATCTATATCATCGCCGGTGAAGCGAGCGGCGATCTGCACGGTGGCAACTTGGTGAAGGAATTAATAAAGATCGATCCTTCGATCGAGATCCGTGCTTGGGGCGGCGATCGCATGGGGGCCGAAGGCGCTGAAGTGGTGAAACATTACCGCGATCTGGCGTTCATGGGTTTTGCCGAGGTGATCAAGAACCTTGGAACGATCCTCCGAAATCTGCGTGAATGCAAAGCAGATATCCAGCGTTTCAAACCCGATGCGGTCGTGTTGATCGATTATCCGGGATTCAATCTGCGCATCGCGGAATATGTCCATTCGCTCGGCATTCCAGTTCACTATTACATCAGTCCGCAGGTTTGGGCTTGGAAGAAAGGGCGTGTCCACCAGATCAAGCGCGTGGTGGATCACATGTACGTGATCCTTCCGTTCGAAGAAAAATGGTATGCGGAATACGGGATGAAAGTGCATTTCATCGGACATCCGTTGTTGGATGAATTGCAGGCCGATCGCGCCGATCGGATCGAACTGCCAGCAGGAATGGAAGGCGCGAAAGGGATCATCGCGCTGTTGCCCGGCAGCCGCCGGCAGGAGATCGCCGTGATGCTTCCGCTGATGAAACGCATGGTGAAGCATTTTCCGGAATACCGCTTTATTGTCGCTGCAGCTCCTTCGGTCCCCGAACAAGTTTACCATGAACTGCTCGCCGATACGGCGATCCAGGTAGTGAAGGGAAGGACCTACGATGTACTTCGATCGGCACGTGCTGCGTTGGTCACGAGCGGCACCGCCACGCTGGAAGCCGCGCTGCTGAACGTTCCGCTTGCGATCTGTTACAAGGGCAGTGCGATCAACGTGTGGCTGGCTCGAAAACTGGTGAAAGTGAAATTCATCGGCCTGGTGAACCTGATCATGGATCGTGAAGTGGTGCGCGAACTGATCCAGGATGAATTGAACGAGAGCGGCATGAAGAAGGAATTGCAACGGCTGCTCACCCCTGGGGAATATCGGGATCGCATGCTGCGTTCGTTCAGTGATCTGCGCCGGATGCTCGGCGGACCGGGCGCTTCGCAAAAGGTCGCCAATGCCGTGTGGAAAACTCTGGATCGTGAGCGCACCGCTGCAGGCGAAGCCCGGTAGTTTTGATCGCCCCAGACATGCTTCGTTCACTGCTTCTGATCCTTGCCCTTCTTCCCGTGATCGCGCCAGCGCAGGAAAAACTCATGCGCATCGGTCTGTTGCGCGATCGCACCGTGAAGGGCGTGGTGGTGATGAGCTGGAAAGGCAGCTGTGTGGTATGGGCCGATGGCGAGCGAAAGGGCGAGATAAAGGCGAGCGATGGCCTGAAGGTGGAAGTGGTGAAGGGGGGCATGAGCGCGCGATCGCTGGGTGCACATTTCACTGCGAAGAAGTCGATCAGGATCGTTCCGAAAAGCTCCGGGGGAGGTTTCAGGTTGAAGTCGCTGACGCATGACATGGCGGAACGGAAATACCCGGGCACGCTGGAGATCACGCCGGAAAAAGGCGCGTTGATGCTGGTGGATCGCATCCCGATCGAGGATTATGTGGCCGGTGTGGTGCAGGCCGAGGCCGGTCGCGATCACCACATCGAGTATTACAAGTTGCAGGCGGTGAGCTGCCGAACGTTCGCGCTCAGCAACAGCCGCAAGCACCTGCCCGAAGGTTTCCAGTTGTGCGATGGCGTGCATTGCCAGGTCTTCCATGGAAGGGCGTGGCACGATACCATTTCCATGGCGGTGGAAGCCACACGCAACCTGGTACTTGTGGATTCACACATCGAGCTTATCCATTCCACCTTCCACAGCAACTGCGGCGGCGAGACCGTGAACGCGGAGGATTGCTGGAGCAAGAGCGAGCCTTATCTACGCGCCATCACCGATACGTTCTGCCTGCTTTCGCCCCACGCCAACTGGCACCGAACTTTCAGCCGCAACGAATGGCTCGGGTACCTCGGGAAAAGGTTCAGCATCACGTTGGATGAGCCACAATTGGAGGCCGTAACGAACTATGAGCCCACCTGCCGCGATCTGTACCTCGGCAACACATGGCCGTTGATCCCGCTGAAATTCGTGCGCGAGGACCTGAAGTTGAATTCCACATTCTTCTCGGTGCGATCCAACGGTGAACAGATCGAATTGAAGGGTCGCGGATTCGGTCATGGCGTTGGCCTTTGCCAGGAGGGATCGATGAACATGGCGCGCAGCGGAAGATCGTATACCGAGATCCTGCATCACTATTACACCGACGTTCATCTTGTGGATCTCTCCGCCCTTGATTTCTTCAAGGACTGAACGGCGCGGCCGCTGGTAACTTCGCGCCCCTATGGCGCAGGCCCGCATCATCATCAACGACACGCACGATCGGGTGCGCAACGGCCATCCGTGGATCTTCGATTCGCAGGTGATCCGGTTGGAAGGCGATCCCGCGCCGGGCGATGTGGTGCAGGTGGCCGATCAGCGCAAGCGTCCGTTGGGACAGGGTTACATCAATCCCCGATCGAAGATCAGGGTGCGGCTTCTCACTTCACTGCCCGATGAGAAGGTGAACCGCGCGTTCATGATCGATCGCATCACCAATGCCTGGGCTTTCCGCCGGCGGATGGGCTATTCGGGCAGCTGCCGTGTGATCTTCAGTGAAGCGGATGGCCTGCCGGGCCTGGTGGTGGATCGGTTCGTTGATATGGCCACGCCGCACCCGGTGCTGTCCGTGCAGATGCTCACCCTGGGCATGGAACGCTGGAAGGATGTGGTGATCGAAGCCTTGCAGCAGCAGTTGCGTCCCGATGGCATCTTTTTACGCAACGATGTACCGATACGCGAAAAGGAGGGGCTCACGCTGTACAAGGAGTTCGTGGGGAAACCGTTCAAGACCGATCTGGTGATCACGGAGAATGGGTTGAAGATCGCCGTTGATATCGCGGAAGGCCAGAAGACGGGCCACTTCCTCGATCAGGTGATGAACCATGCGGCGATGCGGTGGATCAGCGAGGACAAGGATGTGCTCGATTGTTTCACGCACACCGGCGGCTTCGCGCTGCACGCGGCGAAATATGGCGCACGAAAAGTGGAAGGGCTGGACATCAGTGCCGATGCGATCGCACAGGCCGCGAGGAACGCTTCGCTCAACGATCTGCACCAATGCTCGTTCCGTGAAGCGAACGTTTTCGATCGGCTCACCGAAGCGGATCGCGCAGGCAGGAAATGGGATGTGATCGTGCTGGATCCGCCAGCCTTCGCCAAAAGCAAAAGTGCGTTGGAGAATGCTTACCGGGGCTACAAGGAGATCAATCTGCGTGCATTGAAATGCCTTCCGAAAGGTGGCTTTCTTGTCACCTGTTCTTGTTCACAGCACATGACGCCTGAACTTTTCCGGAGGATGATCGCCGAGGCGGCACACGATGCAGGAAAGCGATTGCGGGAAATTCACTACGGAACACAAGCCCCCGATCATCCGATCATGTGGGGCGTGCCCGAAACACACTATTTGAAATGCCTCGTGCTCGAGGTGTGGTGATCAGGCGGTCTGCAACTCGTGGCCGAACAAGGCCTCGGGCTCATGATCGCGCTTCGGGAGCAGGCCGCCCAGCAGACCGAGAGGACCGAGCAGAAGACCGATAAGATACCAGGTCATCAGGTCGTAACCGCGTTGGCCGGCCAGAAAAGCGGTGACTGGAGCAAAGACCAATGTCCAGAGAAGAATTCCGAGGAGAAGCATGGGCGTTGGGGCTGATGTGAATTTAGATCTCTTTTGGTATCGATCTTTTGCCTTTTCGACGGATCCAGGGAGTTCTTCGACCAAACCTCTTGACATTCTGCACCACTTTTTCCCAGCACAACAGGTTTCCTAATTTCAAGGGATGGGGAAGGTTCGATCGGTGGATCTGGCCGGACCGTGGAGCGTTCTTTCACGGGCGCCGATGGTGCGCTACACCGTACCCATGATGCTTGGGATCGGAACGGCGCGCACCTTCGATCCTTCGCCCGAGGTCTCCGTACCGGTCTTGTTGTTCTTTACGATCGCAGCATTGGTGGTGCTCCGGATGCGCGTGAGTTATGAGCGGCGATGGCTGCGTGGTGCGATCGTGCTTCTCTGGATGTTCAGTTTCGGGTTCACTTGGATGGCGATCCGTGATCGCACGGCCCGGCCATCCAGCATTGTTCATCAGTTGGGAAATGAGGGTCCGTGGCTGGTAAGAACGAGCACGCTGAACCGGATCACTCCCACCCAGGTACGGGCCGATGCCGAGGTGGAAGCCTTCCATGCCGGCGATGGCACCTGGGGATCAGCGACCGGAACGATCATGCTCACGCTCCTTCGTGATGAAGCGGATGAGCCGATCAAGGTAGGCGATCGCCTGTTGATCGAAGCGCCGATGAAGAGGATCCTGCGCATACCCGATCCCGGTGGTTTCGATCGGAAGATCTGGGCGGCTGCGCGAGGTATCGAACTTGAATTGTTCGCCATACGGGATCAATGGAAGAAGTTCGATCACCGATCCACCTGGTTCGATCGCTTCAGTTCCATGCGCAACAGGATCGGTGAATGGATCGATGCTTCGGAACTGAACGATCGGGAGCGTGCGTTGGTGAAGGCACTGGTGCTCGGCCAGCGCGACGAGCTCGATGGCGAACAGAAGAAAGCGTTCGCCGAGAGCGGCACGATCCACGTGCTCGCTGTCTCGGGCATGCACGTAGGATTGATCTACGCGATCCTCACCATGCTGTTCTCCCGGTCGGGCGATCGCAAACCGGTCCGGATGCTGCGTGGCCTTGTCATTCTCGCTGCGCTGTGGTGGTATGCTGGCATCACGGGCGGTGCACCGAGCATTCTGCGCGCCACGGTCATGTTCAGTTTCATCACCATGGCCGATATGGCCACGAAGCGCACAGATCCATACAACAGCCTGTTCGCCGCCGGTTTCATCCTCTTGCTGATCGATCCGGACATGCTGGTGAACATCGGTTTCCAGCTGTCCTTCCTGGCGGTCCTGGGCATCGTCATCTTTTTCCGGCCGTTGGAAGATCTATGGTCTCCGCGTGCCTGGATCCTACGGCAGATCTGGTCACTGGCTTCGCTTTCGATCGCAGCACAGGCGTTCACCACGCCGGTCTCCATCTACTATTTCAAGGCATTTCCAATGTGGTTCCTGCCTGCGAACATCATCGTGGTAACTGCGGTAAGCCTGGCCGTTTATGCATCGATCGCGTTGATCGTACTCCACAAGATCCCGATCATCGCCGGGGTGTTCACCGGGCTGCTCACACTTCTGTTGAAGATCGTTTCGGTGAGCACGGGTTATTTCGCTTCACTGCCTTTCGCTTATCCGGCGATCAGGATCGATCTGGTGATGGTGATCACATTCTATGTGGCGATCATCGGGCTTGCGGGCTGGTGGCTGTGGAAATGGCGGAGCATGCGATATGTGCTCGCTTCAGCCTGTGTCATCATGCTATTGGCCTGGGCGAACTCGGCGCGCAAGATCAACCGCAGCACCACGTTCACCTTGTATGATGAACGTGTGGGCGTAATGGCCGGGATCACCATCGGAAGGGAACATCTGGTGATGGCGGATCGCGACCGCCTTTCCTCCGATCCATTCCTCGAACGCAAGATCCAACAGCACCGCAAGGCGCGGGGCCTTGCACCGGTCCAATTCATCGATCCCGAATCGATCAGCGATACCGCGGTACACGAATTGGCGCGTTCCGTCGCTGCCGCGGGTCGCTGGCGCACCGATCGGTTCGATATCCTTTTCGTTCCCGGTCAGTTCCCGATCGGCATTGATGAACAGCTGGACGCCGTGATCTTCCACGATCGGGACCGGATCACGGAAGGTGACCTGCAACAGGCGGCCGCTGTTTCCGATCGGATCGTTCTGGCAGGAAGGAATCCCTACAGCGTGCGCGAACGGGTTGCGGCCTGGTGTGAAGATCATCGGGTCGGTTTCCACGATGTTTTCGCGCAGGGCGCCTTCATCCTGGAGCGGTGATCGGAAGGAACATTCCGGGCACAGATGCGTACAATGGCGCATGTGGCAACGATGTACCGCGGCTGTTCTGCTCACGTTGGGCGTTCTGGCCGCTGAAGCGCAGGTGAACGCGTATGCGTCCGTAACGGCAATTTCAGGCGATCAACTCACCCTGGGCGTTCACAATGAATCATATCATTCCTTCAATGATGGGGAGTACGTTGTCATCATCCAGATGCAGGATGATGTGATCGGCAGTACGGCCAATGATGCGACGTTCGGCTCGCTCGGCTCCATCGCGAATGCCGGTGGTTATGTGATCGGCAAGATCGCCACGGTGGGCAGAAGCGGCGGCGTTCCCACGAGTATCACGCTGGAGAGCGCACCTGCGCTGGCCTTCAACTTCGGCGCGAATTCATCCGTGCAGGTGGTCTCCTACCGATCCATGGGGATCAACGGTTACACTACCACATCCAACATCACCGCGCTTCCATGGAACGGTTCGATCGGCGGAGTGATCGCCTTCCATGTCGAAGGCACGCTCACGCTACAGCATGACATAACTGCGAACGGCACTGGTTTCCGTGGTGGCGCACCGGACAATGCGGTGGCCGGCACCTGCGATGTCACCACATGGCGATCGACCAAGACCGATCGCTACGCCTACAAGGGTGAAGGGATCTACAGGGTGACCAATACGCTTTACGCTGCCGGAAAAGGCGCGATCCTGAACGCTGGCGGCGGTGGCAACGATCACAATGGAGGCGGTGGCGGTGGAGGCAACTTCACCGGCGGTGGCCTCGCAGGCCCGGGTTACAATTGCGGCGGCAGCTCCGCTGGCGGGATCGGCGGGATCGGATTGTCGGCAGAGATCAGTGGCAACAGGATCTTCATGGGCGGTGGTGGCGGCGGTGGTGAAGGCAACGACGCCGTGGCGACCAACGGAGGTAACGGTGGTGGCATCATCCTTATTGAAGCGGATACGCTTGAGACCATTGGCGGATGCGGCGTGCGAAGGATCGCGGCCAATGGGGTTTCAGCGGCCAACGCCGGGAACGATGGTGGTGGCGGGGGCGGGGCCGGCGGCACCATTGTGCTGGACATCCCGTACTGGTCGCTCGCCGATGGCTGCGATCTTACGATCGAGGCCAATGGTGGCAATGGTGGATCGGTTAACCATGCCACGATCCATGGCGGTGGCGGCGGTGGCGGCCAGGGTTCGATCCGCTTCACCAGATCGAAGCCCGTGCTGAATTCTACGGTACAGACATTGAACGGTACCGGTGGCTGTAACAATAACACCGTGCCTTGCGATAACCGCGCGGGCAATGGTAGCGGTGCCAACAACCTGGGCGTATACGACAATGATGTGGCCCCACTTCCGATCGAGCTCATCTTCTTCAAGGCCTCTTCGCTTGAAGATGATGTGATCCTCGCGTGGGCAACGGCTTCTGAAAAAGGCAATTCCGCCTTCGTGATCGAAAGAAGCGGTGATGGCGATCGTTGGGAAGCGATCCACCAATTGCCTGGTGCAGGATACAGTCAGCACGTGATCGATTATGAAGCGCGGGACCGATCGCCATTGGAAGGCACATCATTCTACCGGTTGAAACAACTGGACAGCGATGGAAGCGCACAATGGTCACCCGTGGCCGTGGTGGAGCGTGCCGTGAAGGAAGGCGATCTTCCGCTCGTGCCGAACCCGGCATCGGATGTGGTAACGATCATACTTGAGAAGGATGCCGATGCCGTACACCTTGTGGATGACCTTGGCAGGCTGGTGTTCTCCACGCGGGATCCGGGTTCGCGCCCACAAGTGAACATCGCAGGCCTTAAGCCGGGGATCTACCTGGTGATCGCTGAAACGAACGGCATACAGCGCAGATCACGCCTGTTGAAGTATTGATCTACAGATCGCTCAGCCTGAAGGTGTCCTTCAGCCTTACGCCTTTTTCGGTATGCTCCACGGTCGCGCATTCGACCTGCGGATCATGTTCGAAGAAGAGCACGAAGTCGTTGTCCGCGGCCACTTTCAGCATATCGCGCTTTTCTGCAAGAGTGAGCAACGGGCGTGTGTCATAGGCCATCACCCAGGGCAATGGAATATGGTTGATGCTCGGCAACAGATCGGCCATGAACACGACTGTGCGGCCCTTGTACCTGATGTGCGGGATCATCATCGCGTCGGTATGCCCGTTCACCAGGAACACGTCCATATCCGGCATTATGTCTCGCACATAGACGTTCTCTTCGTTGCTGCGCCGGCCGATGTTCACGAATTCCAATTGTCCGCTCGCTTCGATCGGTAGTATGTTCTCCTTCAGGAACGATGCCTTTTCGCGATCGTTCGGATCCGTCGCCCATTCCCAGTGGTACTCATTGCTCCAGTATCGTGCGTTGCGGAAGGTGGGTTCGAAGCCATCGCCGATCACTTTCCGCTTGATGCTTCCGCCGCAATGATCGAAGTGAAGATGGGTGAGCAGCACGTCGGTGATATCATCGGTGGAGAAGCCGTGTGCCTTCAATGAACTTTGCAGGGTGGCATCGCCATGAGGTTGATAATGCCCGAAGAATTTGTCGTCCTGCTTGTCACCCATCCCATTGTCGATCAGGATCAACCTTCCTTTGTTCTCCACCAGCAGGCAGCGCATCGCCCAGGTGCACAGGTTATTTTCATCGGGCGGATGTCTCTTGCTCCAGAGGCTTTTCGGCACCACGCCGAACATGGCACCACCATCAAGTTTGAAGAAGCCGGTATCGATCGGATATAATCGCATGTATCGTTCGATGTGTTCGGGGCAAATATCGTCACTCATGCCGAAGACCGTGATCGTATCAACATGCGATCTGTGTAATTCATGCCGCCAGCACAGCGTTCGTTGAAATACGGTCGGCAACTTCGCACTACGGAAGCACCGCACAAGATGAGCCAACGAGTCCATTTCATCGCGATCGGCGGCAGCGCCATGCACAACCTTGCGATCGCGCTGCAACAGCAGGGGGCTGATGTCAGTGGCAGTGATGATGAGATCTTTGAACCGAGCCGCAGCAGGTTGGAACGGCTAGGGCTCCTTCCCGATAAATTGGGTTGGGATCCAGGGCGGATCCATGCAGAGATCGATGCGGTGATCCTTGGGATGCACGCGCGAAAGGACAATCCCGAATTGGTGCGTGCGCTTGAGTTGAAGATCCCGGTATACAGCTATCCTGCCTATTTCCAGGAACGCACCAGGAACAAGACGCGCGTGGTGATCGGCGGAAGCCACGGCAAGACCACGATCACCAGCATGATCGTGCATGTGCTGCGGCACGCCGGTGTGGAATTCGATTACCTGGTGGGTGCACAGCTCGAGGGATTCGACTGCATGGTGCGCTTGAACGCGAAAAGCGAAGTAGCGATCATTGAAGGTGATGAATACCTCGCATCAGCGCTCGATCCGATCCCGAAGTTCCATTTGTATAGACCTGATATCGCGTTGATCAGCGGGATCGCCTGGGATCACATCAATGTGTTCAAGACGTTCGAGGATTACGTCGATCAGTTCAGGACATTCATAACCAAGATCGAACCGGGAGGGAAATTGATCTATTGCGAAGAGGATGAAGTGGTGCGTTCGATCGCGACCGATCCAGTGGTGAAGGTGGATCGCATCGCATACCGCACACCCGCGCACCGCATCGCGAACGGATCGACGGTGCTGGAGACCAACAATGGGGATGTGCCGATCGCGGTATTCGGAAAACACAATCTGCAGAATCTCGCAGGAGCGAAGCACGTCTGTAATTTGCTCGGGATCGGCGATCGCGAATTCTTCCACGCGATCGCAACTTTCACCGGTGCTGCGAAGCGACTGGAGAAACTCGTGGAAGCGCCAGGGCGCACCGTGTTCAAGGACTTCGCACATTCACCTAGCAAGCTGAAGGCGACGGTGCAGGCCGTGCGCGAACAGTTCCCCGATCGGCAATTGATCGCCTGCATGGAACTTCACACGTTCAGCAGCCTCAGCGAACATTTCCTCGATCAATACGATGGTGCGATGGCCGGGGCCGATAAGGCGATCGTTTTCTATGATCCGCATGCGGTGCAACTGAAGCGTCTTCCGCCGATCCCGCCGGAGCGGATCAGAAAGGCCTTTGGCCGAGACGATGTGCAGGTGTTGAACGATCCGATCGCCGTGATGGGCGCGGTGCGCGAGGACCAGAAGCCTGAAAGTGTGCTGTTGATGATGAGCAGCGGGAACTTCGGCGGGCTTGACCTTCAGGCCTTGAGCGAAGCGTTCATCGCGTGATCCTGCGCAATACTTTATGGTGAAGCAGGCCGATCAGCATGGTGTTCACCGCACCCACGATCAGCAGAACGAAGAACGTCATTGATGCGTAGTTGAACGGGGTGAAGAATTTCTCCATCCGTTCACGGATCAGTTCCTCCGGATTTCCTTCGGCAACGCCAAGAGCGACCAGCGCATCGATCCGCGCTCCGAAATAGGCGGATTCCACGTACGTATAATGGATCCACAGATAGATCCCGATCAGCAGCGCATAGATGGCGCTCACCTTGAAGCCTTCGCGCAGCAGATCGGCGATGCCGGTGAGTGGATCGTTCAGCAACATTCGCTTTCCCTGGAAGAATACGAGCGTGACGATCGCCATGAAATGCACGAACATGAAATCCGTTCCTTCCGCAGGATGACCGGTCTTGAACAGTGCGAACCGCAACGCGATCACCAGGAAGGATGTGATCAGCGCTAGTTTCATTTGAGGGTCAGGGACAGGGTCAGGGGCAGGGTCAGGGGCAGGGTCAGGGGCAGGAGCAGAGTTAGGACATTCAGGCTTTGCGGCGATCGATGGCGCCGTATTTTTCTGAATGAAGGATCATGTCACCTAACATTCGGCCTACTTCTTTGGAAAGTTCCATGATCTCCTGGACATCTTGGTCAGAAACATAGTTTGAAGAGATCGCGTGATCCAACCAAACTTGTGTTTCTGAGTTCTCACCATCCGCATCCGTCAATTTTGAAACGAAATGCAGCGGATATCGCTTTTTAGCATAGGCTTCGGCGAACTGGGCAGTCACCGATCTTGAAGATCTACGGATCTGATCGGTCAATGAATATTTTTCTTCGGGAGGAAATCGTTTGGAAAGACGGAATACCAATAAGGCCATCTGAAATGCTTTCTTATAGACCATCATCTCCTGAAATCCTGCCATGACCAAAATTAATTGGAGTTCGTTCTCAGCCTTGACCCTTGGCAGATCCGAGCCAAGGGCTGGAACTTGGCCCTGCGCCTGGCCCTGGTCCTGCGCCTAACCGTTCATCGAAACGAGGAATTCCTCGTTGCTCTTGGTGCCTTCCATGTGCTTCTTCACGAATTCCATCGCTTCCACGGAATTCATGTCCGCAAGATGTTTGCGCAGGATCCAGGTGCGCTGGAGCACTTCCTTGCCATGCAGCAGATCGTCGCGGCGTGTGCCGCTGGCCTGGATATCGATCGCCGGGAATATGCGGCGGTTGCTGATCTTGCGATCGAGCTGCAATTCCATGTTGCCTGTGCCCTTGAACTCCTCAAAGATCACTTCATCCATCTTGCTTCCGGTCTCGATCAACGCGGTGGCGAGAATGGTGAGGCTTCCGCCGTTCTCGATCTTTCGTGCCGCCCCGAAGAAGCGTTTCGGTTTGTGCAACGCGTTCGCATCCACGCCACCGGAAAGGATCTTTCCGCTCGCCGGTTGAACGGTGTTGTAAGCGCGCGCCAGGCGTGTGATGGAATCGAGCAGGATCACCACATCGTGGCCGCATTCCACCATTGCCTTCGCTTTTTCAAGAACGATGTTCGCCACCTGCACGTGGCGTGAAGCCGGTTCATCAAAGGTGCTGGCGACCACTTCGGCGTTCACGTTACGCGCCATGTCGGTGACCTCCTCAGGCCGTTCATCGATCAGCAGTACGATCAGATATGCTTCGGGATGATTCGCTGCGATCGCGTTCGCAACATCCTGGAGCAATACCGTCTTACCGGTCTTTGGTTGCGCCACGATCAATCCGCGCTGGCCTTTGCCTATCGGTGCGAAGAGATCGAGCACGCGCATGCTGATGTTCGTGTTCTTCCCGGCGAGATTGAACTTTTCATCGGGGAAGAGCGGTGTAAGGAATTTGAAGGGCACCCGATCGCGCACCCATTCCGGATCGCGCCCATTGATGCTCTCGATCTTCACCAAAGGGAAGAACTTGTCGCCTTCGCGTGGCGGACGAACGAATCCGTGCACCGTATCGCCGAGCTTCAGGCCGAATTGCTTGATCTGCTGCTGGCTCACGTACACATCATCCGGTGATGCGAGGTAATTGTAATCGCTGCTGCGCAGAAATCCGTAACCATCGGGCATCAGTTCGAGCACGCCTTCGGTCTCAACGAACGCATCGAAGTTGATCTGCTCACGTTGCGGCGGCCGTTGATCCTGCCTTTGCTGATCCTGGCGGGGCTGTTCCGGACGGTTCTGCTGATCGCGCCGTTGGTCGTTACGCTGATCGCGAAGGTCATTGCGCTGATCGCGATCCTGCTGCGGGCGATCCAATTGTTGGGAAGGCCTGTCGTTGCGATCGCGCTCATGCTGCGGGCCGCGCTGGAGCTGGTCACGGCGATCATGGCGCTGCTGGTCGCGATCGTTCCGCTGGTTCTGGGGATCGTTGCGATCGCCACGCTCCCGATCGCGGCGGTCATCGCGCCGGTTCTCATGGATCCGTTCACGCCGCTGGTTCCGGTCATCTGCCTGAGCGCGCATGTGCGCCGGTGGCAAGGCACCATCAGCGGCTGCGCCCGATCCTTCCTCCGGGGCCGCCGGTTCGCCTTTCACTTCCTCCTCCTTCTCTTCCCCTTCATCGTTATCATCATCGTCGTCGTCCTCTTCATCCTCATGGTCATCGCCGTTGGCCGAACCGTTCTCAAGCATCACTTCGGGTTCCGGATCGGTGATGATCGGTACTTCATCCTCCGTGGCGAAGGCGGCCATGGCCTTGTCATCGGCAATGAACGAAGGCCCGCCCTGCACCCGTTCGGGGCGCAAGCTTTGTTCCTCGAGAATCTTGGCGATGAGATCGTTCTTGCGCAGCGTATCGGCTTTCTTCAGGTTAAGCCGCTTGGCGATCTCCTTCAATTCGGAGAGCTTCATGCTGCTCAATGCGCTCTGTTCATACATGGAAAAAGTGGGAGTTCTTGGGAGATGTGCTGCCGCTCTTGCGGTACGGCCTATTGATCGGCGTATTATCCAGGATCGGGAAGAATGTTCAATTGGCGCGGAAGAGATGGCCTGCCGTACGGCAGGCACACCGGCCAATGGGATCGCTCTGCAATGTTACGGCCATTGGATCAACATCGGAACCTCCCTTGGCGTTTTTTTTCACGATCCCGTGCAGCCGGATCCATCGGCGAAGGTGTATCGATGGCCTAATTTCGCCGCTTTCATTCCCAATGATCCAACGCAAGCAAACGCTTTTCCTCCTGCTGGCCGCTCTGCTGGTGCTTTCCACCTGGCTGTTCCCGATCGCCACCTACCAGACCACCGGTGAGGTCTATGAACTGATGACCTTCGGGCTTTATACGGCCGACGGAGTGAAGGTGCCCGATGCGGATGTTGCCGTTCCATTCCAGATCGTGCTTTCATTGATCGGTGCGGCGCTCATCTTCTCGATCTTCATGTACAGCAACCGGAAACGGCAGATGCGGTTCGTACGCGGCATGTACATCCTCATGCTGGCGGTGATCGCCTTCATGTTCATCACCGACAATTCCGTGCAGGCATACCTGGGTACTGATAGCCAGGTCGCACATCAATACGGCCTTTCGTTCGTGATGCCGGTGATCGCGTTGATCCTCACCTTTCTTGCCGATAGGGGCATACAGGCCGACGAGAAGCTGGTGCGATCGATGGATCGATTGCGCTGATCACTGCACTTCGATCTCGATCGAACCCATCCAGATATCTTGATCGTTCTTCTTCAATTCCACGATGCCGCTTCCGCCTTGTAGCGTAAGGTTATCGACGTATTCTTCGTTCACAAGTGGATCATCGCTGAAAACGATGTCGTTGATGTAATACGTGCGGCCGGAAGATTCCTTGATCGCACAATGGATATGCGCAGGCATTGTATTATCCGGATAAGGTGCCGGACGGATCGAATGGATCTCGAAGCGGCCCAGGCTATCGGTCCGGCACCAACCGTGATGGCGGCCGTGCCATTTCTGCGCGCCGATCTCATCACCTTTTTTGGAGTACAGACCGGAGTGATCCGTGTGATACGCATAGAGGATCGCATTCCGTAGTGGATCTCCAGACCCACGCACGATGCGGCCTTGTATCAAAAGTGCTTCACCTTGGTCGTCCACCTTGCTTATTCTCATTACCGGTGAAAGCG
This sequence comes from Bacteroidota bacterium, assembly GCA_023418095.1. Taxonomy (GTDB): domain Bacteria; phylum Bacteroidota; class Bacteroidia; order Flavobacteriales_F; family PHOS-HE28; genus PHOS-HE28. The sequence goes on from JAEZDL010000112.1 coordinate 21,786, forward strand.
TAGCCGACATATTGGTGAAGCAACATTCAATGTTCGCATCAGGATCATCACAGCTATCCCTCACGGCTTCGGCGTAGACCGATCCATTGTGATCTTGGCGTTGCTCAACGGAGTTGCATGCAGAAAGAAGCGTGATCATTGCAATACCGATCGCGCAAACGGAAGTCCCACTTGTCGATCGCATTTTCTTCACTTTATTTCGATCTTGATCGACGTGCTGGCAGCTCCTGACTTCAGCACGAGCAGATAAGTTCCTGTCGCGATCCCCTTCAAACTGAATTCATGCGATCCGCTGCCTTTCAGCGTGGCGCCGTTCAATCTCTTTCCTTCCAGATCGAAGAGCGTTGCGATCACTTTTTCTTTTCCACATTCCGATCCAAGCTCGATCGAGATCCGATCGGTCGCCGGATTTGGATGGATCGCGATCGCGCAAGGGAATTCAGTTCCATGCTCATGTACACCAACGAATTCACCGATCGTGCGGCTGTCCATTCCGGCATTGATCGGTTCCGCCAACTTGGCCGCCGCTGCAAGTACCGCTTTCGTGCAATTGATGAAGAATTCCGGATGGATCGTGCTCACGTCATCCGACGCAAGGTGATAATTCGGGTTGCGATAATTGCTGCCATCGGTCAACATCAAGGCCTGCATGCCCGCATCCCAGAAAGGTGCATGATCGCTGCGGCGCAGATCTGGCGCGATCTGCCCGTTGCCGGGAACTGAAAGCACCACGCGCTTCAATTGCGGAACGTATTGTTCACTCGCAGTTGCGAAGATGTTGTTGAGCGGATCGGAAGCTGTGTTGCCGACGATGGTGAGGAAATCCCCGCGGTTCTCATTCGCTGCAAGTTCTGCGGCCACGGCGGGAAAAAGCTGATCGAACCCGGGAGGCATCGTCTGGCTGTTGGGCTGATCGCTGTAATAACCGATCATTTCCATGTTGAGCACGCCGTGGATCTCTTCCCACGCATTGATCCCGTTCTGCGCGTATTGCTGCGCGCCAACTATTCCTTCTTCTTCAAAAGCGAAACCGATGAAGCGAAGGCTGTTCTTGAAATGATACTGTGAAAGAACTCGCGCGATCTCCAGCGTTGCAGCTACCGCAGTGGCATTGTCGTCGGCGCCTGGCGTTCCTTCAACAGCATCGTAATGTCCATCCACAATGAAGGTCTTGGCAGGATCGATCAAGCCCGGTCTTCTTCCAAGGATGTTATCGGCTTGTGCACCGGAATAATTCACCGTGTGGATCGAAGTCTGCAACCCGATCTGCTGGAAGATCTGTTCGATCGAATCGCGCACAAGTTGAAGACCAGCCGGATCTGCGCTGTGGTGGCGCGGGATCGCGATCTGTTCAAGTGTGGTCATCAACCGATCGGGATCGACCTGATCGACCATCTGCTGGATGCTTGGAACTTCATCATCATACGCGATCAGCTGGATCGTCGCGGTCTGGATGTTTTCGATCGGACCAAAGTTCCAGGTGATCGATCTGCCATTTCCGATCGGAATGTTCTCGCCCACATCGCCGGAAAGATCCAATGGACCTTCAATGAATGTGATGCCGCCATCGAAGGAAGCACGCAGATCAACGGTGAGGACAGATCCTTCCGGCTGATCCAGATCGAAATGGATAATGGCTGTTCCCGCACCTTCATCAAGATCGATGTTCGTGATCGAAACAGAAGGAGGAGAGATCTGTGACATTGCGCAGGAAGCTGAAAGAAGGAAGATGGACAGTAGAAGTGAACGCATTGGAACGATCTATTTCACAGCCGCCTTGAACTTCGCGATCGCATTCCGCGTGAAATCCGAAAGCACCAATCTTCCACTGATCGCAGCGCGTTCCTTCAGTAATTGATCCCAATCCTCAGTGCCGCGCCACATGATCTTCTTCAGTTCGGCCATCGCTTCGGGGCTGTAGGTTGAAAGTTCCTTCGCGTGCGCATCGATCCGTTGATCGAGCGCTTCGATGGTGGGGAGAACTTCAGCATACATGCCGTTAAGTTCGCACCATTGCGCGCTGCGCCGCGTGGCTGGCGTTGCGGAGAGAAGTCCGAAGTTGGCCGATCCGACTTTCCGTTCCACCGCAGGCCCAACTACAAAAGGACCGATACCAACAGCCAGTTCGCTCAACCGCGCTGAAGCACTTTCATGCGCATAAGCGATATCAACCGCGCAGGCGAGGCCTACACCACCGCCCACAGTATGGCTGTGGATCCTTCCGATCACGAACACCGGCACTTTTCGGATGGCGTTGATGATATCGGCGAATCCACTGAAGAATCGCAGACCTTTCTCTTCGGAATCGATCGCGATCAGTTCATCGAAACTCGCTCCTGCACAGAACGCTTTTTCGCCCTCGCTTCGCAATACGATCACGCGCACTGCCGGATCGTTGCCGGCTTTTTCGATCGCTCCGGCCATCGCCCGAAGGATCTTGCCTGGCAGGCTGTTGCTCTTTGGGTGATGGAAGGTGATCGTGGCCACACCTTCGTTCATTTCCGATCGTACATATCCTTCGTGCTGCTCCATTTCGATCCAAAGCGATTTGGTCAGCGAAGCTACAAGCATCGAAGGGCATGGATCGGAACGCGATCGGCAGTAAGGGTCAGGTAGGAACAAGTTTGATAAATCGCCCGATCGAATGGGTGACCAGACTAAACCGCTAAAAAAGCGGGGCGGGAAATTTATTCCCCGATCTGTTCTTTTATTTCCACATCTATCTTTCGATCAGCCTTCAAACAAGTCGTTGTCTTCGACGGAACTCAATAGCGGAAAGTCCAAAGGCATAATTGTGGCTACGGACACCCGCCTGTCAGATCCTGCCTTGTGTGACCACCCATGCCGGTGTATGGATCCTTACGGGTTTTTCAATGAAGCGATCCGTGAACCGGCCTGTTCGTGAACGGCCGATCAAGACCGAATCCGATCCACTTTCTTCCTATTCCTTCAGGCCATGATCCCGTATCCCGATGGATCGTTGACGGACAAGGTGCAGATGGAGTTACTTGTAGGATCGTTGCAAAATCCCAACTAAGAACATGCAGGACGTTCTCGAAGAGAGCCCGGTCGAAAGCAAACAGATGACCGTGCTCCTCCACGCACTTCATGCCCTGAAGCGTGGAAAGACAGGTGTGCGCCTACCGGCGGAATGGACCGGCATAAGCGGTCGCGTTGCGGATGCCTTCAACGAGGTGGTCGAGATGAACGAGCGCATGGCGCATGAACTCGGTCGCTTGAACAAGACCGTTGGTAAGGAGGGCCGGATCGGTCAGCGTTTATCGATCGGGAATGTCTCCGGCTTCTGGGAGGATTCCGTGTGCTCGGTGAACGAACTCGTGGACGATCTTGTTCATCCCACCACCGAAACCGCCCGTGTGATCGGTGCGGTAGCGAAAGGTGATCTCACCCAGACCATGGCGCTCGATATCGATGGGCGTCCGCTGCAGGGGCAATTCCTCAAGACCGCGAAGACCATCAACAGGATGGTGGATCAGCTCGATTCGTTCGCGGCGGAAGTAACGCGTGTGGCGCGTGAAGTAGGTACCGAAGGAAAGCTCGGTGGCCAGGCGAAAGTGAAGCGCGTGGCTGGTACATGGAAGGATCTTACCGATTCCGTGAACGGTATGGCGGGGAACCTCACCGGCCAGGTGCGGAACATCGCTGCGGTTGCGACCGCTGTAGCGAACGGTGACCTTTCACGGAAAGTAACGGTGGATGTAAAAGGCGAGATCCAGGAACTGAAGACCACGATCAACAAGATGGTGGATCAGCTCCGATCGTTCGCTTCGGAAGTAACGCGTGTGGCGCGGGAGGTAGGTACCGAAGGAAAGCTCGGTGGACAAGCGCAGGTGGAAGGGGTTTCCGGAACATGGAAGGATCTCACGGACTCCGTGAACTCCATGGCGAGTAACCTCACCAGCCAGGTGCGGAACATCGCGCAGGTAACAACGGCGGTAGCGAACGGTGACCTTTCCAGAAAGATCACCGTGGATGTAAAAGGAGAGATCCTTCAATTGAAGAACACCATCAACACGATGGTGGATCAGCTCGGATCGTTCGCATCCGAGGTAACGCGTGTAGCGCGGGAGGTTGGATCGGAAGGAAAACTCGGCGGTCAGGCCGATGTACCGGGCGTCGGTGGAACCTGGAAGAACCTCACGGATTCCGTGAACTCCATGGCATCGAACCTCACCAGCCAGGTGCGGAATATCGCGGAAGTAACGACAGCCGTAGCGAAAGGCGATCTAAGTCGCAAGATCACCGTGGAAGTGAAAGGCGAGATCATGGAGCTTAAGGATACCATCAACACGATGGTGGATCAGCTTTCATCATTCGCGTCCGAAGTAACGCGTGTGGCGCTCGAAGTAGGTACGGAAGGAAAGCTCGGCGGCCAGGCGAACGTGGAAGGTGTCGCCGGTACCTGGAAGGATCTCACGGACTCAGTGAACATGATGGCGGGTAACCTCACCGGCCAGGTGCGGAACATCGCCGAAGTAGCGACCGCCGTAGCGAACGGTGACCTTTCCAGAAAGATCACGGTACACGTTCAAGGAGAAATTCTCGAATTGAAGAACACCATCAACACGATGGTGGATCAGCTCAACTCGTTCGCTGCGGAAGTAACACGTGTTGCACGTGAAGTAGGTACTGAAGGAAAGCTCGGCGGTCAGGCCGATGTACCAGGCGTAGGTGGAACATGGAAGAACCTCACGGATTCCGTGAACTCGATGGCGTCGAACCTCACCAGCCAGGTGCGGAACATCGCCGAAGTGACCACCGCTGTAGCAAAAGGCGATCTGTCGCGAAAGATCACCGTGGATGTGAAAGGCGAGATCATGGAGCTGAAGGACACCATCAACACGATGGTGGATCAGCTTTCATCATTCGCTTCCGAAGTAACGCGTGTGGCGCTCGAAGTAGGTACCGAAGGAAAGCTCGGCGGCCAGGCGAACGTGGAAGGTGTCGCCGGTACCTGGAAGGATCTCACGGACTCGGTGAACATGATGGCGGGTAACCTTACCGGCCAGGTGCGGAATATCGCCGAAGTGGCGACCGCCGTAGCGAACGGTGACCTTTCTCGGAAGATCACGGTACACGTTCAAGGGGAAATTCTCGAATTGAAGAACACCATCAACACGATGGTGGATCAGCTCAACTCGTTCGCGGCAGAAGTAACGCGCGTAGCGCACGAAGTGGGAACAGAAGGTGAGCTCGGTGGCCAGGCCGATGTACCAGGTGTCGCCGGAACATGGAAATCGTTGACCGATTCCGTGAACTCCATGGCATCCAACCTTACCAGCCAGGTGCGGAACATCGCGGAAGTGACCACCGCCGTGGCGAACGGCGATCTGTCGCGGAAGATCACGGTGGATGTAAAAGGTGAGATCCAGGAGTTGAAGGACACCATCAATACGATGGTGGATCAGCTTTCATCATTCGCATCCGAAGTAACCCGTGTGGCGCGGGAAGTAGGTACGGAAGGAAAGCTCGGTGGCCAGGCGAACGTTGAGGGTGTGGCCGGTACATGGAAAGATCTCACCGATTCGGTGAATTCCATGGCATCGAACCTTACGAACCAGGTGCGGAACATCGCGGAGGTTACAACGGCTGTTGCCGGCGGTGACCTTTCGCGCAAGATCAATGTGGATGTAAAAGGAGAGATCCTCGAGTTGAAGGACACGATCAATACGATGGTGGATCAGCTCCGATCGTTCGCTGCGGAAGTGACACGTGTTGCGCGGGAAGTAGGTACCGATGGAAAACTCGGCGGCCAGGCCGATGTACCCGGAGTGGCGGGCACATGGAAGGATCTTACGGATTCCGTGAACCTGATGGCGTCGAACCTCACCAGCCAGGTGCGGAACATCGCCGATGTATCCAAAGCGATCGCGAGCGGTGACCTTTCAAGAAAGATCACCGTGGACGTGAAAGGGGAGATCCTCGAACTGAAGGACACGATCAACACGATGGTGGATCAGCTCCGATCGTTCGCGGCGGAGGTTACACGTGTGGCGCGGGAAGTAGGTACTGAAGGAAAGCTCGGCGGACAGGCACAAGTGGAGAATGTCGCCGGTACATGGAAAGATCTCACGGATTCCGTGAACATGATGGCCGGTAACCTTACCAGTCAGGTGCGCGGGATCGCACTCGTTGTAACAGCGGTGGCGAAGGGTGACCTCCAGCGGAAACTTACGGTGGAAGCGAAAGGCGAGATCGCGGAGCTTGCCGATACGATCAACTCCATGATCGATACGCTCGCAACATTCGCCGATCAGGTTACAACGGTTGCGCGTGAAGTAGGGGTTGAAGGACAGCTCGGCGGTCAGGCGAAAGTGCCTGGCGCATCTGGAACATGGAAAGGTCTCACCGAGAACGTGAACCAGCTCGCGGCGAACCTTACCACACAGGTACGCGCGATCGCCGAGGTGGCTACGGCCGTAACCAAAGGTGACCTCACCCGGTCGATCACCGTGGAAGCACTTGGCGAAGTTGCCGCGTTGAAGGACACGATCAACGAAATGATCAGCAACCTGCGCGATACCACGCAGAAGAACACGCAGCAGGACTGGTTGAAGACCAACCTCGCGAAGTTCAGCCGGATGCTTCAGGGTCAGCGCGATATCACGAACGTTGGCCGGATGGTGCTTTCGGAACTGTGCCCTGTGGTCAATGCGCTTCAAGCGGAATTCTACGTACTCGAGCAGGATCATGATGAGCCCAAGCTCACGCTTCTCGCGAGCTACGCTTCGGAAGGAAGAATGGAACATGGCAAGCAATTGCAGCTCGGTCAAGGCATTGTAGGCCAGTGTGCGGTGGAGAAGCGCAAGATCGAACTGGAGGAATTGCCCAAGGGTCACATCAAGATCTCCAGCGGTCTGGGCCGATCCGCGCCGCGCAGCATCCTTGTTCTTCCGTTGATCTTCGAAGGCCAGGTGAAAGGTGTTCTGGAGCTCGCTTCCTTCAAAGGCTTCAGCCACACCGATCGCGCGTTGCTCGATCAGCTCACCGAATCGATCGGTATCGTATTGAACACGATCGAAGCGAACATGCGTACGGAGGATCTGCTCAAGCAATCCCAATCGCTCGCGCATCAGCTTCAGAGCCGCCAGGAACAGCTTCAACAGACGAACGAAGCGCTTCAGGAAAAGGCAAGTCTGCTGGTGAAGCAGAACGAGGAAGTGGAACACAAGAACCGCGAGGTTGAACAGGCGCGCCAGGAATTGGAGGAAAAGGCGAAGCAGCTCGCGCTCACTTCAAAATACAAGTCGGAGTTCCTTGCGAACATGTCGCATGAGTTGCGCACACCGCTGAACAGCCTGTTGATCCTTTCCGATCAGCTTTCGCGCAACCCGGACGGAAACCTTACACCACGGCAGACGGAATTCGCGAAGACGATCCACAGTTCAGGGAACGATCTGCTCATGCTGATCAACGACATTCTCGATCTATCCAAGATCGAATCGGGAACAGTGGTGGTCGATGCAGGCGAATTGCCGCTCGAAGATCTGAAAGGCTATGTGGAGCGCACATTCCGCCACGTGGCCGAATCGAAGAGCCTGGACTTCGTTCTCAACTTCGATCACGATCTGCCACGCACCGTGTTCACCGATGCGAAGCGACTGCAGCAGATCATCAAGAACCTACTGTCCAATGCGTTCAAGTTCACGCATCAGGGCCAGGTTGCGCTCACTGCGGAGATCGTGCACAGCGGATGGAGCGCCGGCAACGAGGACCTGAACCAGGCCACCGAAGTGCTCGCGTTCTCCGTTTCCGATACAGGCATAGGCATCGCGCCGGACAAGCAGATGCTGATCTTCGAGGCATTCCAGCAGGCCGATGGATCGACCAGCAGGAAATACGGCGGCACCGGTCTCGGTCTCGCGATCAGCCGCGAACTTTCACGACTGCTCGGTGGCGAGATCCGCATCATGTCCAGTCCCGGCCATGGCAGCACCTTCACCCTTTATCTGCCCGTGCGCTATGTGCCTTCGCGCATGCGCCGCGCAAGCCAGAGCGATCAACCCGTGCCGAAGGAGATCCATACGATCACACCGGAACCGGTGGAAGTGATGGCCGCGAAGCTCCTCTCGGACGGGGCGCAGGGAACCGCGATCGAACCAGAGCCGATGGAATTGAACGAAGTGGGCGACGATCGGAACGATATACACCCCGGCGATCGTGTGCTCCTGATCGTGGAGAACGATCTGGGCTTCGCGCGATTCCTGCTCGAAGCGGCGCGGGAACGCGGTTTCAAGGGCCTTGTCACTTCGCTCGGCGCCACTGCACTGGCCATGTCACGCGATCACAAGCCTGCCGCGATCACGCTGGATATCCACCTGCCTGATGTGAAGGGCTGGCGGGTGCTGGAACGGTTGAAGAACGACCTCTCAACGCGCCACATTCCCGTGGCGGTGATCTCCACGGACGATGCCCGCGACAAGGCGATCACATCCGGCGCGCTCGCGTTCGTGACCAAACCGATCCAGAACAAGGATGTGCTGGACAACCTGCTCGATTTCCTTGCGGATTATCACAACCGCAGGAAAGATCTTCTACTGGTGACCAATGATGAAGCGGAGCGGGACCGGATCATGGAAACGCTGAACGCGGAGGATCTGCGGATCACGGTGGTGAACGGCAAACCATCGGAGCGCCCCGATCTCAGCGATCGGATCGTGGATCTGGTGGTGGTGGGCAAAGGCGCCGGCGAGGCCCTGCAGAAAGTGAAGTTGCACGACACCGGTGTGATCGAAGGCGTTGAAAGGCAGCGCGCGGTGGTGATGTTCGGCGACTCGGAAGCGGGCGACAGCAAACTGCTCAAGAAGCTCGCTGGCAATTTCACGTTGAAGAAGGCCCGATCCACCGAAAGGCTCATCGATCTCACCAGCCTTTACCTGCATCGCAATATCTCAAAACTGCCTACGGCCATGCGGCAGAAGGTGATCGATCTGCGCAGTTCCGATCGGTCCTTGAAAGGCCGCAAGGTGCTCATCGTGGACGATGATATGCGCAACATATTCGCCCTCACCACGGTGCTCGAGGATCACGAAATGTCGATCCTTTCATCGGACAATGGCCGGGATGCGATCGAGATCCTGAAGAACGAACCATCGATCGATATCGTGCTCATGGACATCATGATGCCGGAGATGGACGGGCTGGAGACCATGCGCGAGATAAGGAAGATACCTTCGCTGCGCGATCTGCCGATAGTGGCCGTTACCGCAAAGGCCATGAAAGGCGATCGTGAGAAGTGCATGGAGGCAGGCGCATGGGATTATCTTTCAAAACCGGTGGACACCGAGCAGATGCTTTCCGTACTTCGTGCCTGGTTGTATCGATCGGGCGGCGCCTGAGCAGCGAACTTCAAGGAGAAAAGGGATGGCCACAAAAAGGACTCGCGATGCCATAAGGCCGGTGATGCACCGGGCCGACGTGCTGCTCGTGGATGACCTTCCCGAGAAGATCCTGGTGTACCGCACGATACTGGAGGACCTTGACGTGAACCTGATCGTGGCCCGGTCAGGCCCTGAAGCGCTGAAGGAAGTGTTGCGGCGCGAGTTCGCCGTGATCCTGCTCGATGTGAACATGCCCGGTATGGATGGGTTCGAGACAGCCACCTTGATCCGGCAACGTAAACGCTCCTCCACCACGCCGATCATCTTCCTTACCGCATTCTCCGATGATGTGCGCATGACGCAGGGTTATGCGAGCGGTGCGGTGGACTACATCCCCACGCCGATCGTACCGGAGATCCTTCGGGCCAAGGTGCAGGTGTTCGTGGAACTATACCAGATGCGCAAGTTGAGCGCCACCCAGGCGGAGGAACATGCGCGGCGGGCAGCGGCGGAGGAAGAGGCACGGCGCAGCGCATTCCTTGCGGAAGCAGGCACCATCTTCACCCGATCGCACGATCTGGACCTTCTGGTGGATTCGATCGCACGCGCGGGGGTGCCGTTCCTGGCCGATATGAGCGTGCTGGCCATGTGCGACGAACAGGGAGCGATCGAAAGCACGCGCAGCAATTGGCGCAGTGCCGGTTCCGTGGATATGGGCAGGTTCATCCTGCCTGATGACGAGGAGGCTGATTGGCTTACCGAAGTGATCCGGCGTGCGGTCAGTTCCAGGGAGTTCAGGATCATGTCCGGCATTCCCGCATTGCCCGTGTTCGGCATCGTTCCGGATACGGATCCAACAGGATACGGATCGACCCCTCCGGAACTGCAAGGTGGCAGCGCCCTCATACTTCCGCTGCACCTGCGCGATCGGACCCACGGCGTGCTGGTGCTCATGCGTTCCGCGGAAAGCCCCGTTTATGAAGCACGTGATGTGGCGCTGGCGGGCGAGATCGCCTCACGGGCCGCAGCCGCGTTGGAGAACGCTAGGCTGATAAAGGGCATACAGGAGGCCGATCAGCGCAAGGATGAATTCCTTGGAATGCTCGCGCACGAACTGCGGAACCCGTTGGGTCCGATGCGGAACGCCGTGGAGATCCTGGGTCTTGTGGGCCCGCAGGACCCGGCCATAGAGCATGCGCGTGAAGTGATGGACCGCCAGGTGAAGCACATGGCGCGGCTGGTGGATGATCTGCTCGATGCCACGCGGATCGCCCGCGGCAAGATCCTGCTGCGCAAGGAACGCTGCGATCTGCGGGAGATCGTGAAACAGACGACCGAGGATTACCGAAGCCTTTTCCGATCCGGTGGCGTTGAACTGGACCTCGAACTTCCCGATCGGGAGGCATGGCTTTTCGGCGACCCCACAAGGCTGGCACAGGCGATCGGCAATCTGCTGCACAACGCCAACAAGTTCACCGAGACCGGCGGAAAAGTGAAGGTGGCGATGCGGCTGGACAAGGCAACGAAGCTCGCGGAGATCACCATCCAGGATACGGGGATCGGGATCGAACCGCACATACTTGCGCACATCTTCGATGTGTTCCGTCAGGCGGACCAGGGTTTGGATCGGAGCCGGGGCGGACTTGGCCTTGGCCTCACACTGGTGAAAGGCCTCATCGAGATGCATGGCGGTACGGTGCGTGCCCGGAGCGAAGGATCGGGCAAGGGTTCCACCTTCACCATATCATTACCGATCAGGGATCCGGCCGGCAGATCCAAACCCAAGGATGAGGTCATACCTGAACAGGAAGTGAGCGGTTTCCAGATCCTGATCATAGAGGATAACAAGGATGCAGCGGAAAGCGCCCGCATGCTGCTCACCATCGAGGGGCATGATGTGCGGATCGCTTCCTCAGGCAGGGAGGCCTTCAAGATCACCGAGGAATTCAAGCCGCAGGTGGTCCTGTGCGACATCGGCCTGCCCACCATGAACGGATATGAGGTGGCGAAAGCCTTTCGCGCCGATCCCGGGCTTATGCACATCCACCTGATCGCACTGACCGGCTATGGCCGGCAGGAGGATCAGGGCAAGGCGTTCGAGGCCGGCTTCGATCTGCACCTTACCAAACCGGTGGAACCAAAGGCGTTGAGGCGTGCACTGGCAAAAGTGCCGCAGCCGATCAAACCCGATTGATCGTTACATTTTTGTTAATCTCCGGCCGATACGTTCACCCGCAAGCCCGGCGGTGATCGGCGCCCTTTCCACTTCAATTGTCATCGGTTACATTTGCCATCCTTGTAAAAACCGGGGGCCGAACCCCGGCATACGTTACCAAACGACCAAGCCATGGCAATGCAATACAGTGGGAAAGTAGCTGCTGCACTTCTGTGCCTGCTTACCATACCTGCTTTCGCCCAAAAGAAAGGAAAAGCGGAGAGCGGTACCGAGACCGCCCAGAATTCCGCCTCGCCCGCCGCACAAGCGGATCCCGTTCTCATGACGGTGGATGGCAAGCCCGTAACACGTGGAGAATTCGAGGCCATCTACAAGAAGAACAACAAGGATGTGCAAGTGACCAAGGAGGCGCTGGACGAATACCTTGAATTGTTCATCAATTACAAATTGAAGGTGCGCGAGGCCGAAGTGCAGGGCATGGACACGGTGACCAAGTTCCGCACGGAACTGGATGGATATCGCAAGCAGCTCGCCCGCCCTTACCTCATCGATCGTGAATTGAACGACGCCTTGATGCGTGAAGCATTCGACCGCATGCAGGAGGAGGTGCGCGCCAGCCATATCCTGGTGCAGCTTCCGCCCGATCCCACGCCCGAGGATACCGCAGCGGCATGGAAGAAGATAATGGCGCTACGCGATCGCGTCATGAAGGGTGAGGAATTCGCCACGGTGGCAAAGGGCCCGGGTGGATCGGATGATCCCAGCGCCGCCAAGAACGGTGGCGATCTCGGCTGGTTCAGCGCGCTGCAGATGGTGTATCCCTTCGAGACCGCCGCTTACAATACCAAAGTGGGTGAAGTGAGCCAGCCGGTGCGCACCCGTTTCGGGTACCACATCATAAAGGTGGAGAACAGGCGTCCGGCACGCGGCCAGGTGAAAGTGGCGCACATCATGTTGCGCAGTACCGATCAGGATACGCCGGAACATCAGCAGAACGCCGAGACGAAGATCAACGAGATCCATCAGAGGATCACCAAAGGCGAACTCACCTTCGCCGACGCTGCGATGCGCTTCAGTGAAGATGAAAGCTCGAACACCAAAGGCGGAGTACTCCCGATGTTCGGCACAGGCAAGATGATCGATGAATTCGAGGATGCGGCTTTCGCGCTGAAGGCGAACGATGAGATGAGTGCGCCGGTGAAGACCCGCTACGGCTGGCACATCATCAAGCGGCTCGAGCGCCAGGACCCACCAACCTTCGACGCTGCTAAGGCTGAATTGAAAACGAAGATCGCCCGCGACAGCCGCGCCGAGATCACACGCCGCGCCTTCCTCGATAAATTGAAGAAGGAATATGGAGCGAAGGTGGAGAAGAAGAACCTCACTGCGATCCATCCGCTGGTGAACGCGAATATCTTCAAGAAGGGCGAGACCTTCAACGATACGCTGATCCGCAGGAACATGCAGGAAGGCGTATACTCGAAGGATGGCGTCACCTACGATCGCGAGCTCGTGGGCATGATCAAAGGCGGAAAGCTCATCAACGTGCGCAGCCGCCAGTATGAAGAGCATACACAGACCGTTGATGATACGATCGTGGTGCGATCCATCAGCCAGGGCTGGAAGTACGACCGTAAAAAGGCCGAGAAGCTCAACAAGCCGGTGTTCACCATACGCGATCGTGTGTACACGCAGAAGGACTTCCTCGATTTCATTGAAGCAAGGCAGAAGCGCGAGCGCGAAACGGACATCAAGCAATACGTTGATGCGCAGCTCGAGACCTTCGTGGATGAAAGCCTGCTCGCCTACGAGGATTCCAACCTGGAGAACAAGTACGCTGATTTCCGTATGCTGATGAAGGAATACCGCGATGGCATCCTTCTCTTCGAACTCACCGATCGCATGGTATGGGGCAAGGCCGTGAAGGATTCCACCGGACTGGAGGAATTCTACGCGCAGAACAATTCGAACTTCATGTGGGATACGCGTTATGAGGCCGATATCTACACCTGCGCGAACGCCAAGGTGTGCAAGCAGGTGCGTGATCTGGTGAAGAAGGGAGTTCGTGGCGCCGATCTGATGGCACAGGTGAACAAGGCCGATCCGCTGGCTTTGGAGATCGATAATGGCTTGTTCACGGTGGAGCAGAGACCATATCTCAAGGATCTCACCACCGGCATGAGCAAGGATATCCCTGTTGATGACCACATCGTGGTGGTCGATCTCAAGAAGATCCATCCGCCTGCGCCAAAAGCGATCGATGAGGCGCGCGGCGCGATCACCGCGGCCTACCAGGACAGCCTGGAAAAGACCTGGTTGCAGGAGCTTCGCGCGAAGTATCCCGTGGAGGTGAACAAAGAGGTGCTGTATTCGATCAAGTGATCCGTCGCTCCCGGGTTCACCTTACAAGGCTGGTGCAGCTCATGGTGCCGGCCATGTTGCTGGTGGCATCATGTTCGGAAAGTGATGGATCGGAGGATAGGGTGGTGGCCCGGGCCTATGAAGAGAAGCTTCTTTGGAGCGATCTTCGTAGCGTGATCCCCTTCAATATAAGTGCGGAGGATAGTACGGCTCTGGCCCGCCAGTTCATCCACAATTGGTTGAAGCGGCGGACCGTATTGCAGCAGGCCGAGCAGAACCTTTCCGAAGAAGAAAAGGACTTTGAAGCACAACTGCGCGACTACCGCAATTCGTTGGTGATCTATGCTTATGAGGAGGCCCTGGTGCGGCAGAAGCTCGATACGGTCGTGAACAGGCAACAGTTGGAGGAATATCACCGGCAGAACACGGCGAATTTCCAGTTGAGCAGCCCGATCATGCGAGTGCGTTGGACCAAGTTCCAAGAGAGCGATCAACGAACATTGAAAAAGATCAGGGAGCAATTCCTGAGCTCGGATCCCGATCGGATCCACGAACTTGAGATGTGGCTCGCCGCCAGGCGGATCGCGATCGTGGACAAGACCGATCGCTGGATCACCAGTGCACAGTTGCCGATCGAACTTGCGCTCACGAGCCCCGATCGTTTCACACCACCGGGATCTGCCGGCAAAAGCTTCCACCGCGATGGCGATGCCGTGACCCTGCTCGAAGTGCTGGAAAGGCTCGATGCCGGCCAGCCTGCACCGCTGGAATTCGTGGAGGGTGATATCCGTTCGGTCATAATAAACCAGCGCAAGCTCCGGTTCTTGGAGAAGATGCGTGAGGACCTTTACCTTGAAGCACTTGAAAAGCTGCAGATCCAGACATATTGAAGCGGCACTGGTCCTGATCGGCCTGCTCCATTTTACCATCGGTAGCGCGCAGCCGCAAGGTCTGCTCATCGATCGGGTGGTGGCCGTTGTGGGCCGCGAGGCCATACTGCACAGCGATCTGGTGGCGCGCGCCGAACAGTTGCGCCAGAACGGCCAACCGGTGAACAGTGCCATGATCTGCGGGCAGCTGGAGGATCTGCTCTACGAGAAACTGCTCCTGGAACAGGCGCGGATCGATAGTGTGGAGGTGGATGAAGGACAGGTGGAGGCGGAGCTCGACCGGCGCGTTCGCTACTTCTCCTCACAGCTTGGCGGTGATCAAAAGCTGGAGGAATTCTACGGGAAGAGTGTGGCCGAGATCAAATCCGATTTTCGGCAACAGGTGCGTGAGCAGTTGCTCGTACAGAACATGCAGCAGCAGATCACCAGCGATCTTCGCGTTACTCCGAAAGATGTGCGCGATTTCTTCGATCGCATACCAGCGGACAGTGTGCCGTTCATCAATGCCGAGGTGGAATACGCGCAGTTGGTGAGGATCCCCAAGGCCAGCGAGGAAGAGGAAAGGCGCGTGCGCCAGAAGATCGAGGAATACCGCAATTCGATCCTGAAAGGAGAGAAGGATTTCTGCACCGTGGCGGTGCTTTATTCCGAGGATCCGGTATCGGCGCGCGAATGCGGCGAACTGGGCATGGTGCCTGCGGGCGTGATGGTGCCGGAGTTCGACGCGGTGGCGATGAGCTTGAAGGACAACGAGATCTCACAGGTCTTCAAGACCCAGTACGGTTATCATTTCATGCAGATGATCGAACGACGTGGCGAACAGTACAATGCGCGCCATGTGCTGATGCGTCCGCAGGTTAGCGCGGCCGATCTGCAGAAGGAAAAAGTACTGCTGGACAGTCTTGCACGCGAGATCCGTGCGGAGAAGATCACCTTCGCGCAGGTTGCAGCCGAACATTCCGATGATGAGGAAAGCAAGGGCACGAGCGGACTCATGATCGAACCCAACAGCAACTCGGCCCGGTGGGATATGAGTTCATTGGACCAGCAGACATTCTTCGTGCTGGACAAACTGGCGAAGGACCAGGTGAGCGAACCGCAACTGATCGTGCTTCCCGATGGATCGAAAGCGTACCGGATCGTGCAACTGTTGCTTCGCACCGAGCCCCATCGCGCCAGCCTGAAGGAGGATTACCGCATGATACAACAGGCGGCCGAAGGAAAGCTCCGGGCGGAAGCGATCGATAAATGGGTGCAGGATCGGATCGGTTCCACCTATGTGAGGTTGAACGAAGAGCACCGATCCTGTCCCTTCGCACACGATTGGGGCGCACAAGTAAGCGTGGATTAGATCAACATACCAGCAAGATCCAGAATGAGCATTCCGAACAACGACGTACAGGCGGTGGAACAATTCGGCGCGAAATACCGTGCGCTGAAGAACGAGATAGGAAAGGTGATCATCGGCCAGGAGAAAGTGGTGGATCTGGTGATGCTGGGGATCTTCAGCAAAGGGCATTGTCTTCTTGTGGGGGTCCCTGGACTTGCGAAGACCTTGCTTGTTACCACGATCTCCCGTGCCCTCGGGCTCAGTTCCAACCGGATCCAGTTCACTCCGGACCTTATGCCCAGCGATATCGTTGGATCGGAGATCCTGGACCAGGACCGGAATTTCAAGTTCATCCGCGGGCCCATCTTCGCCAACATCATCCTTGCCGATGAGATAAACCGCACACCGCCCAAAACACAGGCCGCGTTGCTCGAAGCGATGCAGGAAAAAGCGGTGACCGCCGCCGGACAAACGCACCGGCTGCCCGATCCGTTCTTCGTTCTGGCCACCCAGAACCCGATCGAGCAGGAAGGGACCTACCCGCTTCCCGAAGCACAGCTCGATCGATTCATGTTCAATATCTGGGTTGATTATCCCACCTACGAAGATGAGCTCGCCGTGGTGAAAGCCACCACCGGCGACCAGATCGCAGAGGTAGGCCCCATGCTCAGCGGTGAGGAGATCCTTTATTACCAGGGGCTCGTACGCCGGATCCCCGTTCCGGCGAACGTGATGGAATATGCCGTGAAGCTTGCCACACGTACGCGTCCGGGACTGAACGGTGCGCCGGGTATGATCAATGATCATGTCAGCTGGGGTGCAGGTCCGCGTGCTTCACAATACCTGGTGATCGGTGCGAAGGCGCATGCGCTCGCCAACGGCCGTTTTTCACCCGATATCGCCGATGTGCAGGCGATCGCACTACCAGTGCTCCGCCACCGGTTGGTGCGCAATTACAAGGCCGAGGCCGAAGGCATCACCACCGATCGCATCGTGGAAGCGATCCTGTAGGTCACACGCAGCCCTTCCGATCTCTTAACTTTGATCGGATCTCCTACGATCACCGATCATATCATCATGAAGGCATCATTACGTTCCCTTGCGATCATTCCACTGCTTTCGCTCTCTCTCGCAGGTAGCGCGCAGTGTCCTTCCATCGTCGATATCACTTCCGTACAGACCGACAAGGTGGATGTATGGATCAGGCCGCAATCCTATTTCGGCGGCTACTTCGCGGCGATGTCCTTCACCATCCGCTGGTTCGAGAGCGACGGCGCCGATCTGGGAAGTGTGGAGATGCAGGTGCCTTATTTCGGGCTCGCGCCTTCGGGGCCACCTGTTGTGGATGGATCTTACAAATACCAGCGATACGCCGGGTTCGCCACCACGCTCGATACGTTGGGAAGTGCTTCGCTCAACGCCGCTTGGCAGCCCGAGGAAGAGATCCTGCTGGCGCGTATAGCCATCATCGGCATGAGCAGTTTCGAGATCATTGAAGATGCGTGGACCAACCAGATCGAGAACAACGCGAACTACTACATCTCGCTCAATGGGAACGATTGCCAGGGCGAGATCTATTCCATCTCGACCTATGTGCCAAGGCCGGTTTCATCCACGGGCATCACGATCTCACCGAACCCCACCACGGGCATTTCAACGATCGAATTGGAACTGCCACAACGTGCCGATCTGCATTTTGAACTGATCGATCCCGCAGGAAGATCGGTATGGCAGAGCATCCGCACCGATCGTACAGGCAGCCATATCGAGCGGCTGGACATGAACGGACTTGCGAGCGGTGTTTACATGCTGCATCTGCAGATCGGTGAGCAAAAGAGTTCGCACCGGATCGTGCTCACCAACGGGGATCATTGATCCATACCGACCGCTGATGCTCCACGCAGCGCGTTCGATCGGCCTTCTCTTCACTCTTCTTCCACTGTTCGGCATTTGCCAATCCTGGGAAGTGTTCGACATGGGCAATGCCGGGCTGCCGAGCAATACGATCAAGGTATTGGTGCAGGATCAGGCCGGGATCATCTGGGCCGGTACGGATTGGGGACTTTGCCGTTTTGATGGATCGGGTTGGACGGTGATCCAATCCAGCGAAGGAGGCCTTCCCGAGAACGATGTGATCTCGCTGGCAGTAGATACCGCCGATCGGCTCTGGGTGGGCACGGCCTTGAGCGGGATCGGGATCTTCGACGGAGTGGCATGGGAATTCCTGAACATGGACAACAGTGATCTGCCGGACAATACGATCAATGGGATCACGCACGATTTCCGCGGCTGGACATGGATCAGTACTTCGTTCGGCCTTGCGTGCATCAGCGATCAAGGCTGGCGCATCTACAACAACTCACCGGAAAGTCACATGGGCTTCGAGTTATTCAGCCCGAATGTGCGAGACGTGATCGTGCGCGAGGATGGACTGGTCTGTGTTTCCACCATCAACGGCGGCCTCACTTACCTCACCGAAGACGACTTCATCTATTACACCACGTTCAATTCGGCCTTTTTCGACAATACATCGAACGGGATCGTGCTGGATGCCAACGGCGATCGGTGGATCGCTTCGGCGGCCGCTGGCCTGATCAGACATGCTGGCCCTTACGATGGCGGGCCGTGGTTCAATTACAGTGTACAGAACAGTGGCTTTCCCGATAACACGCTAACCAGCATCGTGATCGATGCGCAGGAAACGAAGTTCGCCGGAACGGAACTCGGCGGGATCGTCGTTTTTCCTGCGGATGGCAATTGGACCACGTACGATCAGGCCAATTCGGGACTTCCGGATAACCGCGTGCTCAGCCTGCTCATCGATCAGGAGGGGATCCTCTGGGCCGGCACACATGGTGGTGGCATTGCACGCTTGGTAATCCCCACCGGTACAGAAAAGCTTCCTTCGAACGAAGCGGGGATCTTCGTCCGCCCCACGGTATTCGAAAGATCGATCGAAGTGGGTTCGATCGGGGACCTGCTGGATCATGAATGGCGCATCTTCGATACAAGCGGACGATCGCTCATGCAGGGATCGGTGCGTGGGACCGATCGGGCAGGACTGGATCTGGAGGCTCTTCCGCAAGGCGCCCACATCCTGAAGGTTTCCAATAGTTGCGGGCGTGAAGCATTCAGGATCATCAAGTTGGCCGATCGGTAGTAATTGACCTGCCTTTATCAGTGGCTTAAATTCGCCACCTTACGTTCCTCCCCTCATCACATGCAAAAAAAGCTCTACGCATCGTTTGCTGCTGCACTCAGTTATCTGATCACCCCCGATCTGATGTCGCAATGCACGCTCACGAATGCAACTTCGTGCGTATGTGAAACTCCGGGCCAGACCAATTGCGATCTGTTGCCGGACATCATGATCTCATGGTACGGTCTGCAGAACTATGCGAGCGGGCCTTCGGAATACAGCCAGGCCAATGGTGGGCGCCTTCGCATCTCCGGATCTACGCCCAACATCGGCCATGGTCCGCTGGAAGTGCGCACCCAATCCAGCGGCGGGCAGCGCATGTTCATCTGCGGCACGGATACGTTCTCGGTGGCCCAGAGCCAGACCAATTTCAGTTGTCCCAACGGGCAGGATCCCAAACAGGTGATCTTCCAGAACGTCTATAAGAAGCAAGGGAACCAGATGCAGCGCTGGGAGCGTATGGCGGGCAGCATGACCTACCATTCCGCACATTCACATTACCATGTGAACGATTGGACCACGATGACACTGCGCCTGGAGGAGGCCGGGGAACCGAACCCGTTGAACTGGCCTGTGGTGGCCTCGGGCGCCAAGATCGGTTTCTGCCTCATGGACTATGGCAGCTGCCAGACCTACAACGGGCATTGCCGATCGGAGCATGAGTACGGCCAGGGAACCGTACTTACCAACCAGTTCGATAACATCACCCTTGCCGGCGGATACAATTGCGGGACCAACATCCAGGGCATCTCCGTGGGCCGTACGGACATCTACGGTGAGAACCTGGACATGATGTGGATCAACATCATGCCCAACCTGTGCAACGGTAATTACTGGATCGTGGCCGAGGTGGATCCCACCAACGTGTTCATGGAAGAGAACGACGGGAACAACTGGACCGCGATACCGTTCACGATCACGCAACAGCGGCCGAACAACAGCGGTGGGAGCGCGGGCATCTTCGCGCCGTACGGGTTGAA
>JAEZDL010000158.1 GCA_023418095.1 Bacteroidota bacterium
CCGGCCGTTTCCCAGGCGGTTTCTTCAAGCGCGAAGCGCGCCCAAGCGATCACGAAGTGCTCACCAGCCGCCTTGTCGATCGCGCCATCCGCCCGCTCTTCCCCGATGATTATCATGGCGATACCCAGATGATCATCTCCCTGATGAGCAGCGACAAGAAGAACCCTTCCGATTCCATCGCCTGCCTGGCCGCCTCCGCAGCGCTGGCCGTGAGCGACATCCCGTTCGCAGGCCCCGTAAGCGAAGTGCGCGTGGCACGCATCAACGGCCAGTTCAAGATCAACCCCGAGATGGGCGAGATGGAAATGGCCGACATGGACCTGGTGGTGGCCGGCACCGAGCGCGACATCCTCATGGTGGAGGGTGAGATGAAGGAAGTGCAGGAAGCCGATATGATCGAAGCGATCAAGATCGCGCACGAAGTGATCCAGATGCAGTGCAACGCGCTCGCGGATTTCGGCGCAGCCGTGGCGAAGAGCCAGCCCAAGCGCACCTACGAGCACGAGGCCGTGAACCCGGAACTGGAGAAGCGGATCTACGAATTCTGCTACCAGCGCTACTACGACCTCGCGATGAACCCGAGTTCTAAGGAAGAGCGCGCCGCGAACTTCAAGCAGGTGAAGGACGATTTCATGGCGACGCTCACCGACGAAGAGATCCTCGTTGCAGACAAGCCGATGCTCGCGCGTTATTTCAAGAAGGTGCAGAAGAAGGCCGTGCGCAATGTGGTGCTCGATCATGGCAAGCGCCTGGATGGCCGCCGCACCGATGAGATCCGCCCGATCTGGAGCGAAGTGGACGTATTGCCCGGAACCCACGGTAGCGCCATCTTCACCCGTGGTGAAACACAGGCGATCAACATGGTAACGCTCGCCAGTTCCATGGATCAACAGACCGTTGATCTGGCGACCAAGAAAGGCAGCGAGAACTTCATGCTGCACTACAATTTCCCGAGCTTCAGCACCGGTGAAGTGAAACCGATCCGCGGCCCTGGCCGTCGTGAAGTGGGTCATGGAAATCTTGCGCTTCGCGCCTTGAAACCAGTGATCCCCGGACTTCCGTCAAACCCGTACACGATCCGCCTGAACTGCGACATCCTGGAAAGCAACGGATCGAGTTCGATGGCCACCGTATGCAGCGGAACGCTCGCGTTGATGGATGCCGGCGTGCAGATCAGTGCGCCGGTGAGCGGTATCGCCATGGGGATGATCAGCGATGGAACGCGCCATGCGATCCTCAGCGATATTCTTGGCGATGAGGATTTCCTTGGCGACATGGACTTCAAGATCTGCGGAACGGCGAAAGGGATCACCGCGACGCAGATGGACATGAAAGTGGATGGGCTTCCTTACGAAGTTCTCGCACAAGCGCTGGAACAAGCGCGCGTTGGCCGTCTGCACATCCTGCAGGAAATGCTGAAGACGCTGGACAAGCCGCGTGAGGATTACAAGGCACACGCACCACGGATCATCACGATCGAGATCCCGAAGGAATCGATCGGAGCGGTGATCGGTCCAGGCGGCCGTGTGATCCAGGAGATCCAGGCGGAGACCGGTGCGCACATCTCGATCGATGAAGTGGATGGCCGCGGCGTGGTGGAGATCATGAGCGAGAACAAGGCCAGCATCGATGCGGCCCTGGCACGCGTGAACGCGATCGCGAACCCGGCACAGGCCGAAGTAGGCGCCACTTACAAAGGCAAGGTGAAAACGATCATGCCGTACGGCGCGTTCGTTGAAGTGCTGCCCGGCACTGATGGCCTGCTGCACGTGAGCGAACTCGATTGGAAACGGATCGAGCGCGTGGAAGAAGTGCTGAAGGAAGGAGACATGGTGGAATTCCAGGTGACCGGAAAAGATCCGCGCAGCGGAAAGCTGAAGTTGAGCCGCCGTGTTCTATTGCCGAAGCCCGAAGGCTACGTAGAGCGTGCCGATAACGGTGATGGTGGCGAACGCCGGGAGCGCCGAGATGATCGGCCACGCCGCGAATTCAGCCGCGATCGTGGACCGAGAAGGGATAACTGATCGGAATTCCGATCGGAAAGAATGCGAAGGCCGCCTGGAAGGGCGGCTTTTGTGTTTCTGGCTCCGCCATGTTCATAGTTGACGGATCGAAGTATTCAAAACTCGACACTGTTCCATACATTGTATTCAAGAAAGAACGTATTCGTCAATTGCCGGAAGTGCAGGGTCCCGAAGACGGAGACCCTGCGGAGGTTTAGGGAGTACACCGAACCGTTGATCCTTCCCAGCAAAATGAAGCGTTTTGTACCTCAGCGCGAACAGAACGGGACAGGTCTCCCGCCAATGCTGGAGATCTATCCCAACCCCAGCAATGGACCTGTGTATGTCGTTTACACCATACCTGAAGGGGTGGAAAAGGCCGAGCTCAGTGTGTCGGATGCACAAGGCCGCAGCATCCTGAACACGAACGTTCCGCCAAAAAATGGCATCTTTGAATTGAACGATCGCAGTTCATCCACCGGAATGCACATCGTGAACCTGACTTGCGATGGCATCCCGATCGGCAGTGCCAAAGTGAACATAATACGTTGATCGAAAGAACACATAATACGAAGAGAGCATCCGTCGTAAATCGGAAACAGGTTTGCGCCGGATGCTTTCTAGTGTTTTTGTTGACATTAACCCTTCCCTTTTGCGTTGATTCAAACGCAAGCGCCCAAAATTTCAGTCTCCGCCACCATCCCCACGGTGATAATTCCCAAAGTAGCACCGGCTGGAGTGTGGAATTGAATGGAGATGGAGAGTATTTGGTATTTGGCAATGCGAATTACACAGATGAGATCGATAGTCTCTATTACAGTTCCGTGGTGACATCGCTGCGAGTCAGTGGTAATGGGAATGTCCTAACTATGGACTGGGTGAATGAACCTCTTATGGTTAGTTATCCAGGATGGGCGAATGGAGCCGATAGACTTGTAGGTGGTGGTTATGTGATCGGAGGTAATAATTTGGTGACTGATTCGATGGGTGAGTTAATTCGAAGACCTGTACTGTATTTTTTTGATGCATTTGGCAATTACCAGAGCTTTCAAGAGTTGCCACCTGTTGGAACCGGTGGCATAGGACGCCAGGCGAAGCAGACCACTGACGGCGGGTTTGTCATCTGTGGAGATGCTTCCCTCAATGGGCAGGCTGATGCATTCGTGATCAAGACGGATCCATTTGGTCAACAGGAGTGGGTTCAGACGTATGGTGGTGAGCAGTTGGATGGAATCATTTCATTGGGTATGCGACCCGAATCGGGTTACTATAGCGGAGGACAATCAATGCAAAATGGAACGAATAAACAGCTTTGGGTGCAAGCTTTGAACGATACTGGAGGTGTATTATGGGAAAAGGTATGGGGTTCGGAGAACGATGAGCCAAATGCACACCTTACTTCAGCAAATGACGGACACGCGTTGATCGCATCTGGATGGGGTGTAGGCCCAGGAAATCAGTTTCGCCATTACTTGGCGAAGTTGAACAGTGCGGATGGTGAAATAATCTGGCAAAAGCAGTACGGAACAAGTAGCGTGAGCAGTGTATTTTATGTTGTACAGGAAGTAATTCCGGATGGTGACCTGATTGCCGCAGGTGGTCACCGCGCATCATCACAATACTTTGGTGCTTTATTGCGCACCACCAGCACAGGTGACAGTCTTTGGATGCGGTACTACCAATACTCGGACAGCATCGTCAATGATAAACAGGGATTTTTCCGTGATGTACAGCCTACACCGGATGGTGGGTTTATTGCTTGCGGGAACGCGCTCACCGTTCCCGGAATTTACGGCCAGGACGTCTGGGTGGTAAAGGTCGATCAACACGGCTGTCTCGAGCCCGGCTGCCACCTGATCACCGGCATGGAAACGCAGATCACCAACATGCATGATGTGCTGCGCATATGGCCGAATCCGGTGCCGGCACAGGAGCAGATACATCTGCAACTCGATCTTCCGAAGAACTTTACGCTGCAAGGCGACCTGCGGATCACCATCACCAGCAGCGATGGACGTTTGGTGCACGATGAAGGGTTTTCCAACTCCTCAACTACCTCAACTCTCCAACTGCCTCAACTTTCATCAGGCCTCTACCACCTGCACCTCACCGATGCCAGCCGCTGGATCAGCGGCACGAAGGTGATGGTAGAGTGATCGGATGTTATCTAATAGCAACTGGCTTCCCACGATTCCGGGTCGTGGCCCGGAATGACACGCCGCGTGGACCAACGGCGCGCAGATGGTGGTGGAGTGATCGGATCTGCGTGAGCGATAGAAGTGGAAAGCCCGCAAGCGAGCCTCACCCCCGGCCCCTCTCCCACGGAGAGGGGAGCGAAGCGGCAGTAGAAATTCTTGCGAGTGCGGACTTGGAACGGATAGCGCGACCCTGAGGCTTTGCGAAGGGGCACGCCCTGATAACCGTGATCAGTTATCCGTTGTCAGAGAATGCTTGGATCGACACCTTGTACAGGATTTCATGCAACTGCTCTTTAATTCAGTCGCGCATCATTCACGCGATACCGGTCAAAACCCGGAATGATATCCTCCCCCGGTAACCT
>JAEZDL010000221.1 GCA_023418095.1 Bacteroidota bacterium
GCCGATCGCCCTAATTTCGCGGCCTATTCAAAAGAAGGATGACCAAGATCAAGTTCGGTACCGATGGCTGGCGCGCGATAATCGCGGAGGATTTCACGGTGGAGAATGTGGTGCGCGTGAGCATTGCGGTTGCCGCGTGGGCGAAGAAGAATTTCCCAAAAGGAACTTCGATCGTGCTTGGCCATGATTGCCGCTTTGCCGGTGAGCTTTTCGCGAATACAGCGGCGAAGGTCTTTGTGAACGAAGGGATCACGGTGCATCTGGCGAAAGGTTTCGTGAGCACACCGATGGTCTCGCTCGGCACGAAGGAACTTGGTGCTTCACTCGGGGTGATCCTCACTGCGAGCCACAATCCGCCGAGCTACAACGGTTATAAATTGAAAGGTCATTACGGCGGACCGCTGCTGCCTGAGGATGTGCAGGTGATCGAGGATATGATCCCGGACCGGCCTGCGATCGATCTGAACGCGATCGACCTGAAGAAAGCGGAGAAGGGCGGCCTGCTCAAATACGTGGATCTGGAAACGATGTACGTGGAGCATGTGGAGAAGAGCTTCGATCTGGAGATGATCCGCAAGAGCGGATTGAAACTCGGGTTCGATGCGATGTACGGATCGGGCCAGAACGTGATCCCGCGGATCTTGAAGGACGTGGAGTTGTTGCATTGCGAGCATAATCCGGGTTTTCGCGGCCAGGCGCCCGAGCCGATCCACAAGAACCTGATCGAGTTCAGCGAGCTGATCAAAAAGCATGGGATCGATTGCGGGCTCGCGGTGGATGGCGATGCCGACAGGATCGGGCTCTACAATGGCAAAGGCGAATTCGTGGATTCACACCACCTGATCCTGCTGCTGATCCATTACCTGGTGAAGTACAAGAAATTCACCGGAAAAGTGGTGGTGGCCTTCAGCGCAACGCCGAAAGTGAAAAAGATGTGCGAGCACTACGGGCTTGAGTACCAGGTGGTGAAGATCGGTTTCAAGTGGATCGCCGGGATCATGATCAACGAGGATGTGTTGCTGGGCGGAGAGGAGAGCGGCGGCATCGCGATCAAAGGACATATTCCCGAGCGCGACGGGATCTGGATGGGCTTGACGATCTGGGAATTCATGGCGCGTAGCGGAAAGTCGCTCGACGACCTGATCCAGGAAGTGTATGCGATCGTTGGGCCATTCAGTTACGATCGTAACGATCTGCACATCAGCGAGGACCTGAAGCAGAAAGTGCTTGCCGAATGTGCCAGCGGCGCGTACAAGAAGTTCAACGGATATGAGGTTCGCCGTGTGGAAGCGATCGATGGCCACAAGTTCTTCTTCGATAATGATCAGTGGCTGATGATCCGCGCGAGCGGAACGGAGCCGGTGTTGCGTTGCTACGCTGAAAGCGATTCGCTGGACAATGCCCGGAAGATCCTGGCGGCGTGCCAGAAGACGATCGGGGCGTAGTAGAAAAAAGATCATTTACTCCGATCCACTGTAACTTCGTAATGATGACCACCACCGCGTTGAAGGATCATCTTTCACGACTGATCCATAAAGAGATGGATCTGGAACTGCTTGAATTGGTGCGCACGCTTCTTGAGAAAAAAGATCCGATCTCGGCTGAACGCAAGATGATCATGGAAGGGATACTGCGATCGGAAGAAGATATTGCTGCCGGACGCACATTCAATGCGGATGAGGCGAAACGGATGGCCAAGGCCGCGTTGAAGCGTGGATCGTGACTCTGGAGATCACGCAATACGCGATCGATCATCTCGTGAATTCCATCGAGTTCACCATGAAAGATGCTGATGTATCGAAGAAAGAGAAGGTGATCGATGAAGTGCTCGAGGGAGTTCAATTTCTCCTTGGCCATTCGCGAGCTGGGCAAGTAGAATTGCGAAGATCCGATGGAATGGAATATCGCCGATGGGTGGTTGAACATTTCAAGATCATTTACCGGATCGATGGTGAACGCATCATTGTAACCGATCTATTTGATAGTCGCCAAGATCCACGCAACATCAAGATCTGAGTGTCGATCGATTGAATGACGGAAGGTCGTGTGAGGGACATTCGCGGAAAGCCAGAAGCCGCAGCCTCACCCCCAGCCCCTCTCTGGAAGGAGAGGGTCCAACAGTGCTTGCCCTGAGCGGAGCCGAAGGGTGAGCACCGGCACGCCGAACTCTACGGTCATTGCTTCACGAAGCGCGCGCGATCTAAGATCGATCCATTGTCATCGAGCAGGAGCAGTCCATATGTGCCCGGCGGCAGATCGATCACGGATACGAAACCGATCTGTTCTGTCTGCGGCTCGGTGACCTTCACGATCCTGCCGAACGCATCGATGATGCGCACCGATCCGGCCTGGATCCGGGGCGAGTGCCAGTTGATCAGATCGTTGCACGGATTAGGGTGAAGCAGTATGCCGCTCGATCGGCGAAGGATGGCGATGGTGTTGCTGTGACTGAAAGATCCGTCATCATCCACGATCTTCAAGCGGTAATAGGAAAGTCCGGCCGGTGCTTCCTGGTCGAAGAACTGATATCTGATGATATGCTGGCTGTTGCCCGTCGCATCGACATTTCCGATCGGAGCGAGTTGATCCGGACCGGTGCCGCGCTCGATCGTGAACCGATCGCAATCCTTTTCCGATGCGGTGCTCCATGTTAGAAGGTTGCCATCGTCGGTCGCTTCACCGTTGAATCCGATCAGTTCCACCGGAAGGATGCCGATATCACCGTGGCCTGAAGCGAATCCATAGAACCAGCGGCTGAAGCGCTGGCCATCGAGCGATCGGTGCATGGGATATTCCACGCGTACACGCCATTTGTGGCGTATGTGATTGGGCAGTTTCGGGATCAATTCCTTGATCTCGGCACCGTTCAACGGAAGGTTCGTCCATGGAATGCTTGCACCGGTATTCTGCACACTGTTGGTGATCGGGATACCGCTGAATGCTTCGCCTTCGTGAACAACTTCCCATTGAAGCTTCGCCTGCGTGCGTTGGATCGGACTTCGCGCGCGGTGGCCGATCCCGAAGAAGATCGAGTTGGCGCCATCGGTATTGTTGGTCGAGAGCGGCCCGATCAGATCGGCCTGGTATTGTCTGGTAAGCCGTTGGATCGAATTCGCATTGTTACCGCGATGGATCCGTACCATGCCTTCTTCGGAAACGGAAGGGCCGTAGGGCACCCCAACGATCACATCGGAGTAGCCGTCGCCATCCAGATCGCCACCGCCTGCGACAGACCAGCCGGCGCGAGCACCAGCAATATTGCTTTCGATCGTGATCTGTCCGCCGTTGAAGGAATTCGATCCAAGGATCGTGTAGATGCGTCCTTCATTCAATTGTCCATTGCTGAAGTATGGCGCACCGATCACCACATCGGCATAACCATCTCCATTCACATCGCCACCTTCGGCGACACTTGTGCCAAGCGCGGCATTCGCCTGATCGCTCTGCAAGATCCAAGCTGGGGCCGATTGCAGACCGCTGGCCGACCCGCGATGAAGGAACGCAGCACCTTCACCGGCCTGGCCGGAAGCAAACCCTGGAGCGCCGATGATCACATCGAAGAATCCATCACCATTCACATCGCCAGCACCGGCGACGCTCGTTCCCGACCGGGCATTTGCTTGTCCGCCTTCCAACAAGAGAGCATGCGGCGCTTGCAATCCATCGATCGATCCGTGGTAGATGAAAGCGGCACCTTCGTTCGCTTGTCCATTGCTGTAGAGCGGAGCGCCAATGATCACATCGGAATAACCATCGCCGTTCACATCACCAGCGGTCGCCACAGCGGATCCGAAACCGATCGAAGGATGGGAAAGAACGATCGATGGAGTAGGGCCGATCCCGCTGATCGATCCGAGGTGCAGATGCACTTCGCCCGCGCCCGGCGCACCGATCAAGATCTCCGATCGGCCATCGCCGTTCACATCGCCAGCGGTGGAAACAGAAGCGCCGAAAAATGAATTCAAGGTTCCGCTCAGAGTGATGGAAGGTACCGATCCGAGCCCCGAAGGTGATCCATTGAAAACGTAAGCTCTTCCAGTTCCATTCGCGAGCGGTGCGCCGATGATCACATCGGCATAGCCATCGCCATTCACATCGCCAGCGGTTGAGACCGATGCGCCGAATCGCGCGCCGGCAATGTTCATCTGCAATGTTTGCGCAGCGGAATTCGAAGGTCCGCCAGGGCCGCCATGATAGATATGAACGACGCCTTCGCCAGCCTGGCCGATCGATGCATCTGGCGAACCAATGATCAGATCTGAATAACCATCGCCGTTGACATCGCCTGCATTCGCAACGCTCCAGCCATGATGATCACCAGCCGAATTCCCTACGGAATTGAAGGAAGCCGCCGTGCTCACGTTGTACGTTCCACCGTGATAAATGGCAGCCGCCCCAGCAGCACCTTGCATGAAGATCCCGACGATCATGTCGCTGTAGCCATCGCCATTCACATCTCCAGCGCAACTCACGCTTTCTCCCATTTGCGCGTTGGTGGAATTGCTTTCGTAGCGCAGGAAATGCGTTGAAGAGATCCCGGTTGCCGATCCAAGATGAACGTAGGCAGCGCCTTCACCGTTCTGTCCGTTCGAGAAGATCAGTGCTCCCACGATGATGTCCGCGTAGCCATCGCCGTTCACGTCGCCAGCTGTGGAAACGGATCGGCCGGTCCAGGAATTCACTTGATCGTTCTGGATGATCGTGGCTGGAGTTGTGATCAATCCCGCTGCCGATCCGTGGAAGACGAATGCCGTTCCCTCCTGCGATTGCCCACCGATGTTATCACGCCAATCGCCGATCACCACATCGCTGTAGCCATCGCCGTTCACATCGCCCGCAGTGGAAACGCTCCAGCCGGTGTGTGAACTGTAGCCGATCGTATTGAAGGTCTGCGCGGGCGAGGGATTCGTGCCGATCCCAAAACCGTTCGGGCCGCCGTAATACATGAACACTGCGCCATCCTCCGTACCGCCCGGGCCGGTGAGATCATAACGGTATGCGCCAATGATCGCATCGTTGTAACCATCGCCGTTCACGTCGCCTGCGCCGGCGAGCGATCGCCCGAATTGTGCTGCTGCCTGGTTCCTTTCAAGTCGATGGATCGGTGCGATCGAAATGCCAGCTGCACTGCCAAGGTGAACGTACACCGCACCTTCCTGCGTCTGCCCGAAAGTCGCGATCCAGCCACCGGCAAGAATATCACTGAAACCATCGCCATTCATATCGCCGAGCCCCGCGACCGACGATCCCATGTAAGTGTTGGTGACGTTCGATTGCAGGACAGTGTTCGGTGTGCTTGAAAGTCCTGAGGCCGATCCATGGAATATGAACGCCGCACCTTCATTATTCTGCGTTGAAAGATCCTTCCACGTTGGTGCACCGATGATCACATCAGCAAAACCATCGCCGTTCACATCTCCCGCAAGTCCTACGCTATAGCCGAATTGCGCACCCGCCACATCGATCTGCAGGATCTGTGAAGGTGTGGCCGGAATACCGTTGATGCTTCCAAGATAGACGTAGACCAGACCTTCCACGGATTGGCCAATGGCAGCTTGTGGCGCACCGATGATCACATCGCTGTAACCATCGCCGTTCACATCGCCGGCAGCGCGTACCGAATAGCCGAATTGTCCACCGGAGATCGTGCCTGTCAAGGTCCGGTCCGGCACCGTTGAAACAGAGATCCCGTGCACCGTGGTCACACAAAGCAGCGCGACCTGGATCACAATGGATCTCACGATGATCGGCCGCTTTGCGGCATGTTATTCGTTCCTGGCCCCACGATGGATCGCGGTTACTTTTGCGCGATGCACTGCTGCCGCCATGTTCCAGCCTGGATCGGCGGAATGATCTGTTCATTCGTATCCATGCCGATAGTGGCGCAACAGGTCGCTGCGGAGCCTGATACGTTGGCCGGGGGGCGCGGGGTTTCATGCAGCGTCTCCACTGCGGCGATCATTGGCGCGGGAATGGCTGGATCATATTATCTGCTCGATCGCGCCTGGTATGCCGATCATGAGCGTGCGCCGCTCCACACTTTTGATGATTCCGGTGAATGGCTCCAAATGGACAAGGCCGGGCATTTCTTCAGCGCGTACACGCTGGGCGGGTGGGGCCATGCAATGTTCGATCGATGCGATGCGAGTGAAGCAACATCGACCTTTCTCGGTGGAAGCCTGGGTTCGATCTTTCTCGCCGGGATCGAATTGCTCGATGGAACATCGGCGGAATGGGGATTTTCCTGGAGCGATATGGCCGCGAACGCAGCGGGAACAGGTTTCTTCATCGGACAACAACTTCTGTGGGATGAGCAGCGGATCGCAGTGAAATTCTCGGCGCACACCACGCATTTCGCCCAGTTACGGCCAACGCTTTTAGGCGAAGACCTGGCGGAACGTATCCTGAAGGATTACAACGGGCAGACGATCTGGCTTAGCGCGAACATCGATCGATTCATCCCAATGCCGCATTCGCCATGGTTGAACATTGCGATCGGTTATGGCGTCGATGGTTTGATATCAGCACACCCGATCGATCCGATCCCGATCTATTTCGGATATGAAAGGATCCGCCAGTTCTACATTTCACCGGATATCGATCTCACACGGATCGAGACGCGATCGAAATTGCTGCGTACCGCATTGTTCATCTTGAACGCCGTGAAGATCCCGGCACCTGCCCTGGAGTTGCGGAGCAACGGCAAGATCGCCGCGCACCTGATCTACTTCTGAAACCTCAGGCTGCCGTCGCGAAGCATCAATTCAACTTTCAACACGGTCGCAACTGTAAGACTGTCGCGGATCTCACCTTTCAGCACCATTTCATACAGTTCGCTGAAATGGATCTTCTTCACTTCCAGATCTTCGGTATGATCGGGTTCGGCTTCCTCGAATTCGAGGTCCTGAGCCAGGTAGATCACCGCTTGTTCATCGCTCGCGGAATTGCTCAGGTCCATCTCCAGGATCTTCGTCCACTTCTTCGCGATTATCCCGGTCTCCTCCTTCAGTTCCCGCTTTGCGCTTTCGATCGTAGGCACATCGCGTTTGCCTCCGCCTTCGGGCATTTCCCAGCTATACGCCTTGATCGGATACCGGTATTGGCCAACGATCCAAGTGTTCCCTTGTTCATCGAGCGGAAGCATGCCCACCGCGATGTTCTTGAAATGGATCACGCCGTAGATCCCATTGTTCCCCTTCGGATCGACCACCTCGTGATGTTCGATCCAGATCCAATCCGTTTCATAACGCTTCTCTCTCGAAAGCGTCCGCCAAGGCCCGCGCTCTTCCATCGGCGCCGAAGTTACCGGCGCTCAGGGCAATTTGAACAAGATCTCCATCTCCATTTGCGTGCGGACACGCTTGCCATCGGCGATGCCCGGCCGCCATTGCATCGATCGCAACACGCGGATCGCTTCAGGCACACAGCCGCCGCCCAGATCGGTGGTCGAATGCATATTTGAAAGATTTCCGCTCGGCTCAACAACGAAGCGCACTTTCACCGGACCCTGGATGTTCCTGCGCAACGCTTCAGGCGGATAGTGCAGATGCTGCCGGCACCAATCGGGAACACCGGCAACTCCTTTCGGGATGAGCGGTTGCGGCGGATCGGCAACGTGCGATGCCGGGTGCGCAATTGAGGATCGCAGGACCGGAAGCGCTGCGATCTGTGGGTCGATCTGCTTGCGTTTCTTCAACGATCGCCGGTACTCGCGCGGATCGAATTTCACCACCAGTGAATGTTCGGCATCCACGGGAAGATCACCGATCGAAGCGGGCAGCCACTGCACCAGCCGGGCCAGCCGAAGCGCTTCGGCATCGCACGCAGCCTCCAGCGTTTTCCAGACGTGCAGGTCCTGCACCGATCCATCGGTCATCACATTGAACTTCAGCCAGACTTCACCTCTGATCTCCTTTTCCAGCGCTTGCTGCGGATAGACCATTTCCTGTGCGAAGAATTCCTCCATCGATGGTAGGCCATCAATTGGCCGCGGCATTATGAAGCCTTGCGAATGGGCCGGAATGAACGGGAGGAGAAGCGCGATCGGAAAGAGGAAGCAGACCAGGCTCATGGGTGAATGCCCGTAAATTTGCAGCATGCCGCCGAAATTCCAAATTGGTGACCACGTTGCCTTCGTGGATGAAGTTGGCGGCGGTACGGTGATCGAGATCCTGGGTGCCACGCATGTAAAATTGCGCACTTATGATGGATTTGAGATCGATCGTGCCGTGAAAGGTTTGGTGCATGATCTGCGCGGAAAGGAACACGTTCTGTACAAGGTGACGGAACATCAGGCGGGCATGGTGGCGGCCAACGATCTGCTGGAAGAGAAGCGTAGACGCAACGTAGTGTCCCGGCCGGGTAAAACCCCTAAGAAGCCTGAGGACAACAGCGTTGCCGAAGTGGATCTGCACCTGCATGAACTGATCGATGACGAACGTCAACTCAGCGACGCCGAGAAACTGTCGTATCAACTTTCATTCTTTGAACGCCGATTGAACGCAGCGATCCGTGACGGTAAAAAGAAGCTGATCGTGATCCATGGAGTGGGTGAGGGGATCTTGCGCGAGGAAGTAAGAAAGATGCTCCAGTATTACGACAATGTGCAGTTCCACGATGCGGACATGCGCAAGTACGGCGTGGGTGCCACCGAGGTGCTAATTTTGCGATCGAAGTTCTAAGAGAATGGTTGGAGGTTGTATGTTGAAGGTTGAATTCCCAACCTCCAACCTCCAGCCTCCAGCCTCCAACACGTTCCTTCACATCCTGTGCATCGCTCCATCGCTCTTCCGCAAGGGAGGGAGGAAAGTCCGGGCAGCGTAGGGCACCGTGCTTCCTAACGGGAAGGGACATCACTGGCGACGGTGGTGTTACAGAAAGTGCCGCAGAAAGGGAGACCGCCGATCCACGCAAGTGGAGGCAAGGGTGAAAAGGTGGTCCCGCCTTCGCGTGGGATAGCGCGCTTCGGCGCGTGAAGTAAGAGACCACCAGCATCGCTGGCGACAGCGGTGGCTTGGTAAACCTCACGGGCTGAAAGGCCATGTATACCGGAAGTCCGCCGAAAGGTGGCCGTGGATCGTCCGTCCTTGTGGCGCAAGCCGCATTCCGGAGGGTAGGCCGATAGAGGCGAAGGGTGACCTTCGTCCCAGATAGATGATGGAGATCCGCCGCAAGGCGTTTACAGAACCCGGCTTACAGATGCACAGGTGATAAATGGAAGGCCTTGTTGCCATTGGCGATGAGGCCTTTCGCCATTGTAACATCTGTGATCGCGATCGGCGGTTCGGAAAGAGGAACGGCTTTTGAATGAGCGGTCCGATCGATCCAAACGAGCGATCTTTAGGCCCTGCGAATGATCCGATCGGTCCTTTTACTTCTTGGGATCCTTTTCATTTTTTCTGCTACGGCGCAGGAAATGATCACGATCCATGGTCGCGTGAACGCCGGTGGACCCGATCGGAATTTCTATGACCTGATGATCGTGAACAAGCGCACCCGATCGGGCACTTTCGGAAATGCAGATGGTACGTTCACTGTACGTGCATTACAGACAGATACTTTGATGATCGGTTCGATCGGTCACCAAACGATCTGGATCACAATGGCGGACAGTCTCCCAAAAGCGAGCTATGAAGTGGAACTGCGGTTACGACCGATCAGCGTGCAACTCGCAGAAGTGGAGATCTTGCCGGAACGCAACTTGCGCGAGATCCAGAAGGATATTGACAGGCTCGGTTACAAGGAGAGCGATTATCGTATAAGCACCGTGAACGCATTGGAAAGTCCGATCACGTTCCTTTATCAGGAATTCAGCCGTCGCGAAAGAAGTAAGA
>JAEZDL010000017.1 GCA_023418095.1 Bacteroidota bacterium
AAAGATAGCCCAGGCCAGGGCCCGGGCTACACAGGATAGTGCTCTAGAGCAACTTCCTTTGGAGGTCTAAAGATACATTGAGAAAAAGTTAGACCGAAGGCTTGCATCTTAACGCAGTACCTAACGCGCTGGCGCATGCTTTAGATCTGGTCGCAAGATCGGGCCTGATGTTTGCCAAACCGCCGATGGCCGAAACCGTTCACGCTGATTCGTATTCTTGTTCTGATCATGGAACGACTGACATTCACCCTGTTCCTCGCGCTAACGGGATGCTTCTCGTTCGCGCAAGACCTCATGGACGAAGATCAATACATGGATGCGTTCGTTGTGATCGCGGATACTTCCCAGAACTACTATGAACTCCGATCGGAAATGTTCGTCCTTTCGGAGAAACTCGATCTGGAGATCGACACGATGGGAAGAGGTTTTGATGAAGAACAGAAGCTCATCGCCCTGCCCCACGACGATGAGGATGAGATCTATGCAGGCGACTATCTCCCCCGGCGTTCACCTTCAGGAACGTTGAGCCTGGAGTATCTCAGGGTCTAAACAGAGGGCAATGCATCGTCACATGGTTCGATCGCCCTTATCGCGGCGATCACCCCCGATCGGGCAGAAGCCGATCAGCTCCTGGCGAAAGTGAGAACGCTCGCCAAGGATGCCTACATTCTTCCATCGCGGATCTATATGGGGTGTATGCATTGACACCTTTTCGTGCGCTATACATCTTGAAGTAGAAATGCGAGATCACATCGCCTTGATGTAACGGCCGGAGCGATCGAGAACGATCCATGTCCATACCCTACCTTTCACCATCTTAATGCGCATCCTTCCCCTTCTCCTTCTCGCTCAACTCACCGCTGCGGCGCAGGATTGCAGCATCCCGTTCACCGTGCCCATGTTCCCGGTGCAAAGTGAAAGCGATATTCTGTATGGCGTTCAGCCGCGCTACAATGGTGCGCCGGACAGCCTTCGACTGAACTTGTACAAACCCGTTGGCGATGGCCAGACCGAGCGGCCGCTGTTGATCGTGATCCATGGCGGCGGTTTCGTGGGAGGCCACCGTGATGAGATGAACGATCTATGCCAGAGCATGGCCAGCATGGGTTGGGCGGCGGCAACGATCAGTTACCGTCTCGGCTACTACGGCACCGGAATTCTCGATCCGCCATATGCATACGACGCTGATGAATTCCGCCGGGCCACCTACCGCGCGATGCAGGATACGCGCGGCGCCATCCGCTTTTTGAAGGAACGCCACCTGCAGGACAGCACCAGCACCACCAATGTGCTATTGATCGGTTTCAGCGCGGGCGGTGTGGCTGCGCTTCATGCTGCCTACCTGGTTACTCCCGCGGAAAAACCGGCAGCAGCAGGTGCGATCGGCGATGTGCAACACTTTTTCGACTTCTTCCCACGCCCGGATCTCGGACCGATCGAAGGCGCCTTGAACCAGAACGGATACGATGCACAAGTGCTGGGTGTGGCGAGCGTCTTCGGCGCATTGCTTGATGGCGCCATGATCGAAAGCGCCGATGATCCCGCCTTGTACATGTACCACCAGACCGATGATCCGGTGGTTGGCTGTGGCGTGCAACAACCGTATCACGGGATCCCCTTCGGGCCGAGCGGGAACTTGCCCTGGATCCACGGTTCCTGTGCGATCGATGCGCATGTGCAGACCCTGGGCTTCGCTTCCGGGCGCTACCAATTCCACCTGCACAATGGGAACGCGCACGATATTCATGATCCCGCTGGTGTTCTCGTGGAAAGCCTCCACTGGATGCGCGAATTGTTCTGCGGTTTGGGCGTTTCGGTGGAAGAAACCAATTCCGCACAGCGATCGATCTTATTCCCGAATCCCTCGGATGGTCGCTTCAAACTGTGGCTTCCCGATGATGAGTCAAGTGCGGAGATCGAAGTGTTCGATGTAGCCGGAAAGCGCGTAGCGCAGATGAGAACGACCAATGCGGAGATCGACCTCGGGCCGTTGATGGATGGGACCTATCTGGCCCGCGTGAAGACCGGCGGCAAGACCTGGACAGAGCGCGTGGTGATCGTGAAGTAGGTGATCAACGCGTGTCTTTTAACGTGACAGAAGCCGATCGATGAGTGCTCCGAACTTCACCATCACCCTCCACATGGTCTCAAGCCTCGATGGCCGGATCGCCAAGCCGGATAACTGCATCGCGTGGTTCGGAACGAAGGATCATTGTCACCGGTACGCTTTCCGATCAAGTCGCTATTCGATCACATCGGAACAGGTTCGACCTTGGACGAGTTCCTTGAGAACTTTCCTTCAGTAAAAAAGAAATATGCCATCGAAGTGTTGGAGATGGCCATGAAGACGATTACGACGGAGAAGATCCTGCATGAGAATTTTGCTCGATGAGAACATGCCCTCTAAAGTTGAATACGACTTCGGCGAAGGGCATGATGTGCGCACCGTAAGGAAATGCGGTGGCTGGGCAAGAAGAACGGAGAACTATTGGGTCTTGCAGCGTGCTACTGCTTTGAGCTGATCATCACCCTTGATCGGAATTTGAAGCATCAACAGAACCTGGACAAGGCCATCACGCGTCCCTCCCCTTCGCCGCCCGATACAACACCTCCGCCTCCTTCAACCAATCCTTCCGCTCCTCCAGCTCCTCGCCCTTCGCGGCCTTGATCGCCAGTTCCAGCGACCATACCGCCTGTTCCGCCAGATATTCGGTGAAGGGTAGCATGTTGCCGGCATCGGCCTTCTTCAACGCCGTGAGGTAACGGCCCTTCTCATCACTTCTGATCACCAATGGCATCAAGCCGGCCTGCATCAAGAAGTAGTTCACCACCAGCCGCGCCACCCGCCCATTGCCATCGGCGAACGGGTGGATCAGGATGAACCGGTGATGCCATTCCGCAGCATGGATCAGCGGATGTACGGTGCCTTGCGTTTCTGCAGACCACTGAACCAGTTCTTCCATCTTCACCGGTACCTCCTCGGGCTTCGCGTAGTGGAAATACGTGCCATCCGGTTGCCGAACGATGTTCGCTGTCTTCTTGTATTCACCGGGGATCACCTGCATCTGTGTCCGCTGGCCATCTTCGGTGATCGCGTCCTTCCAGAACGGCTCCTTCAGGATCACCCGGTTCAGATCGCGGATGTCCGCTTCACGCAAGGGGCGCTCGTGATCCTCTGCCCATCCACGCACCATGTCGATCGCCACGTTGTGGGCGCGCATCTCATCGATCTCGCGGATGGTATGGTCACCGGTGGTGCGTCCATGCACCAGGAGAAGGAATGTTTCAGCGTATGTAAGGGTGTTCCCTTCAATGTGGTTGCTATTGTAGTTCCACTCCAGGCGTAACTTTTGCCAAAGGCGATCATGATCGACCTTATCCATAGGTAGGAGCGGGTCCAATTCGGCCTTCAGCCGATCGATGCGAAGAAGTAGTTCCTGGAGTGCCATGATGAACTGCGAAAGCTACGATCAGAACCATCGTGTTTGCTTCAATAGTTTAGCACTCCATCGATCTTCTCATCCGATCAGTGTATGGAACAAGAACAAACCTCCTCCCCCCGCCCAACTCCCTTCGCCCAGACCTACTTCCACGGCACCAAGTCCGACCTGATACCCGGCGACCTGATCAAGCCCGGCTACAACTCGAACTTCGGCGAACGGAAGAACGCACGATACATCTTCCTCTCAGCCACGCTGGATGCAGCGATCTGGGGCGCGGAGCTTGCGCAAGGTGATGGACCGGGCCGCATCTATCTCGTGGAGCCCACCGGACCGATCGAAAACGATCCCGATCTCACCGATCGGAAGTTCCCTGGTAATCCCAGTATGTCGTACCGATCGGAGCATCCGTTCAAGGTGGTGGGTGAGGTAACCGGCTGGGTAGGTCATGCGCCCGATCAATTGCAGGCGATGAAGGATGGTCTGGCGAAGTTGAAGGAACAGGGGATCAAGTCACTCAACGAGTGAGGCGCAATGGGCGGGATCTTGCGTGACGGATAGAAGCGGAAACCCCACAGCGACGAGGCACGAGGAGCGAGGAGTTGCAGCGGATAGCCGGACCCCGCCTTCACAGTTTTGGCGGGCGAAGCCCATGTAATAGTGAGGCGGGGGCACGCCCACATTCAAACCATTTGCCTTCCCAGCCGTCCTACTCCCACTTTGCAAGTTGTACACGAGCAGAAGCCTGTACTGATACGACCTTCGCCTGCTGATGGCCGGAGTATGAGCGAACTGAGCGATGAAGAGTTGCTGGTATTGCTGCGCAATGCGGATCAGCGGAATTATGGCTTCAATCTGCTCGTGCGCCAATACCAGCGGCGGCTATACGGTTTTGTGCGCCGCATGATCACCGATCATGATGAGACGCAGGATGTGCTGCAGAACACGTTCATCAAAGCTTTTAACGGGATCGATGGTTTCAAGGGCGGATCGAA
>JAEZDL010000042.1 GCA_023418095.1 Bacteroidota bacterium
CTACTTCCGCACGTACCCCTCGAACGTATTGTGCTCCTTCTGGTGCAGCTCGTCCTCGCTGAGGCTCTTGAAGTAATCGTAGGTGATCTTCAACCCTTCGGCGCGGCCCACTTTCGGTTCCCAACCATCAAGAACTTTCCGCGCTAAAGTGATGTCCGGCTGGCGCTGCATCGGATCGTCCTGCGGCAGTGGTTTGTAGATCACCTTTTGGGTGGTGCCGGTGAGCTTGATGATCTCCTCCGCAAACTGCGCGATGGTGATCTCGGCCGGATTGCCGACGTTCACCGGACCAGCGTAGTCGCTCTTGAGCAAACGATAGATCCCTTCGATCAAGTCATCGACGTAGCAGAAGCTGCGTGTCTGGCTGCCGTCGCCGAAAACAGTGAGGTCCTCGCCACGCAACGCCTGGCCGATGAAGGCCGGCAACACGCGGCCATCATTCAAGCGCATGCGCGGACCGTAGGTATTGAAGATCCGGACGATCCTTGTCTCCAGACCGTGGTACGTGTGGTACGCCATGGTGATCGCTTCCTGGAAGCGCTTCGCTTCATCATAAACACCGCGCGGACCGATCGGATTCACGTGACCCCAGTAATCCTCCGTTTGCGGATGTACCTGTGGATCGCCGTAGACTTCGCTAGTGCTGGCCACCAGGATCCGCGCTCCTTTCGCCTTTGCCAATCCGAGCAGATTGTGCGTTCCGAGCGAACTTACTTTCAGCGTCTGGATCGGGATCTTCAGGTAATCGATCGGGCTGGCGGGGCTGGCGAAATGCAGGATGTATTTCAGCGGGCCCGGGACGTGCACGTACTTGCTCACGTCGTGATGATAGAACTCGAAATCGGCCCGCTTGAACAGGTGTTCGATATTCTTCAACCGTCCCGTGATCAGGTTGTCCATCCCGATCACGTAATAGCCTTCCTTCAGGAACCGATCGCACAGGTGCGATCCAAGGAAACCTGCGGCACCAGTGATCAGTACGCGCTCTTTCGCGTGGTCTTTTCCGTTCAGCATGGATCAGGCGTTCACCTTTTCACGTACAGGAACATTCACCGCCTGACGGCCAACGCTTACGTAGTGGAACCCGGCCTTTTCCATTTCCGGCAGATCATAGAGATTGCGGCCGTCGAAGATGCTCTTGGACTTCAACAATTCGCCTACGCGATCCAGATCCGGTGTGCGGAATAACGACCATTCGGTCGCTACGATAAGTGCATCGGCACCTTTCAACGCTTCATATTCATCAGCTGCAAAAGCGATCTTGTCACCTACCAATTTCTTCACGTTCTCCATCGCTTCCGGATCGAAAGCGGTGACGGTCGCGCCCGCATCCAGCAAGGCATCGATCATATAGAGCGCAGGTGCTTCACGAATATCATCAGTATCCGGCTTGAAGGCAAGACCCCAGATCGCAAAATGTTTTCCTTTCAGTGAATCGCCAAAATGCGCTTTGATCTTGTCGGTGAGCGTGGTCTTCTGGCGCTCGTTCACTTCCATCACGCTGTTGATGATGCTGAATTCGTAACCAGCGTCCTTGCCGCTCTTGGCAAGCGCTTGCACGTCTTTCGGGAAGCAGCTTCCGCCGTAACCGATCCCCGGGAAGAGGAATCGCTTTCCGATCCGGCTGTCGCTGCCGACACCGATACGAACCTTGTCCACATCGGCTCCTACGAGCTCGCAAAAATTCGCGATCTCGTTCATGAACGTGATCTTGGTGGCGAGGAACGCATTCGCGGCGTATTTGGTCAATTCAGCGCTGCGCTCATCCATGAAGATGATCGGGTTTCCCTGGCGCACGAACGGCTTGTAAAGATCCTCCATCACCTTTTGTGCACGCTCGCTGCTGGTGCCGATCACCACGCGATCGGGTTTCAGGAAATCATCCACCGCGAACCCTTCGCGCAGGAATTCAGGGTTGCTCACCACATCAAATGGAACGCGAGCTTTCTTCGCGACTGCGGCATGTACTTTTTCCGAAGTGCCCACCGGAACAGTGCTCTTGTCCACGATCACTTTGTAATCGTCCATCAATTCCCCGAGCTGATCGGCCACGCCGAGGACATACTTCAGATCGGCGCTCCCATCTTCGCCGGGAGGCGTTGGTAGGGCAAGGAAGATCACCTGCGCATCCTTGATCGCGCTTTTCAGATCGGTGGTGAAATGCAGCCGGCCCTGGCGGATATTGCGTTCGAAGATCACATCGAGGTGCGGCTCGTAGATCGGCACTTCACCGTTCTTCATCTTCTCCACTTTCGCCTTGTCGATGTCCACGCAGATCACGTGGTTCCCGGTCTCGGCGAAGCATGTGCCGGTCACCAATCCAACGTATCCTGTACCTACTACTGCTATGTTCATTGTTGTGTGCGTATGCGCCGCTGAGGCTCGTGGGTCTAATTGAAGTAGCTCTTCACCGTAGCGGTGATGTGCGTGAGTTGTTCGTTATCGAGTTCGGTGCTCATCGGCAGGCTGAGCACTTCGTCCATCAATTCCTCCGTCACCGGCAGATCGCCTTTGCGGATGCCGTAACCTTCGTATGCTTTCTGCAAATGCAATGGCACCGGATAATAGATCATGGCTGGTACGCCATTTTCCTCCAAATGTTTCCTTAATCCGTCACGATGCCCGCCGGAAATGCGCAACGTGTACTGATGGAACACATGCGAACTGAAGCTGCTGCGCGCCGGGATCGACACATGCTCGAGCTCCGCAAAGGCTTGATCGTAGAATGAAGCGGCCTTCTCCCGTGCTTCGTTATATTCGTCCAGGTGCGGCAGTTTCACGCGAAGGATCGCCGCCTGGATGCTGTCCAACCGGCTGTTCACGCCAACCACATCGTGGTAATAGCGCACTTCGCTGCCGTGGTTGCAGATCTGCCGCAAACGCTTCGCGATCGCATCATCGTTGGTGAAGATCGCGCCGCCATCGCCGTAGCAGCCTAGATTCTTGCTGGGGAAAAAGCTCGTGACACCGATATCCCCGATCGTACCCGTCTTCCTTACCGATCCATCCTTCGATCGATGATCACTGCCGATCGCCTGGCAATTGTCCTCGATCACATACAGATCGTGCTCCTTCGCCAGTTGCATGATCGCATCCATATCGGCGCTTTGTCCGAAAAGATGCACCGGAACGATCGCCTTCGTACGCGGCGTGATCTTCTTCGCGATATCCGCCGGATCGATGTTGAACGTGGCCCGATCCACCTCCGCGAACACCGGTTTGAAACCAAGCAGCGCGACCACTTCCACCGTTGCAACAAAGGTGAACGAAGGCGTGATCACTTCGTCGCCGGGTTGAAGATCCAGCGCCATCATCGCGATCTGCAGCGCATCGGTGCCGTTGGCGCAGGCGATCACATGCTTCACACCGAGGTACTGCGCGAGTTCGCTTTCCAACTTCTTCACCTCGGGCCCGTTGATGAAGGCGGTACTGGAGATCACATCCAATACTGAGCGATCCACCTCAGCCTTGATCTTTTTGTATTGTGCGGCCAGATCCACCATCTGGATCGGCCTCATTTTCGGCGGTGCCGTGCTCATGCTCGGTAATTCAGCGGCGCGAAGTTAACCCATCACCC
>JAEZDL010000155.1 GCA_023418095.1 Bacteroidota bacterium
GGGTTTCGATCCGGTCGAAGGCAACGGTTCCAACGGTGATGAGCTGCATGGCTGAAGTGTTTCGTCTACTTTATGGGCTTGCAAAGATGCGCGAAGTGGAGCGATCG
The DNA here is from genome assembly GCA_023418095.1 of Bacteroidota bacterium. GTDB lineage: Bacteria > Bacteroidota > Bacteroidia > Flavobacteriales_F > PHOS-HE28 > PHOS-HE28. Next base: position 108 of record JAEZDL010000155.1, read on the forward strand.
CTTTGCAACTTCGGCCGAACATGCTAATTTCGCGGTCCCTTATCGGGAAATTCCCTGGTAGCTCAGCCGGTTAGAGCACCTGACTGTTAATCAGGGGGTCGCTGGTTCAAGTCCAGCCCGGGGAGCAGAAGCCTCAGCGAAAGCTGGGGCTTTTCTTATGATGAGCCACTTCGTTCACATAATCCATTCACAGCGGTTGGATCGATATTACATCGGTGAGACTACCGAAAGGTGCATCCACCGCTGATGCCACCGACTGGCGCTTGCTTTGTACGATCGAATGCATCGATCGCTAGGAGCAAGCTGCATTGCGAAGCCGGGGCTTTCTCATTTCAAACCGATCGAATACCGATCGCATGGCATCCGGCTTTGGAATGACCATGAAGTTCTATGCGATCATTCTGGCTGTTATGATGCTCGCGAGCTCGTGCGCTCTTCAAGCTACGTTCGCAAATGCCACGGTAAGCGAGGTGTGAATACGCGCATGGGTGTGATGTGATCTCGGTCTCTTTTTCGACCCGTCATCACCCCGGCCAGCAATGGTACTTTTGACGAATGACGAAGAATACCAGGATCCGCCTGCGACTGCTCAAGCTGGATGATTATGTCTCGCTGCGCGAATCCATGGTGGAGGCTTATGTCGATATGCACGATGCCATCTGGCGCGAGACACAGATCCGTAAGCTTCTGGAAATCTTCCCGGCAGGCCAGCTTTGCGTGACTGTGAACGGAAGGGTCGTGGCCGTTGCGCTTTCGATCATTGTGGATTATGATCTATTCGGCGATGAACATACCTACAAGGCGATCACCGGGAATTACACGTTCGATACGCACGATCCGGAAGGTGATGTGCTTTACGGTGTGGACATCTTCGTTCATCCGGAATTCCGTGGGATGCGGCTGGCGCGCCGGCTCTATGAAGCAAGAAAGGAACTATGCGAACGGCTCAACCTGAAGAGCATCGTGGCCGGTGGTCGCATCCCGAACTATTCAAAGTATGCGGATAAATTGAAGCCACGCGAATACATCGAAAAAGTGCAGGGCAAACAGATCTACGACCCGACCCTTTCGTTCCAGTTGAGCAATGGCTTCCATGTGATCAAGGTGATGACCGGTTACCTGGCCGGTGATAAAAGTTCGCTCGAGTACGCCACGTTGCTGGAGTGGAACAACATCTACCATGAGCAGAGACCGAAGATCGCAGGACGCGCGAACGAGGTGGTGCGCCTGGGCCTGGTGCAATGGCAGATGCGATCGTTCCCCGATATGAAAGCGCTGCACGACCAGATGGAATTCTTTGTGGATGCGGTGAGCAGCTACCAGGCGGACTTCTGCCTGTTCCCGGAACTGTTCAACGCGCCGCTGCTTGCCGAGTTCGACCACCTGGATGAAGCGCATGCCATGCGTGAATTGGCCCAATACACTGAACCGCTGCGGGACAGGTTCCAGGAACTTGCGATCTCCTACAACGTGAACATCATTACCGGCAGCATGCCCTGGATCGACCCGGAAGGTTACCTGCGCAACGTGGGCTATCTGTGCCGCCGTGATGGTTCATGGGAGAAGTTCGAAAAGATCCATATCACCCCGAACGAGCGCCAGTATTGGGGCATGGCGGGTGGCGATGAATTGAAGGTATTCGAAACGGATTGCGGTAAGATCGGCGTATTGATATGTTACGACGTGGAATTTCCTGAACTCCCGCGACTGCTTGCGCTCCAAGGCATGCAGATCCTCTTCGTTCCCTTCCTCACCGATACCCAGAACGGTTATATACGCGTAAGGCGTTGCGCGCAGGCGCGGGCGATCGAGAACGAATGTTACGTTGCGATCGCTGGCAGCGTGGGCAATCTGCCGAAGGTGGAGAACATGGATATCCAGTTCGCACAGAGCGCCGTGTTCACGCCGAGCGATTTCGCGTTCCCTACGAATGGCGTGAAGAGTGAAGCGACACCTAATTCGGAGATGACCTTGATCGCCGATGTGGACCGCGACCTGTTGAAGGAGTTGAACGCCTATGGCAGCGTAAGGAATCTGCGTGACAGGCGCACCGATCTCTACAGCCTTTCACTGAAGAAGGATTCCGGAAAAGAGAATGGCAAGTTAACGAACGGCGAAGGCTTGCCACGTTCGCGATCGGGATCGAGGATGGGCCGCAGCCCTGCACGTGGCTAAGTTTGCTTATCGCTCAATTGGTCCAGACCGCGTAGCCTTTGCGCCGAAGTTCCAGCGCAAGACCCTTCTCCACTTCCAATGCTTCCCGCTGGCTAAGCGGCCCGATATCCTGATAAAGGCTCGGCCGCAGATACAGCCCGTACTTGCGCACGATCGGGGAAGACAGATCATGACCTTTTGCGTTGCGGTAACCTGTCTTGTGTTGCTGGAATCGCTTCTGCGGGGTTTTGCTCGTCATGCCCACATACACGCATTGCGCCACGCCATTGTATTGCGGATTGGCTTCACGGAACCGCCTGTGCTCATTGAAGACCTTCCGGCTCAATTCGATCACGTAAACTGTGTAGATGGCCGGCATCGATCCAGGTTCCGATCCCAAAGATGTGGAACATGAAGTGCAAAAGGACCATGACCATCATCCCGTACGACGATCGGTGACGTACCGGCTTCCCAACTTCGTGGAATAAATGGGCGCGACGGATTACTTCAAGACGATAGCCGATCCGCCAGCGGATCACTTCGAACCGCTGTTCGATCTACTGCCATCACTTCGGAAGGCCCCAGGACCACCGCCGGACATGTGCGGCCCCCGGGTTGCAGGATACATTCAGGTCAGTTTTGGGAACCTTCCAGAGGTCGATGCTTTCATAGTGCTCTGCTATGATCTGAACCTTGTAATTCCGTTCAACTGGAATGAATTCGTTCGTGATGTGCCCTTCCTTTCAGATCTTTCCTTGATCGACACATTTGACAAGGAGCATTGCTTCAAAGCGATCACGGCGATCATTCGCGCGGACAGGTTCTCGCCAGGTACTGTTCACGGGTGCTGGAGCAACGGGACACTATCGCGCGTGGTGGAGCGGATACAGGAGCTTGTGTGAACAGTGTTCATAAAATGCGGTGGACTTTACGAGATCGCCCGGATGCCGGGCCTAGTTTCACGGCATCAACCCGGCATGATGGAAGACCCCACCACCAGCTTGCTCTTGAGCGCTTTGGCGATGACCGATCCGCAGTTGATCCACCATATGAGCATGGCCACTGGTGCGAACAATGTCGCTGCGCAGGTGAAGGAGGAAGTGCATCATATGCTTGAAGGTGATCTCGCGATCGAACCGGACCGCGGCTTGCTGGAGGTTTATTCCGACGAATGGCCTGAACTTCTCGCCTTGATACCGGTTGAAGAGAATGATCTGCGCCCTGGCAGCCCCATCATCTCCTGGACTCCCGGCCTTGGTCGCGGCGGAAGGAATGAGGTGAACTGAAGGCTTCCGATCCAGAGCATGGATCGATGACCGACGCCGGCCCCAGATCCATCTTTTCCTGAACCTGCGGTGCTGTGCTTAAGATCGTTCATTGTCATCGAAAGGTCTTCGTGTACATTCGATCCATGGCGGACCAGATCCCTACCACCGAACGCCATGGACTGCTCGATGCCCTACGTGGCTTTGCGCTGCTCGGCATCGTGATGGCCAATTATCCGGTGATGTCGTATTGGGTCTTCATGCCACCCGCAGATCAGGCGCTGCTGCCTTACTCGGGCTTCGACCCATTGCTCAAGGACCTCGAATCGATCCTGATCCAGGGAAAATTCTATTCGATATTCTCGCTGCTCTTCGGGATCGGGTTCGGGCTCTTCATGGCCAAATGTGATACGCCCAGATTCCTGCGGAGAATGGTGGTACTGGCGATCATCGGGTGGATCCATCTTCGATATTTCTGGGAGGGTGACATCCTGCTCCTTTACGCTTTGCTCGGAATGTTGCTGCCCTTGTTCAACAGGTTGCGCGATCGCTGGTTGCTCGCAGCGGCCGTTGTGTTGCTCCTGGTCCCCATTCCGCTCGAGTACATGGTGGAACACCGGATCTATAACCTGCCGGAACAGCTCTGGCGGAATTATGGAAGTGAAGTGAAGGCGAGCGGGGTGGATGATGCGACCTATTTCGCTGGTGGGCTGAGTGAATTCCTTGCATTCCGGGAGGTTTCCTGGAAAGGCAGGCTTGCACATCTGGTGGGTGATCATCGTGCTCCCAAGGTACTAGGCCTGTTCCTGATCGGAATGTTCGTTGCACGACGTGGGATCTTCCGTGACCCCGGATCATACGGGAATGTCCTTCGCAACACACTGTTGATCGGCGGCATCATTGGCCTGGCAGCAACATTGATCCAGGTGCTGGACCCGTCCCCGGATTACGTGATGCGAACCGTGCTGCTCACGATCGGTACCACCCCGCTGGCTCTTGCGATCGCGTCTGCCTTCACACTTGCATGGCAGGGGAAGAATGGCAGATGTATTCTTGAGCTTTTCTCACCTGCAGGTAGAATGGCGCTGACGAATTACCTGGGCCAGACCCTGGCCGGCCAGTTGATATTCTCCGGCGTAGGAGCCGCGCTTGGGCCGGAATTGAGCCTTGCAACGATCATCCTTGTCGCGGTTACGGTATTCGTCATGCAGGTCATTCTGAGCACCTGGTGGTTGAAGCGCTTTCAGTTCGGTCCCCTTGAATGGATCTGGCGCTCATTCACCTATGGCCGGCCGATACGGATCAAGCGCTCCCATCCGCTCCCTGCCACAAAAGCCAATGCGGTACGGATCAACACTTGAACCTTCCCACGGTATCCATTTTGCGGCCGATCGGACCATGATCAAGACGTTCATTCAACTTGTTCTTGCATTTACGTTGCCCGCATGCAATTCATCCGATCCGGTGGAAAGCTCATTCGTTCGGGATCGTCCATTACAGCATAGTGATTCGTTGGCGAACGTGATCCTCGATCTTGCAGAACGCCTGAAGGCCACACCCCTCACCGGTGATAGGGATGTGGATGTGGTGACGGAACTGATCGAACATCATATGGCAGCGATCGAAATGGACCGGATCCTTCAGCGCGACGGAAGCGATCCCGATCTGAAGGCATTCGCGAAGGAACTTGATCGGATCTTCAAGGATGAGCTCGGGAAGTTGCGCGATTTCCTGGAACATCATCCACCCGTTACCGGTGCAGGAAAACGCGGCGTGAGCGAATGGATCGACATCCTGAACACTACGGAACCGACCGATGACCTGGATGCCGCATACAGGACGCTGATGGCGAAACACCTGGAACACGGGATCGCATTGGCCCGCAAGGAGCAGGAGCGCGGCCTCCATGGCGACATGAGGGAGACCGCAGGTGAAATGGTGCGGAACAGCGAGGCCATGCTGGCCGAACTTACAGGCCGCGCCGGAGGCCGATCATTGTGATGTGCATTGGCGCAGGCAGAGCGCATAGGCCTGGTAGGCGGCGTTCTTGAACCTCTTTCGCTGATCGGCGAAGAAGATGCCTGCGCATTTCAGCATCGCATCGGCATAAGCTCTCCTGCAACGGCCCGCACAACTTGAGCCTGCATGCTTCTCTTCCAACCGCCTTACCCGGGCATCGATCTCCGCGATCTCCAACAGGTCGGCATCACCCGATCCTTCGATCAGGGCCGTGCGCTGGATCAGGCCGGTGCTCACCAGATTGCTCTGGATCCACTGCCGCTCGGTGCGGCTGGCATCCTTCCAAAGATCGATGTTCACTTTCACCACCTGGGACTTCCGCATCTGCATGTTCATGTTCTGGGGATCGGCCCAACCGCCATCGTCGGCCGTATGCAAATCTTCCAGCCTTCTACCTGTGCATGCCAGTGGCTTATTCGCGTAAGCGGCACGTGATTTTTCACGGTATCGAAGAATTTCGGATCCTTCTTCCTTTGCATAATAACTTCTTTGAATGAACCGCAAGGACTGATCGGGAGCGGCACAATTGGTCCCAGCGAATGATCCCGCATCGTGTTATTCCCACTTTCCTCCCTCCTCATCCTTCTTTCCATTGTGATCGCGCTTTGCCAATGGTCCGCCATGCCACGCCCCAGATCGCGGCATTTTTCATTGCTTGGTGTGGTGATCGTTCTTGCCCTTGCGGTCGAATCCTACGGCGGGGTACTGAATGCGAAAGGACTGAACAATTCCATTGCGTACAACCTGTTCAATATTCTTGAGTCCCTCTTGTTCCTTCTGATCGTGCATGCGATCCAGCCCCGTTTGAAGGTGCTTTTGATCGTGGCCGCAGGAATGATCGCGGCCGCATATTTCCTGGACCTTTCAAAGGGCCGTAGTTCACCGACCCTGCTGCACGATGCGATCGTGTTCGCGGCGATGTTGCAGGCCATATTCTGCATGGCAGTGCTCTGGCATCTTGCGCAGAGCACGCAGGCGCCTCTCGTTCGCGTTCCTGAATTCTGGCTCTTCCTTGGTCTTCTGATCTATTTCGCCGGGATCGTTCCGGTGATCGGCTTCCAGCGCTTCATTTATTTGCGGGATTGGCCCACCGCATCGAGATTGTACAAGATCGTTCCAGCTTTGTGCATCACCCGCTACCTTCTCGCCGCCTATGCATGCAACATCGCGGGCAGGCGATCGGGAATGCCGGGTGTCGATCGATAGCGCCAGTTCCCAATTTTTCCCGGGCCTCATGCCTGTCCAAGCCGTCCTCATCTGCGCCTCGATGATCCTTGCCTTCTGGCAATGGGGCCGGATCCCCGGCCCACGATCCAATTTCCTCAAAGGACTGGGGGTGTTGATCATGGTGGCTTTACTGGTGGAGATCTACGGCGGTATCACGAACAGGCTTTCCATCAACAACAATCTCGTATATGGCCTCTTCGGTCAGTTGGAAGCCCTGCTCGTGCTATGGCTGATCGGCACGCTGCGGCCTTCGTGGAAGCGGTGGCTGCTCCTGTGCGGAATGCTTTTCATCGGCTCCTACATCATCAATGTGATCGTTCGTGGGACCATCCATGGATTGATGATCGAAACGGTCCTCCTGAACGCATTGGTGCTGAGCATTCTGCTTATCTGTGTGCTTTTATGGCTTGCGCAACAGGCATCGGTCCCCTTGTACCGGCTGCCTGGCTTCTGGATCATGTTGGGCCTGCTGATCTATTTCGCCGGTATCGCACCGACCATCGGCGGATATGAAATGATCTTTCGCGATCCTGCGATCGGACATTATGTTTACCATGTTGTGCAGGTATTGTGTATCATCCGCTATCTTCTCGCCGCCTATGGCTGCCATCTGGCATGCAAAACCGGAACATGGATGATACCGATCGAATAGCGATCGCAGTGATCGCGGGTACGGCACTGGTGCTCACCATGATCTTTTTCGTGGTGATGCTTCTCGTTGTGAACGCGAATCGCAGGCATAAACACCGCGCACAACTTGCCGAACTGCAGCTGGAACGTGATCGCGCGGTGATGGATGCCGAGCGTGAAGCGATCCGGCAGACCCTGCGGGAAGTAGGCCGTGACCTGCACGATAATGTGGGCCAGTTGCTCACCGTGGTGCAGCTCGGCCTCAATACCGCCATAGATGCCGGATCGGCAGGCGCCGGATTGAACGCTTCACGCGATGTGCTGGAACAGGGGATCGAGGAAGTTCGACGCCTTGGCCGCAGCCTCAACATGGACCAGTGGGAGGATCGCTCGCTGGTGGATGCGATCCAGAATGAAGCCGTGCGTCTCGAACGCGTAGGGCACGTGAAGGCGCATGTGCTGCTCCGTGGCGATCCACCGGAACTGCCGGCCGATAGCAAAACGATCCTTTTCCGGGTATTCCAGGAGATCATTTCGAACGCGCTGCGGCACGGCGGGGCGGATGCGATCCATATCGAGATCGATGGAGCATCGATCGCCGTTTCGGACAATGGCTACGGCTTCGATCCCGATCGGACCGAGCGCAAAAGCGGTCTCGGCAACATCCGCAAGCGTTGCGCGCTGATCGGATTCCAAGCGCTGTGCGAGAGCGCACCGGGCATGGGTTGTCGCTGGCAGATAAAACCCCAGATCGCCGATGGAACATAGTGTGGCATTGGTGGATGATCATCATCTTGTACGTGATGGGCTCGCCGCCATGGTGAACGGCTTCGGCCGATATCGTGTACGCATCGAAGCCGCACACGGCCGGGAGTTGATGGACCGGCTGGACTGCACCGATGCACCTTCGATCGCGATCGTGGACCTGAACATGCCGGTGATGGACGGGTTCGAGACCATCGCCTGGCTTCGTGCCAACCATCCGGAAGTGCGATCCCTGGCGCTAACGTTCGATCCCGCAGATGATGCGCTCGTAAGGGCGGTACGCGCCGGTGCACGCGGATTCATCCTGAAGAACGCACGGCCTGCCGTACTCTGCGCAGCGCTGGATTCACTGATGCTCACCGGCTACTACTACACCGATGAGATGCACCGATCGATGCAGGAGAATCCCGGCATGATGACCCGCCACGAAAGGGAACGTGAACGTACCTTGAAACAGATCACGCCGCGTGAAATGGAATTCCTGATGCTTGTATGCTCGCCGGACGAACCGACCTACGAACAGATCGCCGATGTGATGGGCGTGCACCGGCGCACCGTGGACGGTTACCGCATCGCACTTTTCGATAAATTCAACATCAAGAGCAAGACCGGATTGGTGCTCTTCGCCATGCGCTGGGGCTTGATCGGGAAGGACTGATCGGATACGCTCGGCCACGCCTCCGGCCCATCTGAACTGGTGCGAATCCGTGTTCCTGCCAGACAACCATATCGATCCGTTAGCGTCATATCCCAACCAAACCATTCAGCATGAGAAAAGCGCTACTCTTGATCGCCATCGGCTATTGCACCCTGTTACATGCACAGGTGCCGATCATTGATTATTCCTTTCAAGCGCTGCCGCCTAGTATAATGATCAATCGAGTGGTGGAGCAGCCCGACGGGAAGATCCTGCTTGCTGGCGCATTCCAGAATTATGCGGGTAGCGGCAAGAACAATCTTGTGCGACTGAACAATGACGGAACAGTTGATCCGACATTCAACCCCGGTGGCAGCGGCCCGAGCCACATCGTGCACGACCTGGCCCTTATGAACGATGGGCGGATCATCATCGGTGGCATCTTTAGCGCCTACAACGGACAACCTTCCGGTTTTGTGCTCCGGCTCCATGCGGATGGCACGCGGGACGCTGGGTTCCAGGTCCCGCCGAATACCATCAACAGTGCAGTGCTTGCAGTGGAAGTACATGTGGAGAACAAAGTGCTGGCGGCAGGTGAATTCAATCTCTGCCAGGGGCACAGTCAGCCTCATATCACCAGGTTCAACTACGATGGCTCGTTGGACACCACGTTCATTATCGGCTCGGGCTTCAACATGCCGGTGCGCGATCTATTGGTGTTGCCCGATATGCGCGTGCTCTGTACCGGCGACTTCTGGGATTATGATGGTAACACATGCGGCCGTATAGCGCTGCTCTCGCCCGGAGGCCCCTTCGATGCTTCCATGACCACCACACCAGGACTTACAGGCACGGGCGCCAGGGGCCTGACACTGGAACGGCAAGCCGATGGCAAGATCCTCATTGGAGGCCGGTTCACGCACCATAACGGAGCGACCCGGGGAGGGCTCAGCCGCATGGACATCACCGGTGCTCTGGACCCCCTTTTCACCTCGCCTTTCTATCCATACGCGGAAGTGAGGGCGATCGCGGAACACGTGGATGGCAAGATCTTCGTTGGCGGCAGTTTCTCCTCCGCCATGTATTCGCCGAACTTGCCAGGGCCCAACAATTTCCTGCGCCTGCATGCCGATGGCAGCCAGGACGATGCCTATCCTGTCGGCCAGGGCATTCTTCCCGGTGCGGCCGCAACGGCATTTGTAGACGATATCCACGTCCAGGCTGATCGTAAAATTCTGGTCGGTGGCGCCTTTCAATTTTTTGATACCGAATCGCAGTACCAGCAGATCATACGATTGATGGACGAGGAACTCTCGACAGGTTTGCATGATCACACCACGGCACCGGCACTGCACGGACACTGGGATCTGTCCTCAGGCATCCTGCACCTGGCGACCGTGTTGGATGTTCAAGGGCCGGCGACCCTGCAGATACACGGCATGAACGGTGCCTTCGTCGCGCAGCAGCAGGTGTCACCACGGATCGGCGATCGGATCACTGTTCCCGGTGAACAGGTTCCGGGGATCTATCTGGTTCGGCTGATCCAAGATGACCGGGTCATGACCGGACGCGTATTGGCGCGGTGAAAACGTCATTTGCGAAGCGCATATTGAAGACCGTTCGCTCACTGGTGATCCGCTAAAGCATGGCGGTATAACTTTGACGATGGACCATCAACATGGCTCCTTGCCGGAGAGATCTTGCGATCAGGAGAAACCTTCCCTGGCGAACCGGGGGAATTCGTTGGAACGTCGCAGCTGATGGATCGATGTTGACGCGTTCGGAGTTAAGGCACGAAGATCAGCTCGAAACCATCGCGCTTTGATCCTCTTCCAATGATCTGGTGAAGGCTATCACTTGCAGTGCGGCTTGATCATGCTGGCACCGGCATTGTAACTTCCTCTCGTCGTGGGAGATCAGGCCAGGAAGAAAGATCCGGAGAAGCGTGCCTCGCGCCAGGAGAAGAGAAGGCTGGAGGACCAATATTCATCACTTGTCCAACAAGTGGTGGATTATGCCATCTTCACGCTGGACAAGGATGGCAGGCAGACCAGCTGGAACATCGGCGTTCAGCAGGTGTTCGGTTATTCCGAAGAGGAATTCCTGTCGTCCGTTGATCTGAGCGATCTGTTCACGCCGGAAGACGTTGTGGCTGGAATTCCACAACGGGAATTACAATTGGCATTGCAGCACGGATCGTCGCTCGATGATCGCTGGATGTTGCGCAAAGGTGGGATCCAGTTCTATGCGAATGGCATCACCACCCGCATCAACAATGAAGAAGGCGAGCATGTCGGTTACGCGAAATTGCTCCGGGACAATACCGATAAAAGGATCATAGAGGAACGACTAAAGGAAAGTGAAGAGCACCTGCGCATGGCCCTATCAGCCGCCGATATGGGCACATGGCTTTACCGCGTGGAACAGGATGAGATAGTGCTCGATGAATACCTGGTGAAATTGCTGCGGCTTCCCTCTGCGCACAGCCCCTGGCGGATCGAACAGCTGGTGCAGATGGTACATCCCGAGGACCGGGGCTGGCTGGGAACTGAACTTCGGAACGCCCTGCTGGAAGGTGCCGAGATCCGCAGTGAATTCCGGCTTGCGATCGGCGGATCGGAACCACGATGGCTGAAGATCCAGGGGCGGCTGGTGGAGAACGGCACGAATGGTCAACGCGTGATCGCTGGTGCCTGCCTGGACATCACCTCACGAAGACTCACGGAGATCGCGCTCATGGAGGCCGATCGGCGCAAGGATGAATTCCTCGCCACGCTTGCACATGAACTTCGCAACCCACTCGCACCCTTGCGGAACGGGCTGCGCATATTGGAACTTGCGGACGATGATGTGAAGATGCGCCAGGACACCCAGCGCATGATGGACAGGCAGGTGGGCCACATGGTGCGTTTGATAGACGACCTGCTTGATGTAAGCCGCATAAGCAGGGGAACGATCGAATTACGAAAACAGCACGTTCAACTGCGATCGGTGATCGAGCAGGCAGTGGAGACCAGCCGCCCGGCGATCCACAAGGCCGGCCACGAATTGAACGTGCTTCTCACGCCCGACCCCATCGTGGTCGAGGCTGATGTCACACGACTTACCCAGGTATTCACCAACCTGCTGAACAATGCGACCAAGTACACGGAACCCGGCGGTCACATTTCCATCGGCATGCGCCTCGATGGAGATGAAGCGATCGTAACGGTGACCGATGATGGCCTGGGCATACCGCCTGACCTGCTCAAGGAGGTCTTCGAGATATTCACCCAGGTCGATCGTTCGCTCGAGCGCTCGCAGACCGGCCTTGGCATCGGCCTGAGCATCGTGAAACAATTGGTCGACATGCACGGTGGCCGCGTTGAAGCGTTTAGCGAAGGGCTGGGCACCGGCAGCCGGTTCATGGTATTCCTCCCGATCGTGGCAGACGCATCGGGACCGGTGGAAGCTCCCTCCCTGCCGGCATCGCCAGGCAAACCCAGGAAGGGCATCTACCACAGGATCCTTGTGGTGGATGATAACCTGGATGCGACCTCCACCATGGCCAACATCTTCAGGGTGCTGGGCCACCAGGTGCGCTCGGCCCGCAACGGCGAAGAAGCGGTGAGGCTGGCTGGGGAATTCAAGCCCGAACTGATCTTCATGGATATCGGGATGCCTGGCATGAACGGCTACGATGCATGCAGGGCGATCCGGGCGGAAGCATGGGGAAGATCCATCGTGATGGTGGCACTTACGGGCTGGGGCCAGGATGAAGATCGCAGGCGGTCACAGGAGGCAGGTTTCGATCACCATCTGGTGAAACCCATCGATGGACAAATGATAGCAAGGCTGCTGGCTGGATTGGGAACGAAGGATTGACCGCGCGGAATGGATCTTGCGGCCTGGGGGATATCATGTGCAATAGATCGATCTTCATCCCAGCGGTATTACTACTCCTCCTTTCCGGCAGCTTGCAGGCGCAGATCCCCGGAGCGGCCCATATACCGCCCCGCGAATGCGATTGCCCGGCGCAACGCGTAACCGACCATTGGTGCCGGGCTTCCGCGATCTTTCTTGGAGAAGTGACCGCTGCTGACACGATCTATGCGAAGAACGAAGTAGGCAAATGGGAACGCGACATCGTGGAGAGGATCACGGTCGGCTTCATCGTGGAACACACGTTCAAGGGTAGTACGAATGCCATGATGAACATCGACACCGGCTTGGACGACCGGAGTTGTGCCTTCACATTCAGGAAGGGCGCGAAGTATCTTGTGTTCGCACACGATGAAGGCGGAGAACTGGCCGTGGATCGCTGCGGAGGAACCCGCGAAGCAGATACCGTGAGTAGCGAGTTCAGCGACAGTCTGGACCACCTTCTTTCAGGCGGCACCTACGAGATAGCGGGTGAGCAGCATCCGGATTGCGATGAGCCCAAAGTAGGCACCGCGCCGGAGTCCGGTAATTGAGAAGCCTCGTTCCGATCGGATCTCCGAAGTTTGGACCGCCACAGCGACATGTAGTGGCGTAGTTACATCCATATCCGATCGACCCATGTCCTTCCAAAGCAAGTTGAAGCGCTACCTGCTCATCCTTGAGAAGATCCGCTCCCGCCCCACATTCGCAATGCTTGTCGATCACCTCGGCGACAATGATCTTCCGGTAAGTTCCAGAACGATCCAGCGCGACATCGAACAGATCCGGATCGACCTGGGCGTGGAGATCGAATACGACCGGAACACGAACACGTATTTCCTTTCTGATGATGATGACGAGCACGAACGTGTGCTGCCGCTCCTGGAACGCGCAGTTCTCGGCGAAATGCTCGGGGGCGATGGCCATGCGATCCGTGATGCCTCCCCATTCGTTTCCATGGAACGACGCGGCAGACTGCAGGGCCTGCGCCATTGGGCCCAGTTGCTCCGCGCCATACAGGAACGCCGCTGGGTGAAGCTCGAGTACAAGCGTTATCAGGTCGATATCGTGAAGGAACACAAATTGCGCCCCGCCTTGCTGAAGGAATACCACGGCCGCTGGTATGTGATCGGCCTGTGCGAAGGAAAGAAGGACCCTGTCGCATTCGGGTTGGATCGGATCCAGGACCTGCATGTGATGGCAAAGAAATTCCCGGCGCTCGAGATCGATGTGACGGATGCGTACGAGTATGTGATCGGCGTGGATCGGAGCGTGAAGGATCCCGTACGCATCACACTGCGCTTCACTCCTGAGCAAGGCAAGTACATCAAATCATTGCCGCTCCACAGCAGCCAGCACATCGTGCGCGATGATGCAAAAGCGGTTGAAGTGGTGCTCGTTGTAGCGCCGAACTATGAACTACGGCAGGAGATCCTCGGCATGGGCGACAGTGTGAAAGTGCTCGAACCGGCTTCTCTTGCCAAGGAGATCCGCGAACGACACGCGCGTGCAGCAAAACAGTATTGATCGCTACGACGATCTCTGTCGTTGCCTTGATCGATCTTTGTTCTGTAGTTGATCCATGCACCTCCTGAGCAAATCCACTTACATGCGCGGCAGGCAATGCGAAAAAGCATTGTTCCTGTTGAAGAACAAGCGTGAGCTGGCCACTCCCCCATCGGTCTCGCTGCAGGCGATCTTCGATCAGGGTTCATTGGTCGGCGATCTCGCCTGCACCCGCTTCCCGGGCGGCATTGATTGTTCGGCGGAAGATCATCGCGAATACGGTCCGGCGCTGGAGAAAACGCGGCAGGCATTGCTGACGCATGACGTGATCTACGAGGCCGCATTCCAGCATGAGGAAGTGCTTGCGGTGATAGACCTCCTGGTGCGCGACGGCGATGGCTGGAAGGCGATCGAGGTGAAGAGCAGCACCAGCGTGAAGGAACAATTCGTGGAGGATGCGGCGCTGCAATACCATGTGATCACATCGTGTGGCGTTAGGTTGAACAGCATCCACGTGATGCACATCGACAACAGCTACGTGCGGCAAGGGCCGATCGATGTGCAGCAGCTTTTCGCGATCCAGGATGTGACCACCGAAGTGGTGAAAAGGCAGCCCGATGTGCGATCAACGATCGAAAGGTTGAAGGCCATGCTGGCGGCTGGGATCGAACCGGAGCGCGAGATCGGCCCGCATTGCGATTCACCGTACTCGTGCGACTTCAAGGAACATTGCTGGAAACATCTGCCCGTGCCGTCGGTCTTCGATCTGGCCCATGGAAAGGTGAAAGGTCATGAGCTTTTCGATCAAGGCATCGTCCGGCTTGATGATGTGCCCGATGATCTTCCATTGAACCCGAGGCAACGGAAACAGATCGACGTGCACAAGAAGGGATCACCATCGATCGAACCGGAACGGATCAAACACTTTCTCGATCAATTGCGGTACCCGGTGTATTGCCTCGATTTCGAGACATTCTCCTGCGCGATCCCGCCGTTCGATGGCACGCGTCCGTTCC
>JAEZDL010000157.1 GCA_023418095.1 Bacteroidota bacterium
GCGGAGATCGAAAAGAAGTTCCCCGGAAAGTGGATCAGCGAGGACGAAGAAGGCAGCAAGAACGCCAACGAAGAGGTGTTCATCGAAGGCTTTTTGAAGAACATCCGCAAGCCGATCAAGCACAGCTACCACAAGATCCTCAACCTGAACGCGGGCCGCAAGCTGTCAGAAAGCCTGGACAACTTGATGGGCAACCAATTCAATGTGATCGTCTACAATTTCGTGGACATGCTGAGCCATGCGCGCACCGAGATGGAGGTGATCCGCGAGCTGGCCGAGGACGATGCCGCCTACCGCAGCCTCACGCGCAGCTGGTTCGAGCACTCACCGCTGTTCGACATCATGCGGGGCATCGCCGAGCGCGGCGGCCGCGTGTTCCTCACCACCGACCACGGCACCATCCGTGTGAACGAGCCCAGCAAGGTGGTGGGCGATCGCAACACCAACACCAACCTGCGCTACAAGCACGGCCGCAACCTCAGCTACGAGGACCGCGATGTGCTGGTGGTGAAGGATCCCGCGAAGGCTGGCCTGCCGCGCGCCAACGTGAGCACGGTGTACATCTTTGCCAAGGGCGATCGCTTCTTCGTGTACCCCAACAACTACAATCATTTCGTGACGTATTATCGGCACACGTTCCAGCACGGCGGGATCAGCATGGAGGAGATGCTGGTGCCTTGGGCGGTGTTGAAAGCCAGATGAGGATCAGATGATTCAGTAAGATGAGTGAGAGTTGATCTTCGAATGTCAGGAATGATGAGTATTTTATTGAAAGTCCTAAAATGGCTACTGCTTTTAGCCGGAGGACTGGTCTTGACGCTTGCTCTAATCGCTCTTGGCTACAAACACTTATTCTATGAAGCCGAGATGCGCTGTATCCAATCGGAACTGAATTCTATTCCGGGTGTGGAAGTGATCAACATCTGGGGTCACCAGGATATTACACTAGAAGAGATCTCTGCACGGATACGAGTAGAAGGCAAGGGTGAGATGGTGCTAGCGAATCTGAGCAAGGATGAGTTCAGATATCCTGACCAGGTCATTCTGATCAGCATCGGAGGTTTTTCCTTCAGGACATTTTACTGTTCTAAACATGATGGATTTGGGAGCTCGATCGACATTGGCACGGGATCCTATTTGGGCAGGCGGCTTGGACTGGAATTTCAATCGCCGCAAGATGTTATCAGCCAATATGACTTTATACTCGAATTTATTGAGAGCTTAAACCGTGCACCAGAACCGAATCGTGTGCAGGGTGATGACTACGAAGCATTTCTGTTTGTGGCTGGGATCGCATCACGCGACGGTGATCCCATTCAGGATCTCTTTGATGCAGATTCAATGTACGAAGTAGGTCGTAAGCTCCCATGGACCGACTCCACTTGCTTCAGTTATTTAGGGCCGTAATGATATACGCCGTTATCGTCATCTGATCTTCTGATATTCTCATTTTCTGATCTGTCAGACTGAGTTTAGCTTGCCCTGAGCTTGTCGAAGGGTCGAAGGGTGGGCGTGTCCCGGCTCATCCCGCTGTACAGCGGGAGCAGCCGGGCCGGGTGCGGAGTTCATCCTGAGCGAAGTCGAAGGACTGTAGCCAGCTCACTGCGGCCAGCGGCTGCGGCGCTGCGGTGGCTTCCGCTGGTCGCCTCCTCGCTGCACGTGCCCGTAGGCTGGTCCTTTGCCGGCTGCCGCTGCGCCCCCTCACGCGGAGCCGGGTAGGGCAGCGGATCTTGAACTTATCTTGTCTTTCCAATGATGAAATATTCCATTCTTTGGATCTGCTGGATCAGTCCTCTTATAGCGATCGCGCAGGACTATCAACCATTCCCAACCTCAAATGCGGTCTGGCGGCTTCAATGGGGAGCTTCTGGTTGTGCATTTCAAAATGAGTATGCCGATTACCAATACCAGCTCAACGGCGATACGATCATCGAGCCGTATGTCTATCACAAACTGGAGCGAATAGGCGTCTTCAATTGCCAGCCTCCACTCATGCCACTGTCAGGTTATATGGGCGCATTTCGGAATGATGTTGATGCGATGCGCGTCTATTTCATTCCCGCTGATAGTACCGCGGAATGGCTGCTATATGACTTCACCTTGCAAGTAGGAGATACCATCAATGGATACCTTCCGAATGTCGGAGTCAGCGGAACAAATACCGCCGTCATCTCTTCGATAGATTCGGTGGAGGTTTCAGGTAGTTACTTGAAGAGGTGGAATTACTCATCGTCTGGGAACTATTGGGATGGTTTCTTTATAGAAGGCATAGGAGGTGAATACGGACCTCTTGAAGCTTTGGCGGCCCAATTCGATTTCAATGGTTCTTTGATCTGCTTCACGAGTTATGAACTGGTTTATCCAGATGGACTTCTGAATTGTGATCTTGCCACGGGTGGACGTACACACGTTGACAAAGAGTATTCGATCTATCCCAATCCTGTGACAGATCAATTGCTCATCCCAACATCACGACCCGCACATCTGCTTGGTCTCTGGGATGCATCGGGACGCCTTTACATCGTTCCTACTGAAGCGGATGGATCGATGCTACGCATCCGGATGGATGAATTGGTCACGGGTATATACTATGTGAGCGTCACCAACGGAGCCACGCTACGTACATTCAAGATTCTCAAAGAATAGAACTGATCGGTGTCATTTCATGGTTTCCTGTTCGGGTTGAGTTTCCGTGATCATGCCCACCACCCACAAACTCACCCTCATCCGCACCCTCCACACCGCGATCTGGGTGTTCTTCAACGTGGTGATCTTCTACTTCCTCTACACCGTGATCTTCGATCGCATCAACCTCTGGACATGGCTTTGCCTCGGTGCGATCGTGCTGGAAGGGCTGGTGCTGATGATCTTCAAGCGCATGTGTCCGATCACGGTGGTCGCACGCCGGTATTCCAGATCCACCAAGGCGAATTTCGACATCTACCTGCCTGAATGGCTTGCGAGGTACAACAAGGAGATCTACACGAGCATCGTGTTGATCGGAGTGGTAATGCTGGTGTGGCGGCTGGTGGGGTGAGACCTTCGATCGACCTGAAGATCATGGCCCATATCGTTTGCTCGGCTTCTGGCTCATGTGCCTTATTTGCATCACAAAGACCATATCGCCGATCACCCGAAAAACGACTCGATATTTCAACCTGCGGATCAGGTAATGTCTGTATTCTCCTTTTCGTACTGGGAAACGGAATGGGTTCGTTCCGATTTCACGATAGGCTTTCGACAATGACTTGACGAAAATTTCCCCCGATCCAGGCCTTTCGACTTCCCGATAGCTAAATATCCTTGAAGCCTCAATCGTTACGTTCTTTCGAACAAGAACTTTGAAGGTCATTTCTTGGACTTGCCGCGGATCATGCGGATCGACTCTTCCTCAGAGTGGAATAGATCTTCGCCCCGCTGGTGGCGCTCTATCACATCATCGAACTCGGCGATCTCTTCATCGGTCAACTCTTCTTCCTCGTTCCGCAAGAGCAACAATTTGATCGCTTCGAGAATGCTTGCATTATCTTCTCGTTGCAGCAACGCGATGATCTCCGAACGAAGCTCCAGGGTGCTCATGTTTCCGTAAAGTTAGGACAGTTCGGCTTTTCCGGCTGATCATCTCATCATCTGGTCGACTCATCATTCGCTCCGCTCAGGGGGCATATGTACCACTCGTAGAAATTTTTCCGGATCCGATCTGCCGATCTATCCTTTTCCATTCTTTTGCCTGACAATTCCATGACAACCGTCATTTCATGGAATAAAACTTTCAACCATGAAACTCCTCAAGATCCTCGGCGTCCTGGTGCTCATCCTCGTGGTTGTCGTCGCTGGTGCGCTCACCTACGTAAGCACCGCGCTTCCCGATGTCGGCCCGCCGCCCGATCTGAAGGTGGAGATCACGCCCGAGCGTCTTGCGCGCGGTGAATACCTCGCCAACAACGTGATGCTCTGCATGGATTGCCATTCCACGCGCGATTGGGAGATCTATGCCGGTCCACCGAAGCACGGCACCGAAGGCGTTGGAGGCGAGCGTTTCGATCAGGCCATGAACTTCCCTGGCAAATTCGTTTCGCGCAACATCACACCGGCGGGCATCGGCGATTGGACGGATGGTGAATTGTACCGCGCGATCACAAGCGGTGTCAGCAGGGATGGGTCGCCGCTCTTCCCCGTAATGCCGTACCTCAACTACGGCAAAATGGATCAGGAGGATATCTACAGCGTAATGGCGTACATCCGCAGCCTTCCCGCGATCGAGTCGAAACCCGAGGCGTCGGAGCCCGATTTCCCGATCAACTTCATCATGCGCACCATGCCCAAGCCCGCGGTGCACAGCAAATTGCCGCCGCCCACCGCATCAACGGAGTACGGCGCCTACCTCGTGAACGCGGCCAGTTGTGGCGAATGCCATACCAAACAGGAGAAAGGCGAATTCGTCGGTGAGCCGCTCGCTGGCGGTTTCGAATTCAAGTACCCCAACGGTGCCGTGGTGCGATCCATGAACATCACACCGCACGAGACAGGGATCGGCAACTGGAGCAGGGAGCAATTCATCGAGCGGTTCAAGATGCATGTGGATAGCGGTTACACCGCGCCGCGGATCGATTGGAGCAAGAGCCAGTTCCAGACCGTGATGCCCTGGCTCATGTACGCAGGTATGACCGAGAGCGATCTCGGCGCGATCTATGATTACCTGCGCACCGTGAAACCCGTGGAAAACGTGGTGGAGAAGTGGACGCCCGCGGGATCCTAGTATTTTTCGATCGGAATTCTGAAAGCCCTCGCATTTGCGGGGGCTTTTTTGTTGTGTCACACTGAGCTGAGCTTGCCCTGAGTTTGTCGAAGGGTCGAAGTGTGGGCGTGCCCCACTTCAATTGGATCGGGGCTTTGCCCGCCGAAGCTTCAGCGAAGGCGGGGTCGCGCTATTCGTTCCAAGTCCGCACTCGCAAAGCCTCGCTTGCGGGCTTTCCACTTCTCCCGCAGTACTGCGGGACGCTCACGCGCTGAAGCAACTGAACGATCAGTGAAGCGAAGACGCGTGGATCATTATCTGATCTTCTAATTTTCTGATCATTTGATCGCCGCGAAGCACCGTGCGTGAGAACGAAAAGTTGCGTAAGTGGCGAAGCCGGAAAGCCCACAGGCCGTGCTTTTGACGGCCGAGGACTTGAAAGGCCCTTCGACTTCGCTCAGGACAAGCTACGACATGACCTGACAGGAATTCGCCCAAATTTTCTGAACTGATCTTCTGATCATCCGATCGCATTCCGGCGCATCTCTTCCGCGCGTTCCTTGCCCAGGTACATCTCCACGCCGGCGTGCGCCAGATAGATCAGCGGCGTGCTCAACAACGCGACGACGAACTTGTACGCATAGGCCGTCAACACCAGCGCTGTCGCCATGGGAAAGCTCATGTCGCGCAAGATCCAGAACGCTACGTATGTCACCACTACACTGTCGATCAACTGGCTTACGATCGTGCTTCCTGTTGCACGAAGCCAGATCTTGCGATCGCCGGTGATCCGCTTCAATCTTCGGAATACCAATGCATCGATCAACTGGCCGATCACGAAGGCCACCATCGATCCGATGATGATGTTCATTCCCTGCCCGAACACCGCTTTGAACGCGGCCTGCATATCGGGAACACCAGCATCGGCGCTGCTTCCGAGCCACCAGTTGGTCTCCGGCGGCAGCCCGATCGCGAAGTAGAGCAGCAGGAACATGAACGCGATCAGCCCGGTGGTGAGCAGCGTGAGGAAACGCACGCCGCGCACACCGAAATAATCGTTGATCACATCGGTCATGATGAGGACGATCGGCCAGGGTAGAACGCCCACGCTCAATACGAAGCTCAGATCGCTCTGACCAAGCAGGGTGAAACTCGATCGCGCCAGGCCCAGCGCGGCTTCCAGTTGGAACAGCTTCACGCCGATCATCTCCGCGATCAGTGCGTTGGCGATGAAGAAACCGCCGAGAAGGACGAAGAGCCGCGTGCGTTTGTCACCGATCACGGATCGACCCTCGTTTCCTTGCATCGATCCGCGTTCTTCCATTCAACGCAAATGTTGCACTTCGATCGGATCCCCGATCCGGACCGTTCCTTCGTCATGCGCGACGGCGTTCATCGCGAAGAGCACTTTGTTGCCTTTCGATCGGTAGGTGGAAAGTGTTCGCAACGGTTCTTTCATACGCGCGCCGGTCTGTTGATCGGTGGTGACGATCACGCAGCGCGCACACGGTTTCACCAGATCGAACTTCATTTCGCCGATCATGATCTGCCGCCATCGATCTTCCTGGAAAGCGTCGCCGCCTGCGACCACGAAATTCGGCCGGAATCGATCCATCGGAACGGCGGCTTCACCTTTCGATCGAAGCTTTTCGTTCAGGTCATCCAGCGACGCTTGTGATGCGATCAGGTATGGAAATCCATCACTGAATGAATTAAGGCTTTTTGCGTACCGGCCATCAGTAGGCCGACGGCTGTCATCAGGCATGTACATCAACCGCACCTCGCGATCCAGCGCTTCACTGAACCATCGATCGAAGTCGCCATCGTGGAGCGCAGCCACTTTATCCGACCAGACCTGCACGCGCAACTTCTCACCATCAACGATCTTCCATGGGACCTCGATCGATGCACCGTTACGCAGATCCTTCACTGTGAACCCCGCGGTTGTTGGCGAAGTATGAAGGCAGGCCATTTCCGGGATCTCGCGCTGACTTACGAATGTTCCGTTCACATCAACGAGCATCCAGCGCCGATCGCCTTCGAGTCCGCGATCGGTGATCTTGCCTTCTTCGATCGAAAAACCGCCGAGCGATTTGATCGGATGGATGTGGATCGATGCGAGCGAAAGGCTCATAAGCGGATCACGCGCTTCAAGATCCGTTGATCGCCGCTTTGGATCACGATCATGTAAGTGCCGGCGATCGATGGAAGTCCGATCCGCAATGATCCGGTCTTCTTTATGATCTCAGCTCTTTGGATCGCGCCTTTTGCATCGTGGACCGAAATGATCTCGATCGGGAGATCGCTCCTCACATCGATCCAGCCATCGTTCGTTGGATTCGGGTGGATCGTGATCCGATCGGAGAGAAGTTCGCCGATCGAAAGCGGACCGAGCATGATCGAATCCGCTACGACAAGCGTTGGCGTACCGTCGCTGCTGCCGATCATGTTTTGGAACAGATCGATCTCGGGCGATGAATGCGCGAACATCTCTTCATTCCAGCCCGGTGGAACGGGTTGATAATGAACGCGCGCAAAAGCGCGAAGCGATCCGTTGTAACCATTCAGTGCGATATTGTAACGGATCCGATCGCTGCCGCTTCCTTCTTCGCCCAGATCATCGCGATTGAAATTCGGATCGCTCAACGCATTGCCGAAGATCGCAGTGGTATCGTAGCTGATGTGCGTGGTGGTGAATCCGATCGGCGCAAGCCGATTGTCCTTGATCGGTTGTTTGGCGCGGTGCAGCACTGTTGTCTCATCGCCGTTCACATCGCCCATCACCATTTCGTAGATCTGCACCTGATCGGGATCGGTGATCAGATCGTAATGCGGTTCGAAGAATTCGTTGTGGCCTTCAATCTCCAGATCGCTGCGAAGCCTTCCGCTATGGAAGATCGTATCGTTCAATTCGCCCAGCACGATGAACTCGACAAAGGCGCGGCGCGAAGGATAACCGCTGGGGAAGCGATGTCCTGCATGATTTGTGAGCTGCACGCTGTAACGTGCCGTGTCGGCATCGCGCTCGCTGAGCTCGAGTTGCATGGTGAGCGTTTCCTGTTGCAGCATCCGTTTCGTACGCGCGATCGTGCTGTCGAATTGTGCTTCGGTCGCTTCGATCCCGAGCAGATCGCGATTCGCCTTCAGGATCTCAAGCATGTGCACGTTGCCACCGGCAAAATGATGTTTGCCGAACGGTGATTGCGGTGATAGAAAGGAATATTCCGCCGCGATGATGATCGGATCGTTCGTGCGCGGCATGTGGCAGCTGTTGCATTGCACGCCAGTTGCACTGTAGATGCTGTTCTTCCATTCGTGGTACGTGGCCTGCTCCACGAAATGATCGCCGGAGGGCTGGCCTGCGAGATCGAACGTTTCGGTGATCAGGGTGTGGCAACCTGCGCAGCTGCGACTGTCAACGATGTGCTGCCCGAAACCCGGTGTCCAGCCAACAAAGAATTCCATGATGTCCGGGTTGATCTGATCATCGGCATACGGACCGTACACGCGCGCAGAATCGAAATGCAGATCACCGGAGAAGAACGATCCGGCGGTTCCAGGCGATCCCATGTGGCACGCGAGACAGTTCACGCCATCGATCCCGAGCGCGCTGGTATCGAGCATCGCGGCGGTGAAGGGCGCGTGACCGAGCATGCGTTCTTCGTGCATACCGGCGGGCGCATGGCAACCAAGACATGTATTCTCGATCGCGGTTTGATGCTGCGGATCTAACAAAACCTCATGCGCCATTTTCGCGCGGAAGAACGGATCACGCGCGCTGTTCGCCATCATGGTGCTCTGCCAGTCATCAACGAGGTTGATGTCGTTGCCGTTCGCATCGATGCTGGCGATGCCTTGCGGATCGTGGCCATGGCAGCCGCTGCAGCGTGAGGCAGTGGCGAAGAACGTGCCGACCACCCAATCGCGATCGGACTTAAGGAGAGCGAGTTCCAGTTCGCTGTGCGGACCTTTGATCGGTCGCGTTGCTTCACTCCACGCCGCAAAAAGCAGCACGATGCCGATCGCGCTGAAGAGAATGATAAGTGAACGGGAGAGCCGCATGGCGGAAGCGGAAAGGTACTGAACAACCCTCACCTTTGGCCCCTCTCCCAAGGAAAGTGGGGAGAACTCAGTTCTGACGGGATGTGCGTGAGCGATAGAAGTGGAAAGCCCGCAAGCGAGGCTTTGCGAGTGCGGACTTGGAACGGATAGCGCGACGGCGAGTCTTCGAGCCGGCACGCCCACACTTCGACCCTTCGACAAACTCAGGGCAAGCTCAGCTCAGTGTGACAGATCATAAAGATCTCTGTAGAATCAAGCCTTGAATACGAGAAGTGCTTCGCATTGCGTTGTTGATCAATGATCGGTACACATCGCCGATCGGCCGATCCACCCGGCTACTTTCGCCACATGTCAATCCGCTTGAAGATCTTTCTGCTTCTCATTCTTTCGATCGGTGCGATCGGTGCGCATGCTCAGGCCGTGGTGCCTTTCGTGGAGCATTGGGACAGCTTGAAGACGGTGAAGAAGAGCGAAGGGCTTTTTGTGAGCGGGCGCGAATGGGGCGAATGGAATTTTTATGATCGCCAGGGAAGGCTGATCGAGAAAGCGCAGTTCAAGGCCGGCGATCGTGATGGGAAAGTTCAGATCTATTACGACAACAGCCAGCTGCAACACGAAGGATTCTTCAAGCGTGGCGTGGAGGACAGTGTGCGCACGAGCTGGTACCGCGATGGCGACATCATGGAAAAGGGCGCTTACAAGGCCGGTAAAAAATCAGGCGAGTGGATCTATTTCTATCCCGACAGCATGCCGATGTTGCGCGAGAACTGGCAGGACTCGCTGGTGATCGTGACGGATGCGTGGGAGAAGGATGGAACGCAAACCCTGAAGGAAGGGAACGGAACATTGCGCACGTACTATGCGAGCGATAGTTTGAAGGAGGAAAGCACGTACGTGTTGGGCGTGAAGAGCGGCCCGAGCCGGGAATTCTATCCGGCCGGGAACCCGAAGGCCGAAGGTGAATTCCGATCGGGCGTGAAGGATGGTGAATGGAAATACTGGTTCAGCAACGGCAAGCTGGAGAAGATCGATACGTACGCCAATGGCAAGTTGCACGGCCAGTACAAAGTGTGGTTCCCCAACGAAAAGCTGGAGGTGGAAGGCTGGTACAAGCACGGCTTGAAGGACAGTTTATGGGCGTGGTATAATCAGGATGGCGGCAAGGACATGGATGGCAGTTTCAAGGAAGGGCTGCGGCAGGGCGCGTGGCGCTTCTGGCACATCAACGGGCAGATGAGCGCGACCGGCAGTTTCGATCGGGACAAGGAACATGGCGAGTGGGTGCATTTCTACGAAGGCGGCGAATTCTGGAAGAAGGGGAACTACACCCACGGCGTGAAGGACGGTATCTGGACCACGCGTTATGAAAGCGGCCAGAAACTGCAGGAAGGTCCGTACGTGAACGGAAAGGAGGAAGGCGAATGGACGAGCTGGTTCGAGAACGGCCAGGTGAAAACGATCGGGAACTTCAAGGGAGGAAAGATGAACGGCCTCTGGCGCGGCTGGTCACCGGCGGGCGATCCCGATTATGAAGGCAATTTCAAGGACGATCTGAAACACGGTGCTTGGAAGCTCTATCATGAAAGTCCGCCGGAAAAACAGATCGGTGGCCGCGTGCGCGAGGAAGGATCGTATGTGGAAGGAAAGAAGAGCGGCCGCTGGACCACCTACAGCATCCACGGAACCCCGATCAGTGAAGGGCTTTATGCCAACGGACTTCCGACAGGACTTTGGACCTATTACGATGATGCCGGCGTGAAGATGCGCGAGCAGAATTTTCTGAACGGTGATCCGCATGGGTTGACCGTGGTGTACGATCAGCGGGCGCGCAAGGTGCAGGAAATGTCCTACAAGGAAGGCCGCTTACATGGAAAGATGATCTTCTACGGTAATGATGGAAAGCCCACGAAAGAGATAGAATACGAGAACGGACAGAAGAAAGTGAATTTGCCGCCAGCGGCTGAGAAGGGGAAAGGTGCGCCACCGGCGAAGGTGCCGGGGGGGAGAAGGTGATCGGCTATCAGAAGAGGAAACGGGCGTAGAGGCCTGATCCTACAGGGGAGCCGTCAAATCCCCTGAAATAACCAATAGTATTCTGATCACGATATGTTTTTCCGACCTGATAGCCCGCCGACAAACGCAATTCGAACAGCAGGTGTGGATGCACCCGATATTGAACACCAGCCACGGCATTGGCTGAGATCGTCAAAAAGCCAAGTTCATCGGTGGACGATCTCAATGGTCCCGGAGATGAAAGCCCAGTACTTGAAGAAGTATCCGGCACTTGTTCTGTTCTTTCTGAATACATATTATAGCTCCTGATCTGTCCGGTCGTTTCAAGACCAAGCACAGGACGCACTTTGGTGTTGAAAAAAGCCCACTGATGTCCAAGGCTGAAGCCATGTCTGTTCAATCTTTGGTCATTCCAGCTATTTACAAGCTTTCCATCTGTAAAATGAGTGGTGCTTCCCTGGAAGCGGGACAAATAAAGCTCATAGCCTAAACGCCAGGCACGGTTTTCCTTATATTGATAGAGACCTTCGATCTCGACGATCTGGCCGCGCGCTCCGAGGTCTGCTGGATGCAGATCCGGAATGACCCGCGATAATCCATGCCCGATCTCGATCCCAATGCCCCATTTCAAATGTTCAGGTTCTGCTGGTACGATGATCTCCTGTGCATTTGCGATCTGAGCAGAAAATAAGATCACCAGAGTAGGGATCACGTATTTCATCGATCGGGATTTGAGGTAAATGTATATTCGATTTCAATTGAACAACGTTCCATCAGATCGCATGATATCGAAACCAAAGCAGCGGATCGCAGCTTTGAGGTGTCTTCACCCTATGAGAAAATATCTTCTCTTTCCATTGATCCAACTCCCGTTGATCTTGATCGGCCAACCGATCCAGATGTTCACTGATCCAACTGCGAAGTGGTATGTGGCGGATACTTATCCCAATGGCTCGCCTGAAGCACCTGGCTTTGTAGAGACCATGACCTCGATCTATTTCTATGATGGCGATACGGTGATCGGCGGAATGACTTGGAATGTGTTCTATAGCCGGGAAGGTCCAGATGGATCCGTGCCAGCGGAGCTGGAAGGTTGGGTGAAGATGGAGAATGGGAAGATCGAACTTCTCGATACAGCAGGGATGTTGCATACGCTCTATGATCAAAATGTTCAGGTCGGTGACTCTATTCCTTATCACCTGTATGATCCAGATACGACCTATTTACATGTATCGATGATCGATACTCTCACGATCGCTGGGAACGAGCATAGGGTGGTGCATTTCGCACAACCTTTCATCCCGATGGATGTGCTCGTGGAACGTTGGATTGAAGGGATCGGCAGCATCCATGGTCCGCTGTTCCCTGCAAAGCCACGTGGTTTCTCCACCGAACTACCCGGAGATTCATTGCTGCTCACATGCTTCAAATTGGCCGATACGCTTTATTGGCAACATCCGGATTACGATGAATGTGAAACGAATATCATTCAATCTCTCGAGGAATTTTCTGATGATCCCGATCTGAATGTTTGGCCGAATCCAGGAAGCGATCAAGTGAACATCGCCTGGGCCGGATCGAAGAATTCTCCAGTTCGGATCGAGATGTATTCAGTCTTGGGTGAATTGCTTCGAGCTGAAACTGTGATAACTGGACCGATCGTGATCGCAACAGATGATCTCCCGGCGGGATGCTATTCGATCCATTTGACCGGAAAAGGAAGGAGAAGTACGATGAAGTGGATCAAAGAGTGATAGATGCTATGTTCGGTGCTAACAGGGTGAATTGCAACAGATCGTATATTCGATGACCCAGGCTTTCTCGTCGACCTAAGTATGCGATCCTCAAATTGGATATGGTTTTGTTGGGCAATGCTTCCGTTTCTAGGTGTCGCACAAGCTCCGCTAACCGTAGATCCCTCCTTTCAATTTTATATAACACCCCAGTGGCCGGGTCAATGGGATAGTTCTTCTGGTCCATCCGTTATAGGGTTGGCCTTGCGAGAGGACGGGAACCTGTTGGTCAATGGTATTCAGGTGCTTTCTCCTGACGCCGTTGGAGGGATCGGGTGTACTGTAATGATCGATCCCCAAGGCGGATATATAGATCGCTTCAGCGATGGCATTGGTGAAATCGTTGAACTTCCGAACGGCCAGTACTTCTATAACTATAAGCGGATCAACAATGATGGTACTACTGATCTAAGCTTCGGGCATCCAAACACTTCCTCCGAAAATTACATGGATTGGCATGTATACGAAGATCGGACCGTACTTCTGGCGGGTCTTTTCAATCTAAACTGGGGCGATCCATTAGAAATCTGCTTAATAAAAGTGGACGAATGGGGTGAGATCGATACTACGTTCACCATGCGTAGAGGACAAGTTGATAGACCTGCGACGCACATTCATTCGCTGAGTAATGGCCAATTCCTGCTGAATGGTACTTGGAATGAATATGAAGGATATCAATGCGGCACTTTGGTCCGGATCAATGCGGATGGTTCACCGGATACCACTTTCTTTTTCCCTGCGTACAAAGGAAGCCTCCGTTCGATCCATGAACAACCCGATGGTAAGGTGATCATGGCCGGGCAGTTCTGGATGAACAACATGGTTGATACATTGAAGCTTGTACGCGTCAATATTGACGGATCACTTGATCAAAGCTTCAATAATTACGGTGATTACCGAACGACCGATCATCCGATGGGTGGTATGTTAGGAGGACCGTATGTGATCGAGCCGTTGGATGAACACCGGTATTTCGTAGGCGGTACGTTCACAATGATCGATGACGAACCGAGGAGTTGCATAGCGTGCGTAGATACCTTGGGAAATCTGCTGGATTGCTGGGCGGGCGGCGGTTTGATGCCGGTTTCAATAACAGAGAGCGGTTATCCGCACATGGGTGCACATGGCTTTAAGTGCTTCGATAATGGCGATTGTTACATCTATGGGAAATTCCGAGGATTCATCGATGAAAATGGTGTGCATCCCGATCAAGTAATGCTCGTGCGCGTTCATGGACCAGATGTAGGTATGGTTGATGCGAAAGTTGATCAGACAAGAATGAAGGTGTGGCCGAACCCAGGTTCCTATCACTTGAACCTCAATTGGACCGCATCGCAAAATGAATCGGTTCGGATCGAGATCCATTCGATGTTGGGTGAATTGCTTCGATCGGAAACTGCGACAACTGGACCGATCATGATCGCAACAGATGATCTCCCGGCGGGATGCTATTCGATCCATTTGACCGGAAAAGGAAGGAGAAGTACGATGAAGTGGATGAAGGAATAACGGATCGTTGTCTTAGGTCTTGAGTTCAATGACCACTGCCTGACCGGATCTGCGCCCGGGATGGGAGCGGCAGCTTGCCGCAGTGGAGCCGTTGGGGCCGCGCGCGTGAGGAGGCCCGATCGAAGTGAGGGACCCCGCAACCGCTGCGGCCCCCGGCGCAACAAGGCAACTATAGCGTACAGCCCGAGGAGGCGCCCCAAACCCAATTTCCAATAACCAGTTTCCAATGATCAACACCGATCGACAAGTTGTGAGTCTCCCCCAAACCCCCTCGTTGAAAACCCAACTACAACAACATCAACCAAACGAGTTGGATCTAACTCAAGAACCAGTCAACGTTATTTAGGCCTTGACACTTGACAAACTTCCAACCGTCAACCTTCAACCTCCAACCTTCAACCTCCATCCTTCAACCCCCCACCGATCCAACTTCCAACATAAATCCCTACCTTTGCAGCCGTAAGCCGGTGGAAGAGGAGAGAGGGGACCACCCCTCTTTTTTGTTCTCTGGCTTTGGGCAAAGGCAATGGTAACCGTGGAACAAGTGAAAAGCATCGTGGAAAGGCACCTGGATGGCACCAGCCATTTCATCGTGGCCATAGACGTGCGTCCCGGTAACAAGGTGGTGATCGAGGTGGATAACAACAAGGCGATCACCCTGCAGGAACTGGCGAACCTGAACAAAGCGGTGCGCGAGGAACTTGGCGAAGCTGGCGACGATCTCGAATTGCAGGTCTCGAGCCCCGGCATGGGCCGGCCGTTCAAGGTGCAGCAGCAGTACACCAAGCACATCGGGCGGCTGGTGCAGGTGCAGTTGAACGAAGGCCGAGTGCTGGAAGGGATCCTGGAAAATTTCGATCCCCAGACGCTTACGCTTCGCATTCAACACCCGAGCAAGGTGAAAGGCCGTCTGCCGAAACTTGATAAGGATGTAACCCGGATCCCCTTCGTGGAGATCAAGTCGACGAAAGCTTCAATTACGTTCAATTGAAAGTAGAATGAGCACAGTGAATCTCATCGAGTCCTTCAGCGAGTTCAAGGACATGAAGAATATCGACCGCGTCACCATGATGGGCATCCTGGAGGATGTTTTCCGTGGCGTGGTGAAGCGCAAGTTCGGCGAAGAGGCCAACTTCGACATCATCATCAACCCGGACAAGGGTGACCTTGAGATCTGGCTGAACCGCGAGATCGTGGAGGATGATGATCTGGAGGATGAGAACACGCAGATCGCGCTGAGCGAAGCGAAGAAGATCGAACCCGATTTCGAGGTCGGCGAGGAAGTGAGCCAGGAGATCAAGATCATGGATTTCGGTCGCCGCAACATCCTTTCGCTGAAGCAGAACCTCCAGAGCCGGATCATGGAACTGGAGAAGGATCACCTGTACAACAAGTACAAGGAGCGCGTTGGCGAGATCATCACCGGTGAAGTGTACCAGATCTGGAAACGCGAAACCTTGATCCTGGACGATGAAGGCAACGAACTGATCATGCCGAAGGATCAGCAGATCAAGAGCGATTTCTTCAAGAAAGGCGATACTGTTCGCGCGGTGGTCTGGAAAGTGGAAATGCGCAACAGCACGCCTGTTGTGATCCTGAGCCGCACCGCACCGGAATTCCTGGAGAAATTGTTCGAACAGGAGGTTCCGGAAGTTGCCGATGGGTTGATCACGATCAAGCGGATCGTGCGTGAACCTGGAGAACGGGCGAAGGTCGCCGTGGAGAGCTACGATGATCGGATCGATCCGGTGGGCGCCTGCGTTGGAATGAAGGGAAGCCGCATCCACGGTATCGTTCGCGAATTGCGCAACGAGAACATCGATGTGATCAACTACACGGCGAACGAACAGCTGTTGATCCAGCGCGCATTGAGCCCGGCGAAAGTGGGCAACATCAAGCTGGACAATGAGCGCAAGCGTGCAGAGGTGTACATGAAACCCGATCAGGTCGCGCTGGCGATCGGAAAAGGCGGGCACAACATCAAGCTCGCTGGAAGATTGACCGGTTTCGACATCGATGTATATCGCGAAACGGATGAGGTGACCGATGACGTGAGCCTGGATGAATTCGGCGACGAGATCGATCAGTGGATCATTGATGAATTGAAGGGGATCGGTTGCGATACAGCTCGCAGCGTATTGGATATCCCAAAAGAGGAATTGGTGCGCCGCACCGATCTGGAGGAGGAGACGATAAACGAGGTAACACGCATACTGCGCGAGGAATTGGAAGCGTAGTGCGAAGTAGCGGCGCTGGCTGTTTACTTTGGCACATGTAAGGCGGAAAGAAGTAAGGAACACTGAATGAGCGAAGCGACGGAAAAAGGCGTACGGTTAAGCAAGGTGGCCCGGGAATTCAACCTCGGGTTGCAC
>JAEZDL010000169.1 GCA_023418095.1 Bacteroidota bacterium
TCCCCACGCCAGGCCATGATCTCACCATCGAGCACGGTGCCTTTGGGGATCACGCCCTTCAACGCTTCGAACTCCGGATACTTGTCGGTGACGAGTTCTTCGCCGCGGCTCCACACATAATGCTTCGATCCGCGTACGATCAACTGACCCCGGATGCCGTCCCACTTGTACTCCGCCTGCCATTCCATTGGATCGCCCAAGGTCTGCAATGCTTCGATACCCTTCAACCCTTCGGGATCTTCCAATTGATAGGCGAGATAGAAGGGATAAGGCCGTGAATCGGTGTCGCCGCTGTGATCGGCGAAGAGCAGATCATGGAAAGTAGTGGTGTGCGGGCTCCAGTCACCCATCAAACGGTGCGCGATCACATCTTCGTGCAGGCCTGTCGCTTTTGAAAGACCTTTCACCATGATCTTCTGGCTTACACCGATCCGGAAACTTCCTGTTATGATCTTGTTGAAGACGAACAGGGCCATGCCATCCAGTGCAAGCCAGGCGGCCTTGACCAAATGGGCCTTGTCATCGTCCGATCGGTCCTTCAATGCTTCCACGTACAAGACCCAGTCACGCAGGCTTTTTTCGATCCTATCGCCCTTGGGTGCGAGCAATGTGATCGTTTCGGCCAGATCGCCCACCACGTGGTAACTGTGCTCGAGCAGCCATTCGGAGATACCGCTCATTTCGCCGATCCATTGGCGAAGCTGTGTGCTGGTAACGGGTCTTCTAGGACGGCGGCCGCTGAGCATGGCGATCACCCAGATCTTGTCCTCATCGGAAGCTTCGCTGAAATAGCGCGCCAGCGCATCCACCTTGGCATTGGTGCTCGTGGTTGAATCGATCTCGTCGAAGAGCTGTGCGGCGCGTTGCATGATCTATTCCTCCACCTTCACTTCGGGCTTCTCCAGCAAACCGAGTTCCTCCACCGCACCTTCACCGGCGAATTCAGTGCTTTCCGCGCAGGCATCGTAACCGAGCGTTTTCAGGTGATCGCTGAAGATGTCCGTATAACCGTGGGTGGCGATGATCCGTTCAGCGCCTGTTTCCCGCACGGCGAGTAAAAGAGCATCCCAATCCGCATGATCGCTCAGCACGAAGCCACGGTCCAATGAAGCACGTCGCCGCCAGCCCCGCAATTGCATCCACCCACTGGCCATGGCCGTGCTATAGGGCCGCATCTTGCCCGTCCAGGGTGTGCCCACGGCCGATCCCGGTGTGATCACCATCGCCCTTCTGAACATTTCCTTCGGTGTATCCTTCGTGACCTGTTCGGTTGGCGGTAGATCGATCCCAGCTTCGATAAGCACGTTGTTCATGTTCTGCACCGCACCATGCGTAAGCACCGGCCCGATCGAAAGATCCAGGCCTTTCAATACGCGCTGCGCCTTTCCAAGACTATAAGCGCTTATGATCGAACAAACGCCATTTTCAGCATTGTTGCGCCACCAATCATTGATCTGCTTGAAAACATCGATCGGATCCGGCCAGCGGTAGATCGGCAGGCCGAACGTGCATTCGGTGATGAAGGTGTGGCATGGAACAGCTTCGAACGGTTCGCTTATCCCATCGTGATGCCGCTTGTGATCTCCGGTAGCGACCCACACTTCACCCTTGTATTCAACCCGCACCTGAACGCTTCCCGGGATATGTCCCGCCGGATGAAAACTGAAGTTCACGCCGTTGATCGTGATGCTTTCGCCATGTTCCAGCGTGCTGATGTTCAGATCATTCCCAAGCCGCGCGTGAAGGATCGGCTTTGTGATGGGGTGACACAGATAATCCTTGTGGCCGTAGCGCGCGTGATCGCTGTGGCCATGCGTGATCAGCGCCTTATCAACGCGCCGCCAGGGATCGATGTAAACTCCCGCCTGCTCGCAGAATATGCCACATTCGTTGAATGATAGAAGGGTCGCCATCGCTCGACCCACAAGTTAACGATCAACGTGCGGTATAGATCCGCAAGTGGCTGTCATTAACGGAATTTGCAGGGTTCGGCATGCGCCCTGCTAAATTTGGAAGATGCCTTCAGCAACGGAGAAACTTTGCCTGGAATGCGGAACGAAGATCAGTGGCCGCACCGACAAGCGTTTCTGCTCCGATGCGTGCCGCAATCTGTACCATTATCACGCGAACAACAGCAGCATCAACTACGTGCGCAACGTAGTGAACACTTTGAAAAGGAACCGGCGGATACTATCGGAATTGAACACCGGGCCTGAAGGGAAGACCAAGGTGCACCGCGAAAAACTGCTGCAGGCCGGCTACAACTTCATGTACCACACGCACATCTATCGCACCAAGGCCGGTAACAGCTACACGTTCTGCTTCGAGCACGGCTTTCTGGAGACCGGCGAGAACTGGTACATGCTTGTCCGGCGCGATGAATACCTCGGCCGTTCCGGGGATCTGAAACAGGCCTGATCAGCCCAGCGCCCAGATCAGCAATACGATCATCGCCAGGATCATCAAGGCGAAGACCACCGGCCCACCGATCTCGTTCTGCTCAGCTTCGTCTGGAAAATTCCCTTCGAAATGATCGCTCATGGCTTTCTTTTGATCGATGAGCACAAATATATGTGCTGTGGACGACGAAAAGAAAGTCAAGACGCGATCAAGCGCTTATTCCCGCAATAGCACGTTCAGCTTCAATTGAGGCTGAACGTAGGCTGCCGAAGTACCATTTTGGCGATCACAGAGCTTTCGTTGGCGCGCATCCGCTGGATCATGGCAGCGACTTGCTCATCCAATTCCCGATCGCTCAGCTTCGCCAGGTCCTTATAAACCGGCAGGCTGCTTTTGCTCTTGAGGATCAATGCTATTTTGTAAGAGCGTGACATGGTTCCTGAATAGAAGACGAGGCCACCCCCCAAAGGGATGCCTCTGAGCGATTCCGATCGAAGGAACGGTAAACGAATAAAGGTGAACGGTACATCCCGATCAGGAAGCAAGCTTCCTGAACCATCCGCTCAAGACCTTCGGATCGATATCATCCGCTTTCCGGATCTTCAGATGCCGCATCTGCTTTCCGGTCCCTTCGAGCTTTTCCGCATCAGCACCAAGCTTCTGTGCTTCAAAGAAGCCAAGTGTTACATACGCTTTTGCGGGTTTCAGGTAGATGATGTCCTTTTTTGAAGTGAAGACGGGCCGCCCCCATTTGATCGATGCCTTCACCCCGGGAATGTTCTCAACGATCAAACCGTGCAATTGCGACATGATCTCCTTTTGATCAGAAGGTAGATCATTGATGAAAGCGGAGACTTCTGGATCCATGATCCGAAGAAATGTAGAAGATTCAGAAATTACAGAACCAACCCATCGATTCCGTCGCAGCAGCAAGCCCGAGCTCATGGCTTTGCCGCAGATCCTCACACCCTTGGATCAGGTTCTGGTTCATCAGATATGCCATGCCCCGATCATAAAGATGTTCGGCGGCTGAAGGATCCAGGTTGATCGCCCGGGAATAATGTTCGATCGCTTCGAGATACTCCCCGAACAGCAGATGCAGATCGCCTTTCTGGTTCCAGGCCATGGGATCGGAATCGTTCAAGCCAAGGGCTTTTTCCGCATCGCGCATGGCACCGGCCCGGTCGCCGAGGTGTTTCCGTGTGAAACTGCGGTTATAGTATAGATCGGCAGCGAGCGGATCGAGTTGCAGGGCGCTGGTATAATCTTCTTCGGCGCCCGGCAGATCACCGGTCTCCTTGCGGATCAAGGCTCGTTGCGCGAGAAAAGCGGTTCGTTCCTGGCCAAGCTTGATCGCCATATCCATATCGTGAAGTGCAGCATCGCTCATGCCCAGCGCCCGGTATGCAACTCCACGGTTATAGTATGCGAGCGAGAAGCCGGGCCACACGGTGATCGCAGCGGTGTATGCGGCCACGGCTTCCTGATAACGTCCCGATCGCATCAACGCCAGGCCACGCAGATCGTGCGCGAGCGCGGAGCGATCGTTCAGTGAAAGCACGCGATCGGCCGTTGCAAGCGCCGAATCCAGGTTTTCACCCTGAAGATGGATGAAGCCTTTCTTCAAATGGAGCATCGTATCGTTGGGATGCTCGATCAGGAGTGAATCAAGATCTTCCAGGGCGCGATCTGGCCGGCCAAGATCCAGCCACCGATCGATGCGCTCGCGCTGCAGAAGTTCGTCGTAGGGTGCAAGTTGCTGCGCCGCGACCACGTCCAACTCTGCGCCTTTGTGATCGCTCATAAGTATGCGCAACTTCGCGCGTTGATCGAGGATATAGCCCGACTGCGGATTGTAATGATAGGCCTGATCGAGATCCTGCAACGCTTCGTTGTAGCGGCCGGTGCGCATGAGCAGCGAAGCACGTTTCATGTAAGCCTCCGCAAAGGCCGGATCCATTTGGATCGCGTTCGTATAATGCTCGTAGGCCTTTTCTGAATTCCCTGTCCGCAAGGCCAGATCACCTTGTTGGATCACATAGTTCGCATCGAGGCGATTGTCCACCTGCGCCGATCCGCCGATCGGAAAGAGGAAGAGAATGATCAGGATCGTGAAAAGGCAGATCCCGCGTGATGCACTTTTTGTTGTTGGTAAGTCCCGCCGGAAACAGACATCCGGGTCTTGATCGAAATGGGAGGTGGCTCTAGTTTCGCCGGCTCTTTGGAAGAAAACCCGCAAAAGATCGATGCCCATGTTACGCATTTTGATCATCGCACTTTTCGCTGCAACGGCCGTGCCGCTGTGGGCCGTTCAACTGCGCGTACAAGGAATGGTAACGGAGCTGCATTCACGCAAACCCATGCCGGGCGTGCTGGTGCGCATCTACAAGAATGGCGAAAAAGTGCAGACGATGAACTCGAGCACGTTCGGCCGATACAGCACCATGCTGGACAACAATGCCACATACATCATCCGTTTCAGCATGCCGGGCCACATCACAAAATGTTTCGCGATCGAAACGTTCGGGCCGGCGTGGGAAGGTGACAATGCCGTGAAACAGCTGGAGGTTGAAATGACCATGATCGAAAAAGTGCCCGGCCTGGATCTGTCGTTCTTCGATCTGCCGCTGGGGATCGCGCGTTTCACACCGATGACGGGCGTGATCAGCTGGAACATGGAATACGAAGCGAAGGTGAAGCCGGAAGTGGATCGTTTGATGCATGAGATCTCGCTACGCCGGGAACAGCTCGCCACGATCGAAGCGCAACGCCGGGTGGACCGGCAGGCCGTGCAGTGAGCGGCGCCCGGGATGGGAGCGGCAGCCCATTGAAGTGGCAGCGTTGCGGATATGCGTGCGAGGAGGCGACCGGAGGAAGCCACCGCAGCCGCAATAACCGCCGCTGGAACGAAATGGCTATAGCGGACAGCCCGTTAAGGCGCCCAAAATCCGATCAGAAAATAAGGTGATCAGAAGATCAGATGATCGCGGGAAGGCATTCAATTATCTGATCATCTCATTATCTGATCACCCGATCAACACCCGCATCTTCTTAAACCATTGTTAAGCCGGTGATCGCCAGAAGTTCGGCCTCTAACTTCGCCACATGCGCATACTGATCATCATTTCGCGGCTGATCGTTGGATCGCTGTTCATCGTGAGCGGGTTGATCAAGGCGAACGATCCGCTGGGTTTTTCCTACAAGCTGGAGGAATATTTCGCCGAGAGCGCACTGAACCTCACGTTCCTTGAACCGTACGCCGTGGCGCTCGCGATCCTCGCGTGCCTTGCCGAGGTGGTACTCGGTTTTGCGGTGCTTTTCGGTGGAAGGATGAAGATCGCGACCTGGGCGCTTTTGCTTCTCACTTTGTTCTTCGGCTGGCTTACAGCATACACCGCCACGTGCGATCCGCAAGGAACGTACACGATCATGGTGAACGGGGTGGAGGAGACCCGATCGGTGACGTGCGTTACGGATTGCGGCTGCTTCGGCGATGCGATGAAGGGATCGGTGGGGCGAAGCCTTACGCCGTGGGAAAGTTTCGCCAAGGACATGGTGCTGCTGGTGTTCATCATCCCGCTGTTCATCATGCGCAAGCGGATCGAATTCAACACAACGAAGGATGATGTGATCATGCTTTCCGGCGGACTTCTGCTCGTTGCGATCTGGAGCTGGATCTTCACCTGGGCCGGTCCGGTCTGGTTCACCCTGATCGGTTTTGCCGGCTACCTCGCGATCAAGCGCGTGTGGGATGGCGTGAAGGCCGAATGGGCCGCTGCCGCGTGGATCACCTTGATCACGCTGATCTTCACCTGGTACA
The DNA here is from genome assembly GCA_023418095.1 of Bacteroidota bacterium. Classification (GTDB taxonomy): domain Bacteria; phylum Bacteroidota; class Bacteroidia; order Flavobacteriales_F; family PHOS-HE28; genus PHOS-HE28. Next base: position 6,221 of record JAEZDL010000169.1, read on the forward strand.
CGATCACCTATCTCCCGATCCGCGATTACCGGCCGTATGCCGAAGGAAAGAACATCGCCGAGCAGAAGCAGATGGGCACACCACCGAAGCAGGACATCTTCATGATCTATCGCAACAAGTCCACCGGCGTGGAGGAGGAATTCAACGCTAACGGCGCGTATCCGTGGGACGATGAGAACTACGAATATGTCGATCGGCGGATCGTGGAGATCGAAGCGGGGATCGTTTCACCTGTGCAGGATTTCATCCTCACCGATGTGGATGGAAATGAATTGACCAACGACATTCTCGCGGAACCTTCACCTGTGCTACTGGTGATGAGCTACAATATCCTGAAGGCTGATCGGAGTTGCATGGAGGAGATCCGCGCGCTGGCCGATGAAGCCTACAAGAACGGTTGGTACGTGTACGGTGTAAGCGCAAGTCCATTCCCACAGATCGAGGAAGTGCGTCACGAGCACCAGCTTCCCTTCGATTTCCTACAAGGCGATGAAAAGGTGATCAAGACCGTCGTGCGTGCGAATCCCGGGATCGTGCTTCTGCAGGAAGGAACTGTTTTGGGAACCTGGAGTTGTGCCGAAACCCCAAGCTTCGCGCAAGCAAGCGAACGTGTGAAGCCGATCGCACAATAGATCGATGGCAACGTATCTCCTTCGCCGCATCATCAACGGACTGTTGGTGCTCTTCGGCGTGGTGAGTCTGGTGTTCCTGATCTTCAACCTGAAGCCCGGTGATCCGGCGCGTATGCTGGCCGATCAGCGCAGCAGTCCGGAAGCGCTTGCAGCGATCCGCAAGGATCTTGGTCTCGGTTATCCGCTTTCCACGCGCTACCTGCTTTACCTCAACGATCTGTCACCGATCGCGATCATGCAGGAAGCCGATCGGGACAGACCGGCATTCCTGGATCGGGAACGCTACACCGTTGCCGGAACGATCCCGATCGGAGAAAAACTGCTGGTGTTGAAAGCGCCGTACCTGCGATTCAGTTACCAAAGCCGGCGCGGCGTCACGGAGATCCTTGCGGAAGCTTTTCCCAATACGGCGATCCTCGCGGTAACCAGCATGTTGCTCGCTGTTGTCCTCGGATTGGTGATGGGCACTTGGGCCGCAGTGAAGAAAGGTACTTGGATCGATGGTGCGTTGCTCGGCATAAGTGCGCTCGGCATGGCCGGGCCTTCATTCTTCGTTGCCGTGCTTGCGGCGTGGCTCGGTGGTTACGTGTGGTACCAACAGATCCCGGTGCCGATGTGGCCGATCGTCATCATCGTATTCCTGGTCGGAGCGAAACTGGTGCGCATGTGGCGGCCGGAATTCGATCCGAAGATGCGGCCGGTGCTCGGTCAACGGCTGCATTTCAGCACCTGGCAGATCGTGATCTTCGCCTTCATCTGGCTCATTTCCTTCCTGCTCGGCCACGATTGGGCGCGATCCACTTTCACGCTTCCCGGCACCGGCCTTCCGATGAGCGGAGATCTGGTGGATGTCGATCCGTTCACCGGCCCGTTCATCAATTGGCGGCACATCATACTCCCAACGCTGGTACTCGGCATTCGTCCACTTGCGATCGTAGTGCAGCTCACGCGCAGCAGCCTGCTCGATGTGCTTTCGCAGGATCACATCCGCACCGCACGAGCCAAAGGATTACCTGAATTCGATGTGATCGTGAAGCACGGATTGCGCAACGCGCTGATGCCTGTGCTCACCGCCGTAAGCGGTTGGTTCGCTTCACTGCTCGCCGGCGCGGTCTTCGTGGAATACGTCTTCGGCTGGAAAGGAATGGGCCTCGAGGTCTTCAACGCCCTGGAGCGCGAGGATCTGCCCGTGGTGATGGGCGCGGTGCTGGTGTTCGCCACGATCTTCGTGGTGATGAACGTGGTGGTGGATCTGCTTTATGCAGTGCTCGATCCGCGTGTGCGGACGGCCTGAGTTTGTCATTCCGGCCTTGGGCCCGGATCGCGAAGAGGCAGCAGCAATACATAATTCCTATCGATCTTTTTTTGGGCGTTCCCCGGCCCAAAGCGGCCGGGTCGCGCTATCCGCTGTAACTCTAGACTTGCACCTCGTAAACTTCAGTGGTAATTGATCTCTGAAGAGAACTGAGCTGGATCGCAGGTGAACCATTTCGCTGCAGAGGCTTTAAGGCCTATCGGACTTATTGGAACCTGCGGTC
>JAEZDL010000176.1 GCA_023418095.1 Bacteroidota bacterium
CACCGGCAATGATCTCGCTCGCGCTCGCCGAACCTTCATCGATGAGCACCGCAAGCGGTATCTCGTGCAGCGATCCATCATTCGTGGCGGTGATGTCACGCCGCGGCGAGTTCCTGCCTTCGGTATAAACGATCACATCACCTTCATCGAGGAATTCATCGGCCAGCGCCACGGCGGAAGTGAGGTAGCCGCCACCATTCCCGCGCAGATCAACCACCAGGCGCTGCATGCCTTTTTCCTGGAGTGAGGTCACCGCCTGCATGAACTCCTCATGGGTGTTCTTCGCGAAACGGATCAATTTGATGTAACCGGTTCCATCATCTTCGATCAACGAAACGGCCACACTGTTTATGGGGATTCGCCCCCGTTGGATCAGAACTTCGAAGGGATCTTTCTTCCCCGATCGCAGCACCTGCACCTTCACTTCACTATCGGCAGGGCCACGAAGGTTCTTCATCACATCTTCATTGGAGACCTTCACCCCGGCAAGCGGAACACCGTTCGCGGAAAGGATACGATCGCCCGATCGGATGCCTGCGGCCGCACTCGGCCCGCCTTCCACCGGTGTGATCACCACGATGGTATCGCGCTGGATCGCGAACTCCACACCGATACCCTCGAAGCTGCCTTCGAGCGGTTCCTGTGCGGCATTGATCTCGGCCGCGCTTATGTAGTAACTGTGTGGATCGAGCCGCTGAAGGATGTCCTGCAACACTTCATCGACGAGCGCATTCTTCTGCACCGTGTCCACATATTGCCTGTCGATCAGCTCCAGCACCTGTCCGATCTTGTCCGCAGCGGAAGGCTGGCGAAAGTTGAAGACCGTGAAGCCCCCATGCGAACCATCGCCCATATCCTTTCCGATGAAGAGACCTGCCACCAATGCAAGCGCAAGCATCAATGGATAAAAAGGGGAGAGCGTGTGTGAACCCTTCATTTCGATCAGGCCTTTTCCAACCGGTGCACCATGAGGCCGCCGTTCCTAAGCAATTCAAGTCCCGTGGGATCCTTGTATGGATCCAGGAACACAAGACGCCGTATGCCCGCCTGGAGGATCAATTTACTGCATTCGCGACACGGCGAGTGCGTTAGGTATAACGTGGCACCGTTCGCATTGTTGGTGCTTCGTGCAACTTTCATGATCGCGTTGGCCTCCGCGTGCAGCACGTACCAATGGGTGATCCCTTCGGCATCCTCACAATCATTGGGAAAACCAGTGGGCGTGCCGTTGTAGCCATCGCTTATGATCATGCCATCCTTCACCAGCAGTGCGCCCACCTTCTTGCGTGTGCAATGGCTGAGCTGTGCCCACTCCCGCGCCATGCGCATGTATGCGCGATCATACCGGTCCTGTTTCAGTGGATCGGTGTAGACCAACTCGTTCTTCTGCATTCTGCGGGGGCGTTCAATGAGCGCGGCCTGCAAAGGGGGGCGCCCGTTGGATCGATGTGTACCCAGGGCGGGACTCGAACCCGCACGAATTGCTTCACTGGTGTTTGAGACCAGCGCGTCTACCGATTCCGCCACCTGGGTATGAAAGAACGAATGGGCTGCGAAGATAAACCAAAGCGGTAACGCCGATGCGTGACAATGGATCACCGAGGCCTGTCCGGCCGCGGATCCGTAAATTTGTACGAGCGATCAGTGAGAAGAACGAACTTCCATCAGCATCGCGAGCGAAGAAAAATGTACCCAGCAGAATTAGTGGCCCCGATGAAGTCGGATCTTACTTCCGCCGGTTTCGAGGACCTGAAGACGCCCGATCAGGTGGATAGGGCGCTCTCCCAGAAGGGAACAGTGCTTTGTGTGGTGAACAGTGTTTGCGGTTGTGCGGCCGGTGCAGCAAGGCCGGGAGTGAAATTGTCCCTACGTGGTGAGAAGCGCCCCGAGAAACTCGTGACGGTATTCGCCGGCGTGGATACGGATGCCACGGCCCAGGCGAGAAAACATTTTCTGCCTTACCCGCCGAGCAGCCCCAGCATGGCGCTTTTCAAGGATGGAAAGCTCGTACACTTTCTTGAACGACACCATATCGAGGGAAGATCCGCGGAGATGATCGCGGAGAACTTGATGATGGCATACGACGAGTTCTGTTGATCCGCTGGATCTTCAGTGATCGGCGCCGCAAGGCGCCGATCGTTTTTTGGGCCTATTCGTTCACGGGTGCATCATCTTCACCGGCCCCGGTATGTTGCATTTCCTGATCATTCGCGGGATCGTTGGATGGGATGGTGAGATCCTCCGTGGTCGGTCCATCATCATTCAGTTGAACTCCGTCGGTCGGCCGTTCTTCAGCTCCTGTTCGCATCGTGTTCGTGATCTGGTCGCGCGGTGCTACTTGCGAAGCGGGTGAAGCGGCAGGTGCTTCGGTCGAACTATTGTCCGATCGGCCGATCGCGAAGAAGATACCTGCCAGCACGAGCAATATCACCACGAAGATCCACCATGCATTTCCCTGCCGCGGGGTGGGACCTTTAACGGGATTATTCGTATTCGTTCCAATATCCGTAGCCATCACCGAAGGATTGATGCGGTTCATGTTCCAAGTGCCATGCCGCAAGTTCACACCAATGCGTGCACGTATGTGCCCGATCGATCCCTCGGATCTTGTAGGCCTGTGATCTGAAGAACCCTTATCACCAAAGGCCCAATCAGGATCGAAGCATGTAGATCCTTCGATCGGCACTGCATTGGCAACCCATCCGGTATGGAAACCTCGAATATCAGAATGCAAGGCCCAGGACCGGGAGGACCTGGCCAGCCTGGTGATCCTGTTCCTGCACCCGTGCAAGAGCCGAATAAACCGCAACCTCAACGCGAACCTGTCCCCGGCGGACCAATACATACACCGGAGGAACGGCCGAGCACACCTGGCCAGCCACCAGGGCCTACGCGCGAACATCCGTCCGATCCTGATCCGCAGACGCCGCAAGGACCGATCGGTTTCTGACCTGGATCAGACCAGGTAACCGATCCATTATGTTGGATGGAAGAAATAAGGGATCGATGCTGATCCCTTATTTCTTGCTGGAGGAATTCGCCCGTCCGCTGCCGCTTTTCTTTCCGCCGCCATCCTGCTTGTTCACGGTGGCCCAGGCTCTGCGCTCTGCTTCCTCGGTGGATACTCCCTTCTTCTTGTATCCTTCCTCTATATGTTCGGCTTTCCGTTGTTGTTTGCCGGTATAGCTGCTTTTGTCTCCTTGTGGCATCGTATCATTTCATTGGTTCAACATCACCCTTGTCCAGCCGGCTCAGATCATCGTTCCGGCCTTTGTCCAGTGAGGACAGATCGGTGGTTTCCCGCGGCGGCCGCTGGTTCTCGCCACGGTCGTCGTAGCCGGCCTGTGTGCCGGGGAATTGGGAATGTTCACCGCCGCTCACGATATCGCCGCTCTTGCGTTCACGATCGGGATCATCGCTATTCCTTCTTCCTTCGGTCTGCCCAAGCGTATCATCAGCGGCACGTTCGCCACTGTACCTTGCATGCTCGGCAGAGCGGCTGGCCTGTTCCTGTTCTTCGCTCAGCAATTGCCTGCGATTGCGTGCGATCTTCTGGTCGTGGTCGGCATTGGTGGGGCGCTTCTCTCCATGTTCACCGCCGCCGCTCATGGTGCTGCGCGCTCCAGATGTTCCGAATCCTCCGGTGCTTTGTTTCGGATCGCCTGAACCCATGTCCTGTTGGTCTTTCGTAGCCATTGAGGGGAATTATTCGTTCGTGGTCAAAAGGTCACTTGAAGTATGTTGTGCATGCACATCCAGTCTGCTCACCATCTTGTTCACCACACTTGATGCATACGTGCCGAAAGCATTTACGATCAAACCCTTCAAGCCAAGCTCTTCGGAAGAGATCGCGTATACGATCGACATGTCCGCCGGATCGCTCGTTCCTTCAAAACGATAGAACTCATCGATCGTGAAAAGACCGGGATCGAGCGGTGTTTCCCGTACCCTGCTCACCAGGCCTTTTTCATTCACTTCCAGATCGGTGTCGTAGCCTCTCTTTTGGAGATCATTGATGCATGCAGATAACGTGTCATAGGAGTGTTGCGCGGTATTCATGCGCATGAACGGACAAGAATTGGACCTGCCCCCATCAGCAGGGAAAATGAGTCCGATCGCCTTCTTACGCGTGAAGGATGGCATGTGGTTGATGAACCTCAGCATCTCCGAACGCTGTGGGATGATCTCTACATCATTTTTTAAGACTGTGACCCGATCGATCCTTCAATGATCAAGGGCGCGTGATCTGCGGGCAGCAGCCATGACCATGATCGTGATAAGACGGTAGTGTGCCGTTGCACCGATCATGGTGACAAATACTTTCAACACATGTCGAACAAGAATAATGATCGTAACGAACAGAGCAATGAGAATAGGGGCCAGGGGCGTGAAGAGAACATGAGGGCCGAAAGGAATGAAGGCACCCAGGCACGCGGTGCTGGTGGGAATGATGAGGAGCTTGGCCGGAATACGGGCAGCGGAACAGAAGGTCGCATGCGCGATCAGGAAACCACCGGTGGCCGTGGATCGGGCAGCGGCATGGGCCAGGAGAGCAGCCGTGGCGGTTCCATGAGCGGTTCGCAGGGCGGTGATCGTAGTGGTTCACAGAGCGGTACCACGGGATCCGAGCGCAACAGCGGCTCACAAGGAGGCAGCAATAGCGGCCGGTAATATCTTTTAGAACTGGGGCGTCCGGAGCATTAGCTGGCTTGAATGCACAGCGCTCCGGACGTTGCAGTTCGTTCTCCTATCGAACTTCAACCACACACAAATGGCCACTTCAAATAATAAGAAAAGCAATTCGGGCAGCAGCCGTGGATCGGGCAAGAGCAGCGGTTCACGAAGCAGCTCATCATCGGGCCGCTCGGGCAGTTCCAGCAAAACGGGCAGCCGCAGTACGAACAACAGCCGTGGTTCGGCCAGCAGTAGAAGTTCAACTTCCTCTCGCAGTGGATCGGGCAGTTCCACGCGCAGTTCCAACGGCCGCTCCGGTCCTGGCCGCTCCATATCCAGCCGTTCATCCGACCAGGCCGGAATGGCGAACGAAGGATTGATGAAGCTCTTTACCGATCAATTGCAGGATATCTATTACGTGGAGAAGCAATTGGTGCGGAGCCTGAACAGGATGGCGCGAGCTGCACAGAATGAAGATCTGCGTGCAGCTTTTGAGCAACACCGCGAAGAGACCGAGAACCAGATGGAGCGTCTGGAGGAGGTGTTCGCATCGTTGGATCGGAACGCGAAGGGCAAGAAGTGCGAAGCCATGGACGGGATCCTCGAAGAAGCGAAGGAACTCATGGAGGATTTCGAGGATGACGTGGCGTTGGACGCCGCGTTGGTGGCTGCTGCGCAGAAAGTGGAACACTACGAGATCGCCACGTACGGAAGCCTTTGCGCGTGGGCTGAACAACTCGGATTGGAGGAAGCACTTCCATTATTGGAAGAAACACTTCAGGAGGAGAAGAAGACCGATCAGGATCTTACCGAACTCGCCGTAAGCCTTCTGAACCTCCAGGCCGATCTGGAGGAGGATGAGGAAGGTGCAGAAATGCCAACGGCCTCAGCTGGTGGAAATGGTTCGTCCGGTTCACGTTCACGTTCCTGATCCGCGAATATGCTGGCCATGAACTATCGCGGTCCGCAGCGTGTGCGGATCAGCAATAAACCGATGCCGGAGATCCTGCATCCGCAGGATGCGATCGTTCGCGTAACGCGTTCGTGCATTTGTGGATCGGACCTACATCTCTATAACGGTAATGTGCCGGATACACGCGTGGGCATGACCTTCGGCCATGAATTCATCGGCGTGGTGGAGGAGATCGGCAGTGATGTGCAAAAGTTGAAAGTGGGCGATAATGTGCTTGTACCCTTCAACATCTCGTGTGGCAGATGCCACTTCTGCAAACAAGGCTTGTTCGGCAACTGCCACGAGTCGAATCCACAGGCCACGGCGGTGGGTGGGATCTTCGGTTACTCCCATACGGCGGGCGGATATGACGGCGGGCAGGCCGAATACGTGCGGGTGCCTTATGCTGATGTCGGCCCCACGGTGATCCCTGCGGGAATGGATCCGGATGATGCGGTCATGTTGACCGACGTTGTTCCAACAGGATACCAGGCTGCTGAAATGGGCGGGATCCAGCAGGGTGATACAGTGGTCGTGTTCGGAGCAGGTCCGGTGGGCATCATGGCAGCAAGATGCGCGTGGCTATTCGGGGCCGGACGTGTGATCGTGCTCGATCACGTGGAGTACCGTCTCGAATTCGTTCGGAACTATGCTCCATGTGAAGCGTACAACTTCAAGGAAATGGATGATCCGGTCGTGTTACTGAAGAAGACGACGGATTGGATGGGTGCCGATGTCTGCATCGATGCCGTAGGTGCGGAAGCGGCCGGCAATGCATTGCAAACGATCACTGGAAGGAAACTTCTGCTGCAGGCCGGTTCGGCCACCGCATTGCACTGGGCCATCAACTCGGTGAAAAAAGGTGGGATCATCTCCATCGTCGGTGTGTATGGGCCAACTGACAACCTTGTGCCAGTGGGCAACATCGTGAACAAAGGATTGACGGTACGGGCCAACCAGGCTTCGGTGAAGAGATTGCTGCCGAGGTTGATCGAGCATGTGCAGAACGGGATCCTCGATCCGAAGGCGCTGATCACCCATCGCATACCGCTGGAAGATGTCGCTGATGCTTATAGGATATTCTCGGATAAACTCGACAACTGCATAAAGCCGGTGCTCATACCACCCATGGCGCGTGCGTAACAAGTACCAGATGAGAAATACAGTGGAAGATCCCTTTCGGATCAAAGGATGGGGGATCGATGCCGATCCCGAGAACGATCCGACCTATCCGATCAAGCAGCGCACGAATGCGGAACATGAAGGCTACAGCTGGGAACGGCCGGTGCAGCAGCCGGTGGAACAGGAGGTGTTGCATTCGATCGAACGTCCCAATGTGAGCGCCGTTTTCGGTACCTCAAAACCGCCGCGCGGACTTAGCGGAATGATCCGTCGCATCGCCTTCAAGTCCAGTGAATCAAGCTACGGTCATTGGCTGCCATTGCTGATCGCCGATCGCGTGGATGTTGTTGAAGGTGTGATCGAGGATCTGTCGAAAGGCAGGGTGCCGAACATTTTCGCTGAAAAAGGTTACGGTGCTTCGTGGCAACATGATCGGAAGACCGTGATCACGTCCGTGGCCGCCACGGTGATCATCACTGCGGCGATCGTCGGGTATTTTGCTTCTCGCGGATCAGGGCATCGCGATCGCAGATCAAGACACCCGCGATCGGGAGCAGCGCTCTGAAGTGTCTGTCATGAAGTGAAAAAGGCGGGATCGTTCATCCCGCCTTTTCGCGTTCGCGCCGGGATCCGGGTAACCAGTGCCCGGCTCGTTGCATTTCCTGCACGATGTTCAACGCGGCCTTCACCCCATCGGCTGAAGCCACGGCGACCATGTTCGGATCGGCTGCCGCATCACCGGCTACATACAATCCATCGATCCCGGTGCGCTGCCGTTTGTCCGTGTAGATCGCACCGGACCGGGTCACGCGGCACCCTAGTTCCGTGGCGATCGTACATTGTTGTGATGATGCCGGATCGAAGAAGATCCCGCTGCGTGCGATCACCTGGCCATCGCTCAGTTCGATGTTCTCCACCTGTCCTCGTACGCCTGTCACACGTGCGATCCGCTGCGTGAATACGGGGATCTCGGCTTCATCAGCCTTGCTGCGATCCTCACGTGAAATGCGATCTCCGTTCGTGAACACCATCACGTCGCTGCTCCAGGTGAGCAGTCCGCGCGCGATCGGTACGGCTTTCTTCGCTGATGCGATCACGGCCAATGGCCGGTCACGCATTTCCCAACCGTCACAGAAAGGGCAGTGAAAAACGCTCTGACCATAGAATCGATCCAGCCCTTCAACATCGGGTAGCCGATCATGCAGGCCTGTTGCCACCACCACACGATCGGCCTTCTTCCTTCCGCCATCTTCAAGATGGACAATGAATCCAGGGTCCATCGGCTGCAATCGTACCACTGTTCCTATCAGCATTTCCACACCAACGGCCAGCACTTCCGCATGGGCCAGTTTGCGGAATTCGATCGGCTTCACATCATGCCGTGTGATGAAGCCATGGATGCCATGCGTGCGAATATTCCTTGGCGTCGCCTTATCGATCAACAGTACTTTCAACCGGCCACGGCCCAGGATGAGGGCCGCGCTCGATCCGGCAGGCCCGCCACCCACCACGATCACATCATAATGTTCGATCATATTTTTCCTTCGTGCTATCAAGATACGTGAAAGCCCCGCCGTAAGGGCGGGGCTTCACGCCAAACGGAGGTTGCAGAACAACCTCACCAAACCTAGCGGTCCATATCGGTATTGCTGTCGCCACGGCTGGAGTCCTGGTCCTGGCACCACTCCTTGTAGCGATCGAATTGTGCGGTCGTAAGAACGGTTCTCAATTCTCGTTCCATGGCCTCCTTGTGCGTATCATCATAACCCAGCTGATCGGAATCCCGGCCGGTGGTCGTGGTACCGTGCTTATCCGTGCCGGTTCGGCCGGTGGTGGTCGTGGTGGTGCCCTCAGTGGAATTCCTGCCAGTTGTGTTCGTCATGCGATCATCGCTACCAGTGGTCGCATTCCGGTCCGAACCGGTTGTACCGGTGGTGCCCTGGTCCCGATCTGTTCCGCTGCCCATGGAACGATCGGTGTCCTTCGGGGTCGCGCTGTCTTCACTGGTGCCACGCATGGTATTCTCAGTTCCCCGATCGGTGTTCATTGCAGCATAGCGCTTTTGGATCTCCTCCACGCGCGTGATCTGGTCCTGGTTCAGGCCAAGCGTATTCCAGGTCTTCTCATCAGCCTGCGCCAGGCAATGTTCATCGCCCGTCACAACCGTGGTGGATGTGTGCGTGGTGGTCGTAGCTGTGCTTTTTGTTCCGGTTGCCTCCTGTGCGTATGCGGCAGTGCCGAACGCTGCGAGGGTGAGGGTGATCGCGATCTTGTTCATGATCTTGTTGTGTGTTGAATGGATGATCTTGCCTCGCGGCGACGCCGACCATACCAACCTACGTTCCATCCCACTTCAGATCAGGCAATACATTGATCCTCCGCATGCACCGATCGATCTTGATGTTGATCACAAAGAGCGATGCGGAACGATCGCTACGATCACTTCCCCGGAATGTGGAATTGCGAACTACGTTCACTTGAACGCGGTAAGAAAGAGACTGATGGTATAACTGGGGCGTTCCAGACCTTCTTCCTGGACCGAGCGCGCGATCAGTTGAGTGAACAACCCCGTTGGCTGGTGGAATACGGCGATCACGTTCAAGCCTCGCGATCGATATGGGACATGGACCGTCTCTGAAGCTGTTGGCGGTTCCATTTCAAGCAATAAGGTCGCCTGCTTGAACAGGTCCATCATCCTGTCATCGAAATCCTGCCGCAACTCACGCACGATCGAAGGCACGTTGGGATCATCGAGCAGCGGGGAATAATTCGCTATCATGCATGTCGGATCCCCATTCGCATGCCATTCGATCGGCACATGATCGTGTGCCATGAATGAAAAGAACGGACATGGAAGAGCGTGATGATAAGGTGAAGGATATGACATCCAAGGCATCGGAACAGCGAACGAATACGGCCACTTCGCAAGGAGATCTGCCGGAACCCCGGCTTAAAAAGGAGGATCTGCCGGAAGCCGATCGCCATCGTTTCAAGGACGGGGTGTATTCCGGATCGGGTACAGGTGCGGGCCCGGGCGGTTCAACCGATACCGGTGGTGCGGACACCACCTCCATGGAAGATCGTGCAAGGCTCGGTACGACCGATCGCACGCAGGCAAGTGAACAAAACCCTCCGACAGATGAATGAGATAAGACGAATGAAGACCGGCCTTCTGGCCTTGGTCATGCTGGGGTCCATGCATGCTGCAGCACAGCAGACCACCACCACAGGTTGGATGATCTACAGCGATACGGTCGCGAATGATCTCGACCTGTCACCGGAGCAGCAACGCCAGATGCAGGATTGGAACACTCGCTATCAACTGGAGTATGACCGGCTCGGTAACGATGGTGTTCAACATAAGGATCTGGCACCGCTCACTGAGCGCCGGAACAATGAACTGAGAGGGATCCTCAGCGAAGAACAGTACGAGCGATGGAACACGATGGACATGAACCGGCCCGATCGGCGAACGCTTACGACAGGCGGAGCACCAGGACCCGAAATGAGGAGGGAGCCGCCGCCAGGGCAGCAGCCCGATATCCTCGATGAACGGAACAGGGCGAATAGTGGCGCAGGAAAAACCCGCGTTCCGCAAACGGGCAGTGATGCCGATCGGTCATTGGGCCCAGATGGTGGCACGGGGACCACGGGCACCGGCTCCGCCACCGATGGCGGTAACAGGAACACGGTTACACCTCCGACCCCTTGATCGGGCGGATCATTGGGATCCGCCCGTACTGTTACCGGTAGGGCCCACCTGATCATTGGTCGTGGGCGTGGTATTCACTCCGGCGGTGTCACCCGGGGGGGTTGTTCCTGTGGAACTGCTTTGGTCGCGTTCGAACGAAGTGCCCACCGAGGAATTCGTTCCTTCCGTGGTGCCTTCGTTCTTGTCCTCGCCAGTGGCGCATCCAAAGAAGAGAAAGGCTGAGACTATCAAGTAATTGAGTGGTCTTTTTTTCATGTTCATCTTGGTTGATCGATCGTGATCCTCAGTGTTCCTTCTTATGTGGCCGTACCTGTTCAAGGTCACGGGTCGCAGGTGCGGTAAGTGCGGTGCCATCGATCCCGAATCTCGATCCGTGACACGGGCAATCCCAGGATAGTTCGGCATTGTTCCACTTCACGGTGCATTTCGCATGTGTGCAGATGGGGTCCACCACGTGCAATCCACCGTTCCTATCGCGATGGACGGCGAGCTGATCACCTTCGTACTTCACCAGCTTTCCTTCCCCGGGCCCGATCTCCTCGATCTCCTTCACTTTCTCCGCTAGGAAAGGTTTGGAGAACATGTGGCCGATCACATCGGCGTTCTCCTTCACGAAATCAGTGAAACCAGCGATCGGGCTGATGCGCTTGGGATCGAAGAGATCGATATAGGCGCTCTTGCCTTTTTCGATCTTCTCACGGAACGCGATCGCCGAGAGCGTGCCCAGTGTGATGCCGTTACCGCTGAAGCCGGTTGCGACCATCACACGCTCATCATGGCCTGGCAGCGTGCCGATGTAAGGCAGGCCATCCGTGGTCTCGAAGTACTGCGATGACCATTGATGAGTGACCTGGCGGATGTTGAAATACTTATCCAGATGTTGCCGTAGCTCCGTGAATTTTGAAAGATGATCATCCTCATGTCCGGTCTTGTGATCCTTGCCTCCGGCGATCAGGTAGTTCCGCCCATCGATCTGTTGGGTCCGATAATAATGGTAGGGATCCTCCATGTCGTAGACGAGCCCATCCGGGTACCGATCATCACTCAGCTCTGCGGCCATAACATAACTGCGGTATGGGGCGCAACGGAAGTGCAGCAGGTTGATGCCTGGCGGGATATGGGTCGCATAGATGAAACGATCGCAACGGAACTCACCGAGCGATGTCTTCACCAGCAATGGATCCTTGTCATCCACGGTATGCACGCGGCAGTTCGGAACGAATTGGCCGCCGAGCTTTTGGAATTCCTGCACCAGCGCCCGGATGTAGCGTGTTGGATGCATTTGCGCCTGGGCCTTGATCTGCATCACCTTCTCGAATTTCCGATCGATGGGTGCGCGATCGCTCCATTCCACATCCACACCCACTTCGCTGCTCGCCCGGTAAATATCCTCGAGTTCATCGGTCTGCTTCCGATCGGAACTGCACAGGTATCCTTCCTTCCATGCATGTCCACAATCGATCCCATATTGCCGGACGTTCTCGGCGACCAGTTGCAACGCTGATCTTAGCCCACGAGCGACGAGTTGAGCGGCTTCTTTCCCAAAGTTGGAAATGATCTCAGGAAACGTATGATCGAGAATGGTATTTAAATGCGCCGTGGTGCCGCCGGTCGTTCCGAAGCCGATGTCATGGGCTTCCATCAACAGGCATTTCCGGCCTGCCCTGGCCAGTTCAAGGGCAGTTGTGCAGCCTGTGATGCCTGCACCGGCGATGATCACGTCGTAATGCGTAATGGTTCCGCTTTGTGCATTGTTCGACGATCTGTCTTCCTCCTGCCAGAGGCTTTTCAAACTACCGTCTCGTTCCATCCTATTACGTTAAGTATGATCAAGAAAAATGTCATAGTGGCACCGATCCCCCGATCTTGGGGAATGGGGCGCACGCTTTTGTGATCGGGGAAAGGTCGGTGGGCGGTTCCTGCCAATGAATGTCCATGCTGGGCCTTGGTGTTCCTGTCACGCCCGGGATATTGGCACGCGCTATGCCGGATCGTGGACGTTCAATCAAACAACAATTTTTTCGATCATGTCCACCAAAGGGAACCTCACATTGTTCTTATCCTCATTGGCAGCTGGCGCTGCACTTGGCCTTCTTCTGGCCCCGAACTCCGGTCGCGAGACCCGTCGCAACCTGATCCGCCGTGGCGAAGCGATGCGCGACAAGCTTTCCGATCTGTATGAGGAGGGCACGCAGTACATGAGCCGTGGCCGCGAGCAGTTCGCCGATGTGGCCGACCGTGCGAAGGACGCCGTGAAGAACACCGCCGGATCGATGAGCGGGAACAATTCCGGATCGTCGGCCAACACCGGTTCAAGCCGTACGACCGCTTCCACCGCGAACGGCGGATCACGTACAGGAGCCAATTCCTGATATCACGAACACCAATTGCAGCGCATGTCCGAGGGTAACCTCGGACAGCGCGCCGCATTTTTTTCAATAAGGATGTACGATCGTTCAAAGGAGATCAGGCAGGTAACCGAGCGGATACATGCGGTTCAAGGTGAGATGGAGAGACTTGTGGACCGGTTGCTCGAGAAGCAGATGATCGATGTGCACATGGCCGCCGATCTGTTGGGCTCGCCTCTCAAAGTGTTACGTACATCGCCGAAACAAGGTCATCCCGATCATGCGAATTAATACACTCATCATCACGCTATCTGTCTGCACCGGCACATTTGCCCAGACGACCCATGAATTGCACATGACCGGCGAGGCATTCATGCCAGATACGCTCTATATGCTCCCGGGTGACAGTGTCCATCTTGTCTTCGATACGCTGGGCCACTCCATGGTGCAGGTACCCGAAGAGTCCTGGGAGCAGGAGATCCCCACACCGTTGATCGGTTTCTCCATGGGGTTCGGAACACCAAATCCAGGAGATTTCCACACGTTCGTCATGGATTCGACCGGTACTTTCCATTACCTCTGTGAACAACATCCGAGCGAAAAGGGAGTGCTCATGGTGGGCGAGGAATTCACTGCGATAGGTGAGTACAACACATTGCCTGATGTTCGTGTTCACCCGCAGCCCGCGTCGGATCGGCTTTTCATCACCACTACATTGGATCACGCCATTGTGCGGTTGAGTGATGACCAAGGCAGGCCGTTGCGCAACTACAAGGCAACACGGAACGGTGGCTTCGATGTTTCCGATGTTCCACCTGGCATGTATATCATCACGTTGCTTTCTTCGGATGGCGCGCCGGTTTCGCGCGGCAAGGCACTTATTTCCCGTTAGAGGAACATGTCCCGTAAGAAGACACCGCATCCGGCAGATCACCGCAAGGTGCATGCTCCAACGGATCTGAGGTCCTTGCAATTGAGGTTGTCCCATACCGACCAGCCGCCGCAGCGCATGCGGCAGAACAGACTTTCGCTTATCGATCCTGAAGATCTGCGCGATCGTAACGGTGATCGAACATTCGAACAGCAGCACGGAAAGTGATCGGTCAGGAACGCTCTTCCGTCCGCCGATCTACATTGGAGCCACCATCACGTGTACCGCCCATTCCCTTGCCCGGCCGGCCTTTGTCGTTGAGTTGATCTTCGGGCATCCCTGCTGCGATCTCGCGGCCCTGTCCAAGACCACCACCGCTGGTCGAACGTTCGCTGCCTTGTTCCTTGATCGTCTTCTTATCGCTACTATCCTGCTTTTCCATGGTCGTTGTAATGGAATCGCGATGGGCAAAACGGATGCCTGTTCAGGATCGGAATGTGATCTGCGTATGGATCGCACATGCAACCCAAGATCGAATTGGTGGATCGATTGAGATCCATTGCCCAGCGCAAGGATCGCTTCAGTTACGACATACGCAGCCGTGCGTTCGTTGATATGGGGATCGTTGCGGCCTACCGGGCGACACAAGGTGATCGTTCCCATGAACTTCCCGATGTGGTGGATCATGCGCTGGAACACGAGGGGATCGTGGGCGCGTGGAAAGATCCGGCCACCGGCAAGATCTATTTCGACAGTTGCAGGTTGTTCACCGATCCGAAGAACGCGATCGAGTTCGCGCGAGCACAAAGCCAGCGGTCCATCTACAATCTCAATCGCGATCAGGAGATCCCGGTCGCGTGAAGGTGCGTTCACATTCTTTCACCTGATCTGGAACGTGCATTGTTCGTGATCGGGAAAGTCATCGTCATGAACGTGAAGAAAGGCGAACCGCTCGGCCATCCGGATAACATCGGAAAAGGTGATGCCGATCCGCAACAGGCAGGCGCGGAAGGAGGATCGGGTTTTCTCGGCGATCAGCGCCAGCCCACTGCTCGAAATGACAGGAAGAACTCAAAGGAACCTCCGCTGGACGGAACGATGTCCAGCGAGGATATTGAAGGAGATACGGACAAAGAGCGCCCCGGAGCACATTGAACATGAAAGCGGATCATCCCATAGTATCGTCGGCAGAGCGGTTCGGCAGGCTGGCAAGCCAGTTCGAACCCGGGACCTCTTTTTATGATGAGGTGGTGCAGGGTATGAGGGAAAAGGTGCGTTCCGCATGCACACGCGATGATCTGGAACGATCGATCTCCGCGTTGCGATCGAAAGTGGAAGGCCATTTCACCGATGATCAGATGGAGGAACTTCACCAGGTCCTGCGGGACATGCAGGCAATTGGCACAGGCTGGCCGGTTGACGCTTTCAAGGAAGGTTTCCTACGTGGATCCGGAGAGGGATTGCCGGATGATGGCTCCGCGGCCGGCAGATCGATGAACCCCGATCGGAGTGAAGTATGAAGCGCGATCCGAGGATAGTTGAATTGCACGAGGTCCTGGATCCGATCGCACCGGTGAAGATCACCGAGGTGGCCGATGAGGTGAACGTGATCGTGCCGAAACCGGTGGACATCGGGTCGATCGATAACGCGTTGTTGCGCGCCAGGTACGCCGAACCGCTCGATCGTCTGGAAAGGCCATCCACCTGGCACATCCGATTGATGAAACGGGAGAAGGAAAGACCGAAGGAGCTGGGTTACGTGGCCGTAAGGGTGATGGACAGTTATTACGAATACAGGCCGGATCCATCCTGCGCATGAACGGTATATCGATCCATGAACATGGAAGATCTTCAAGATCCGCCGCGCAACTCAACTGGATCTCTCGCTGATCTGGTTGGAAGACATCGTGAATTTCTGTCACTTGAATGGAAGGAACGCACACCGGCGGAGATCTCCGAAAAGTTCAAGGAAACCTATGGCTGGCTGCCGGCGATCAGGATGGAATTGTCCAAGGAACAATTGCAATGCGATGTTCTTCATAGGGCGAGATGGGTCGATCCGGCCAGTGAGGATATTTCCGATCCGGTCACGTTCAGTTATCCGAGGACCCGGGACAGACAGGTGATGGGCAGGGCGAATCTTGCAGGTGTACCGGTGTTCTATGCCTGCGGAAGCGCGAACAGTTCCTTCGCAGAGGCGAGGTCTGCACAGATGGATGACCGATCGAAGCTGATGCGTAGCGAATGGAAATTCGCCGATGATCGTAAATGGCTGGTAGGGGCGATGATCAAGCACGGCGATCTTGCCGGGAATGCAGTGCTCCATGAGGCTTGGGGATCCGCATTGCGTGAATACATCCTGAAGTGCGATCGCATCCCGCAGGAACATATCCTGTTGCTTCATGATCTGGTGGCAGAGCTTTTCCTGCAGCAGAATTACGAGGTCACGTCCTGGATCGCCCACCAGCTGATGCAGGAGATCGAGTTGGTGCAAATGCTCATGTATCCCAGCCTGCGCACGGCCCAGCAGGATCTCTGTCACGCGTTCCACGCAGCTCCGATCGATCAGGGCCGGGTGGCGTTGAGCCGGGTCGAGCAGGTCGAGATGATCGGTGATGATCACAGATCGATCCGGACTGGTATCATGTGTGATGGCCGCATCGAATGGGTTGAAGGATCAGGTACAACAGGTGGTGCGTGCGATCGTGGTACCGCTTCAACGCATTGTGACGTTATCTCCTCGAAGAGCCTGTTCCTTCCTCCCACCGATCGCGGCGGATCACAGTCAATTCGATCATTT
Source organism: Bacteroidota bacterium (assembly GCA_023418095.1). Lineage (GTDB taxonomy): Bacteria > Bacteroidota > Bacteroidia > Flavobacteriales_F > PHOS-HE28 > PHOS-HE28. Next base: position 16,480 of record JAEZDL010000176.1, read on the forward strand.
CCATAGAGACCACGTCCGATCACGGGTTTTCGGTAAACGATCTGTTCCGATCGTAATGTGGCGATCCAGATCTATTTCAAGCCAGGTGCGAAGCAAGCCCGAGTGGCCGCGGATTATTACCAGGACGTGATCCGTGGTTTCGTTGCCGATCACGTCGATCATTTGAGACCGGAACATTTCCTGGTGGTGCAGGAAGGGCAGAAGGATACCGCACTACGGATCTGGTCTCCTTTCGGTACGGAGGGATCCACGGTGGCCGATCATACCAAATTGTTGCAGGCCACGGCCAGCTGTTTCAAACGCCTGCGTCGTGGCCACGGCTCCATTACAGAGGTGACCGAGGTATGGCAGAACCTGAGGGAGGAAATGTTGAAGGATGGCCGGCAGGTGGTGCTGCTCGAAAAACTTGTGCTGCGCAGTGAGCGTGTTACACAGGTCGCTGGATTGAGCGGCGATGATCTTGTGTTCGTGAACGGGCCTGGCTATGTTTTCACCGCACTTGGAGAGGGACTTTATGGGCTCGCATTGGAAGGTCGTGGAAGCTATCTGATCGAACGGCCGGCCAACGATGAAGGGTCCGAAGTATCGTTCATGCGGCAGGGAAGCGCTGAAGCGTGAGCATAACTTGTGGCCGATCGCCTCGATCGGTTCGCTGCCGGTGGTGAGCTCGACATGAATCTGAGAACAGACAATACGGATCACGATGGTGACGAGGAAAGGCTGGTGATAATTTCCAATCGCCTGCCTTATCGGATATCGGAACGGGCTGATGGTCTTTCGATCGTACCCAGCGCGGGCGGCCTCGTCAGCAGCATCGGATCCTACATCTCCAAGGATGTTTCCATCCGCCGATCCACGCTCTGGGTGGGCGCGTCCGATCTGTCGGAGCGGAAATTGAAGCCATACCTGGGCCCGGAAGGTGAATTGAAGGAAGGCCGTTACATCCTGCATCCGGTATTCCTTCCGAAAGCGGTGCAGGACAATTTCTATAACGGTTTCTGCAATTCGACCCTATGGCCATTGTTCCACTACTTCACTTCGTATGTGAAGTATGATGAAGTGGAATACGAGGATTATCGTACGGCCAACGAATTGTTCGCCAAGAAACTTGCACAGGTACTGGAACCGGGCGATCGCATCTGGGTGCATGATTACCATCTCATGCTCCTTCCCGAGATGTTGCGTGAACTGCGTCCGGATGCGGAGATCGGGTTCTTCCTTCACATCCCTTTTCCTTCTTCGGAGGTCTTCCGTTCACTTCCCGATCGCTGGCGCCGCGAACTTCTGCAAGGCGTGCTCAGTTCCGATCTGATCGGGTTCCACACGCATGATTATGCGCAGCACTTCAAGCGATCGGTGCAACATGTGCTTGGTCATGACCATAACCTGCGGTCCATCCGCACCGCCGATCACGTTGCAGTTGTGGATGCGTTTCCGATCAGCATTGATACGGCCAGTTTCCGCAATGCGTACGATGATCCCAAGGTGCAGCGGGAAAGGATGCGCATTGCAAGGCAGTGCGATGGAAAACGTGTGATATTCTCGGTCGATCGGCTGGATTACACCAAAGGCCTGCTGAGCAGATTGCAGGCGTTCGAACATTTTCTCGAGAAGGAGAAATGGGCGCAGGGCAACGTGATGTTCGTGATGGTGGTCGTTCCCTCGCGCGATGTGGTGAGCACCTACGCCGATCTACGCCGCGAGATCGAGATGCAAGTGAGCCGGATCAATGGGAAATACGGCAACATCGATTGGACCCCCGTGGTGTATCAATACAGGTCGATCGATCACGCATACATGGTGGGCCTTTACAGTTCGGCCGATGTGGCATTGATCACACCGCTGCGCGATGGGATGAACCTTGTTGCGAAGGAGTTCGTTGCCAGCCGCAAGGATGAGCGCGGTGTATTGATCCTGAGCGAGACGGCCGGCGCTGCGGCTGAGCTGAGCGGCGCGATCCTGGTGAACCCGAACGACAAGGAAGCGATCTCCGATGCGATCACACGGGCGCTTTCCATGCCGGCGGAAGAGCAGCAGGAAAGGCATAAGGCAATGGCGCGGCGTCTTTCCCAATACGACGTGGATAGATGGGCCAAGGACTTCCTCGATGAGTTGAAGGATGCACGGAACCGCCAGCGACGCATGCAGGCGAAGGAGATCACAGCAGGTATCGAAGCGAAGCTCCACTCCGATCACGCCGCGGCCCAACGTCGCATCCTTTTCCTGGACCATGATGGTACGCTTGCTCCGTTCGCGGCCGATCCGATGCGTGCGGCCCCATCACGCGAGGTGCTGGAACTCATTTCACAACTGGCCAGTGATCCGAAGAATCTCGTGGTGATGGTGAGCGGCAGGGTCCCGGACGAATTGGAAAGTTTCTACGGACATCTTCCGGTGGCACTTTCAGCGGAGCACGGCGTATTCTACCGCCCGAAGAACGGTCCCTGGCAAAGGCGCATCAAGCAACAACATGACTGGCGTTTCAGGTTGAAACCCATGTTCGATGCGCTGGCTGAGCGTTGCCCGGGGGCTTTCGTTCAACTGAAGAACGAGTCCATCACATGGCATTACCGCGGGGCCGATCGCGATCTGGGCTTCCTGCGATCACGCGAGCTGATCGACCGGTTGAACGACATGGCACCCGAGCTCGGTTTCCGGGTGACCGAGGGCGACAAGGTCGTTGAAGCACGCCCACTGGGAGCTGATAAGGGCACAGCTGTTCATTCGGTGATCACAGAGGACCATGCGGATTTCATTCTTGCGATCGGTGATGACCGCACCGATGAGGATATGTTCGCGGTGATGCCGCGATCGGGATATTCGATCTGTGTAGGGTTGCGGCCAAGCCTTGCTCGATTCAATCTACGCAGCCAGAAGGAAGTGGTTCCCTTCCTTCAACGCATGATCACTACATCCGTGCAGCGCCCGGTTTCGCAAAAAGGGATCAAGGCAGGCTGATCGTGGTAGTGCTTCTTCACGATCCGGATGGATCGAGGTTCAACAGCCCCGCCTTTGAATATGGTTCTTTCAGGATGGACTGGTGGCGCAAGGCTTGCTGCCAGCAGGAAGTCACCGGCATTACGGTGATCTTGATCAACATAATCCGATAAGTCATGGCAGGGATCACAGGAAATTCAGGAGGTGCCGGCAATATGGGCACCCATGGAACAGGAAATACCGGCTACACCGGTGGAACAGGTCATACAGGCGGAGACCAGGGCCGTTTGGGTCCATCCGATCCGATCGGACCGGATCGGCGTGGCGATGGACCACGCTCGAATGCCGCCGTATGGATCGTCGCCATAGTTGTCGTTGTGGGTGCACTGGCGATCTGGATCGCGCGCAACACGGCAGATGACAACGATCGCATGCAATCGCGGCCGGGAATGGAGATGAACGGGACCGATCGTGGAATGAACAGGCCGGGTACGGGCACTACCGCCGATCCCTATGGTGAAGGAGCGACCGGCCAGGGTGATAATGCGTTGGACGCACAACAAGGCACTGGAACGATCCCGGGCGATCAGGAAGATCCTCGCCTTGAACGCCGGGGAAGCACCGAGGGAATGTATTCCAATGATGGTGAGAGCGGACTAGGAAATACCGGTACAGGTACTGGAACACGTGCGACCGGAACTGCATCGGAAGGTGTGGGAACAAGGCCTGGCTCACCTGATCAGGCTGCGGGTAGCAGCACCACCGGATCGAGCGCTGGCACTGCTCCGGCAGGCGACGATCAATGAGCTTATCCTTGAGAACAGAACGCCCGGCTTTTGGCCGGGCGTTCTGTTTTCAATTCCCATCATCTTTCTCTTCCCCGCGTTCCCTGCGGCGGTCTTCCCTTCGCTGTTTGCGCCGTTCAAGTCGTTCGGGATCGTCGGCTTCCTCTCCCTTGAACAGACGAGCAAAGAATCCGCGGTCATCTTCCTCCCAGCCACCGGGTACCTCTGCAATGTTGATCTCATGGTCCACCTGCGGCTCCAAAGCACGGATGAAGGCGTTGCGCAGCAGATCGATGATGGCGTACCAAGTACGCACATCGGGCCTTTTCAGATCACCTTCAAGAGGAACACGCGTGGCGATCTGGTCTTCCTTCGGATTGGTGAGCAACATGCCGCCAAGGCCGACCAGTCCTTCCCATAATTTCTTGCCGATCGATTTATCACGGTCCTGCGGACCGAGCACTTCAATGTCCTTGATCACAGGCTTCACGTAACCGAGGAACTTGCCATCCTTCGCCGCGATCTCGGTATAGAGTCCGAAAATGCCTTGTTGCACATCGAAGTTCGCATACGCCTGGAAGAATTCATTGAACAAGGTCAGGTCCGTTCCTTCAAGCGTTGCAGCAAGATCGAACGTGGGCGAACCCGCCAGCGGATCCAGATCGATATCCAGCATGAAGTGACCACGATAGACATCAGCGTCCATGGAGACCCATGCAGGAAGCAGCTGGGCATTGTTCCTTACCGATGACAGGTTCTCCGCATGGATCTCCACATTCTCCATGGAAAGATGCACCTGCGGAGAACTCGTTGGATCATTGAATTGGAAAGCGCCGTTATACACTTCGAACCGGTTCACATCGATCGGCATGAAATCCTTCAGCAGATCCACCAGCTCCACCGTGTCCTCGGCGATCTCCTCAGGTTCTGCGTATTCCTTCGTGAAACGCACGATCGGTCGCTCCAGCACGATCTCCGAAACGATGCGTCCTTCAAAGAGCGCCTTCCATTCAAGCGAAAGATCGATGTCCTCACCGGCCACGAAAGGTGTGCGCACCTTCGTTACCGTGTCCTGTTTGTCCAGGTAATAATCATGGATGCCATAGGCTCCACGAAAAAGTGAGATCGAAATATCATCGATATGTCCATAATAGCCGGGTATGCTCTTCAACCTGTCATTCGCCTGGTCCAGTACGATGTAGGGCAGTGCTATCCGCACAGCGATCAGTACTACCAGGATAACGAGAAGTATCTTCCATATCCGGCGCTTCTTTCTTGGCCTTTCAACTTTCTCCTTGCTCATGCGCCGGGCGTGGCAACTGTTATTCCGAACCTATCGCGCCAAGCTCAACAGGGCCCAGCCATAAGTTGTGATCCTGCAACTTGTGGCGCGTTTTCCACAATTCCTGAACGGAAGCCATACCAGCGCCGCTCCTTCGCGTACGAAAGCCGTTTCGGCACAGCCATGGCAATGCATAGGGCAACATCCAATTTCGAATGGAACATTCAGAACACTGGAAAAGTGAAAGCGCAGCCGAAAGCGGTCTGCGCAAGTGGGAGGAGCGATCGCTGATCGAAGCGATCCGTGAACGTGGATATGAACCTGACGAGATCGTCGTTCGATCGAAGGAATAGTCATGAGAGCCATCTGGAAAGGAGCGATAGCCTTCGGGCTGGTGAACATCCCGGTGAAGATGTTCAGTGCCACGCAGGGCAGCGAGCTCGATCTGGATATGCTCGATTCGAAGGACAACAGCAAGATCCGGTTCCGGCGCGTGAATGAGGCCACGGGAAAGGAAGTGCCATGGGAGCGGATCGTTCGCGCGTACGATCATCAAGGACAGTACGTGATCGTGTCCGATGAGGATATGAAGGCCGCGGCGGCTGAAAAGACGGGCACCATCGCCGTGCAGGAATTCATTCCGGAGGAACAGGTGCCGGGAAAATATTTCGAGAAACCTTATTACCTCGCTCCCGAGAAGAGCGGCGCACGCGCCTACGTACTGCTGCGCGAGGCCTTGAAGAAAAGCAGGAAGGTGGCGATGACGACCTTCGTTATGCGCACCAAGGAACATCCAGGCCTGCTCGTGCCCGATGGCGACGTGCTGATCTTGAACCAGCTGCGGTTCGCGGAGGAGGTGCGCGATCCCAAGGAACTGGACATTCCGCATGATATGAAGCTTGCGCCAGCGGAATTGAAGCTCGCACTTTCATTGATCGATCAGGGCACGGGCGAATTCGACATCTCACAGTACAAGGACACATACTCCGAGCAGCTGATGAAGATGATCCACGCGAAGGCGAAGGGCAAGACCATACCTGTGAAGGAATTGAAAGTGGTGCACACCAAGAGCGATGATCTGATGGAACAGCTCAAGGCCAGCCTGAATACGCGTAAGAAGAAGGCTTCATGAGCCGCCTCTCCACGTACCGCGCGAAACGCGATCTCGATCGCACACCGGAGCCTGGCGGATCGAAGAAAGCACCGAAGCAGGATAGAAAGATCTTCGTGATCCAGAGGCACAAGGCCACTCGGTTGCACTACGATGTGCGCCTCGAGATGGAAGGTGTGCTGAAAAGTTGGGCGGTACCAAAAGGGCCATCACTGGATCCAAGGGATCGCAGGCTGGCGATGATGGTGGAAGATCATCCCTATGACTACAAGGATTTCGAAGGGCTGATCCCACCAGGCAATTACGGTGCGGGGATCGTGGAGATCTGGGACAAGGGGTTCTATGAACCGATCGACGCGAACGGCAGAACGATCAGCGAAGATCGGATCTTGAAAGACCTGGAGAACGGCTCGATCAAGTTCAGGCTGCATGGCAGGAAACTGAAGGGCGAATTCGCGCTGGTACGCATGCAGAAGAACAAGGCCGGGAATGCCTGGTTGATGATCAAGCACCGAGATGAGAACGCGGTAGCCGGTTACGATAGTGAAGATCATGTGGCCAGGGATTCACCGATCAACAAGGCCTTGAACAGGGCCGGCAAGCCTGCCAGGAAACCTGCTGCAAAGAGAAAAAGTTCAACGGCGCGAAGCCCGGGGAAGAAAGCTTCGGAACCGATCAGGCCGATGTTGGCGAAGCTTCACGACCAACCTTTCGACGACGATGACTGGCTCTTCGAAGTGAAGTGGGACGGCTACCGGGCCATCGCGGAAACGGGATCGGATGTGCGCTTGTATTCGCGCAACGGGAATTCATTCGCCGCAGCATATCCCGATGTGGTGCGATCGCTAGGCCGGCTCAAGGACGAACTGGTGATCGATGGTGAAGTGGTCGCCCTGGATCCGAACGGCCTTCCAACGTTCCAAGGATTGCAGAACGCATTGGATGATCGTACGATCCACATCGTGTACTACGCGTTCGATCTGCTGCGGATCAATGGAGAGGACCTTACGGCGCTTCCGCTGATCGAGCGCAAGGAACGTCTGCAGAAAGCGGTCCCGACCGATGAACATCTTCGTTACAGCGATCACATCATCGGTGAGGGAAGATCCTTCTTCGCGATCACTGCGGATAAAGGGCTTGAAGGCATCATGGCCAAGAAGATGGATTCGCCCTATCTGCCCGGCCGCCGATCGAGCGAATGGCTGAAGTTGAAACATCATCAGGGACAGGAGGTGATCATCGGTGGTTACACGGAGCCGCGCGGTTCACGCGATCATTTCGGATCGCTACTGCTCGGGGTTCATGAAGGCGATCGGTTGAAATACGTCGGTCACGCCGGTACCGGTTTCACGCAGAAGAGCCTGAAGGATCTGATGGAAAGGATGCGTCCACTGGTACGGACGAAAAGTCCATTCCATGGCAAGGTGACGACCAACACGCCGGCGGTGTGGCTGGAACCCGATCTGGTGTGCAACGTGAAATTCACAGAGTGGACCAAGGACGGCAAGATGCGGCATCCGGTCTTCCTTGGTCTCCGGAACGATAAGGAGGCGGCCGAGGTGGTGCGTGAGACGAAGGAGCCGCCCAAAGCAAGGGCCCGATCGAAAAAGAGCGGAGCAGGCGGTGGACCAACGCGCGATGATGAGCATACACTGAAGGTGGGCCGAAAGCAGATCAAGCTCACCAACCAGAACAAGGTCTACTGGCCCGATGAAGGGATCACAAAAGGCGATCTGATCGAGTATTATGATCGGATGCATAGATACATCCTTCCCTACATGAAGGATCGGCCGCAATCGCTGAAACGGAACCCGGGTGGTATTGCCGATAAGGGTTTCTACCAGAAGGAAGCGGGTGCGAACATGGCCGGATGGATCCACACCGAACCGCTGGATTCAAAGGTGCGCAAGGGCCGGATCAATTATATCATCTGCAACGATCGAGCGACCTTGTTGTACCTCGCCAACCTGGGCTGCATCGAATTCAATCCGTGGAGTTCCCGCTACCAAAGACCCGATCATCCGGAACATATCATCATCGATCTCGATCCGGGAGAGAAGACCACGTTCGATCAGGCGGTAGAGGCCGCACTTGCCGTGAAGGTGATCTGTGATGAGATCGGAGCGCCTGCGTTCTGCAAGACATCCGGCGCATCCGGTCTGCATATCTATCTGCCGACGAAGGCGAGATACACATACGAGGAACTGGCGCCATTGGCCGAGGCGATCGCTGCACGCACCACCGATCTGCTACCTGGCACAACGACCATCGAGCGAACGATCGCGAAACGTGGCGGCAAGTTGTATGTGGACCATCTACAGAACCGGAAAGGGCAGACCCTTGCCTGTGCGTACAGCGTTCGGCCCGTGCCCGGTGCAACGGTCTCGACACCACTGGATTGGAAGGAAGTGAGGCCAGGGCTTGATCGTGCAGCGTTCACGATGCGGACGGTTCCCAGCCGTGTGGAAGCGCGTGGTGATCTCTTCACAGGGGTTCGCGGCAAAGGCCTGGACCTAAGAAAGTGCCTTTCCAGGATCGAGGGCTTCTGATCCCGCGAACGGCGGGGAAAGCAAGGTAAAGGGCGGCCGATCGGACACCTGAAAGAAATTCCGGTGGCATGGATCATGCACCCCGCCGCGTGCATTCAATACCTCATTTTGAAATGGATAACACGAATACGAAAAAAGGTCTCAAGGACATCGCCGAACTGCTGATAGACAGCCAGAAAGGTTACAAGGAAGCCGCCGATCGCGTGGAGGCTCCACACTTGAAGCAATTGCTTATGCGCCTGAGTTCGGAGCGTAGCGCCCTGATCAATCAGGCGAACTCACAATTGCGTATGCTCGGTGAAGATGACGTGCCCACCGATGGCACTTTCAAAGGGTCGCTGCACCGCGCATGGATCGATCTGCGTGATTCACTTTCCGCAAGCGATAACGCGAATGTGCTTGATGAATGTGAGCGGGGCGAAAAGTATCTCCTCGAGCGGTACGATGATCTGCTGAACGATCAGGAGCTGGCCGAAGGCGCACGTTCCGTGCTGAACGAGCAGCGCATGAAAGTGCAGACCAACATCAGCGAGATACAGGCTTTGCTCGCCACACACCAGGCAAGCGAAAAGAACAAATGATCCATAGGCAGCCAGCCTGATGGATCGATCAAAAAAACCAACAAGATGGCTCTTGAGATCAAACCGGCTTACGGGGAAGCGCAGTATGAAAAGGCTGCAGCCTACTTCGATCGGCTACTGATGGAAGAGGTCGTGGGCTTCAAGAGCCGCGACCGGGCCATCGTGATGCAACTTTCATCCGCCAGCCCAAAGGAGGCCGCCTATCTGTACCTGATCCCTGAAGAGGGCGGGGTGCCGAGCGGTGGTGATCTGTGGGTGATGGTGCGCAACATCAGGAAGGCGATCAGCAAGTTGATGAAATGTGATGGTAGCGTGGAGCAGGTGGAAAGGTCGATCGCTTCACTTCCCCATCATTGCGAAAGCAACGAACCGATCACCCTGTTCGCGCAGGTGTGGGATGGTGAAGAGCAGAAGACCGATCCGGAATTCGCCTTCGTATTCACCGAAAGTTCCCTGGTCTATGCCGGTGGCAACAAGGTGCGGTTCGCGAAGCTGGAGGATGATCTATATGGTTTGGCCCTGCAGGGCCAGGGCAGCTATCTAATAGAAGTACATGGTGAAGAGAATGAGTTGAGCAATTGAATCGATAGGATACATTCGGAATATGGACCCCGATCCGTTGTGGATCGGGGTTCTTTATTGCTTTATCATGTCGCTCCGAGAGCCGTCCGGTCGGTGCGGGGATCTGCTGTGATCATTTCTCATTCCTGGGGGTGCGAGAATGATGAGCTTGCTTCACGTTGAAAACTCGAACCCCGGCCTTACGGGGCCGGGGTTCGAGGATCGCGGTGGAAGGTTATCCCGCCGCTAATGGCGATACTGGATCATACTACTGTATTCCTTGGATCATTCGGCTTCTTCATTCACAT
>JAEZDL010000088.1 GCA_023418095.1 Bacteroidota bacterium
ACAGCTTCCACCGCTGCCCCCACATCTGCGGGCACGAATACAGAACCGTCCAAGATCGCTCACCGCTGCACGCAGATCGATCGCGAGATCACTCCCGATCCGATCGTATGTGCTTTTAAGATGTACACACCCGTTGAATAACCTGAGAGATCCAGATCCACCACTTCATTGGTCACCCGCGTACTATTCAGCAGGCGTCCATCGATCGACCACAGTTCGATCCGATCGATGTGCGAAAGTGAACGGATGCGTACACGATCACTTGCAGGATTTGGAGCGATCGACATCCCGCTCAAGTCAGGTGCTCCCATCGATGTGCTGATCGTTGCCACGATGGATGCATCGTTGGTGCGGATCGGCGGGTTGAAGTCGAAGAATATGTCTGCATTGTTGCTGATCACCGTTCCGGCAAGGATCGGCAATTCAGGCTTCAAGCTGAATGCGATCAGGCCATGGCTCGCGGCCTCATTGGTGTTGCTATCCGGCAACAGGATGTTGTTGAAGGTGAACTGGAGTACACGCGGGCCGGTGAACGCGGGCGTGAACGGATGCGAGACAGTTCCGATCTTCAAGGTGGAAAGATCAAGCCCGATCGGAATGGTATCCGTCACCACCACGGTGAACGCAGTATCGGTTCCCGTGTTCTGGAAACGGATCACGTAGTTCATTAGAGTATCCTGGCCGATCAGGAAGAATTCGCCGCTCTCTCCTGGACTGGTGCGGACTTGCTTGTCGTTCGGATCGAAACTACCGGTGATCGTATCCGTGATGATCTGCGTGTTGTTGAGCAATGAAGTTTCGGTGACGGTGGAAGTTCCGGTGAGCGTGTGGGTGTACGCATTTCCGATCAGGCCGACATTCGCGGGAAGCTGAAGATCCACATCGATCCATTCATCATGGAACGCACCGAAGTCAGGGAATTGCCAGGTGAGCGTGTTCCCTGCAATGATGTCCGGCATGGGTGAGGCGGCCACGTAGCTGAATTGAGGATCGAACGTGAACACCAGTTCCACATCGCCGGCGAACTGGCCGGAAAGGTTCTCGATCCTCCCCCAAATGTTCTGTACGAATCCCGGCCGGGCGGGCCCATCATTGAGGAAAACATCCAGGTCCATCGCGATAAGGCTGCTGTCGGCAATATCGATCGTTACAAGTGGATCAGCGGCAGAGAGGTCGAATGGAATGGGCGATGCTGGCGGACAGATCTGGTAGAGCATGGGATCGTTCACCTGGAGCGTGTAAGAGCCGAAGCCGAGGTTCCGTGAAAATGCGCCATTACCATCGGTGATCGCAAATTCATTCACCGGTGCGATCGAGATGATCTTGTACGGGATCGGAGTATCGTTCCCATCCTGCACGCAATCCTGATCGTGATCGATGAACAGCGTTCCACTCACCGTGCCGCAATCGGTGCCCAGATCGGGAATGGTGAACGGCTCATCATCATTGCATGGTTCCACAGTATAGTTCCAAGTGAAGCGGGCGATGTATTGCCCGGCCGGGAGACCTGTGAATTCGATGCTTGACCCGATGATCGTCTCTGGTCCATCGATCACATTCTCGAACGGATCGAGGATGTAGACCAACCCCGACCATCCAAGGTTATCGTGCAATATCGTTACCGATCCGTTGGAACCACCGCAAGCACCTTGAATATCCCCGATATCGATCGCGTTCGGTGGAGGTCCTTCTATCTGGATCTGTGCTTCTCCCGTGCAGCCTAATGCATCCGTGGCCTGGAGCGTGACGAATTCCCCCGAACAGAAGCCGGTGAAGAATGGAAAACCCAACGCATCATACCCTGCCAACGGTTGCCCTCCCGAAAATGAAAGAGAGAATGGCGGCTGGCCGGAGATCAAGGGTTCATGGATCACAAGCCCGCCATTGCACTGTCCCGGGCATGGCCAAAGACCATCCTGGAAACCGAGTTGATTATTGTAATTGTAGCTCCAGACACCTTGCACATCCACTGGACCATCATAGATCTGCACATATCCGGTGATCGTATCGCCTATTGCATCCGTTACGAAAACACTGTATCCGCCGGGAAGAAGTCCACCGATACTGTCCGTGGTGGCACCCGTATTCCATTGGTACATGTATGGAGAAACACCGCCAAAAGGGAATGCTCTTGCCCCACCCACGGGATTCCCACAGGCGGCATTCGCAATGACGAATTGAACTCCGATCGCCTGTGCTTCGGCCAGGAAGGAAAAGGCAAGAATGAACGGAAATAAACGTGTGATCATTGGATCGGTGGTTGCTACCGGAAGACGTTCCAATGAAAAAAGGTGGCCTGCAATACACTGTGCATCAATGGAAAGCCAGGGTCATCGGCAGGAACTGACCTCCCTTGCTACGCATCCGGTATCTCCGGTTCCACCAGCTTCGCCAGTTGCTCCAGCGACTCCTGCCAGCCGAGGTAACACGCTTCCGCAGGTATCGCATCCGGCAGGTTCTCCTGCACGATGTTCACCTCCGTTCCGACGGAAACTTTGCGCAACGTGTAGGTGGTGCGCATCACACCGGGCATGTTCGGATCCTCGAATTCATCGGTGGCCACGATCTTTTCGTTCGGCACCAGCTCCACATATTTTCCACCGAACGAATGGCTGTTGCCCGTACTGAAGTTCGTGAACGTCATGCGATAGGTGCCGCCGGGTTTCGCATCGATATGATGCACCGTGCACGTGAATCCATAAGGCGCCAGCCATTTGCAATTGGCCGCTGGATCGAGCACGGCCTTATAGATCCGATCGGCCGGTGCTTTCAGTACGCGGTGCAGGCGGACGGTATTCGTCGAGGTCTTGCGCTCCATGGTTATCGCTTCTTCCTGATGTTTCATGGCGGATAAGTTTCGGACCTGTGAAATTAAATCGGTTCGAAGTCGAATGTTCAGTCGATCGAGCTTTCGATCCGATCGGAGCGAAAGCATAACCTGATTAGCTTCGCAAGGACCGATCGAACTTTTCGACCGATATTGAGGTTTCATCTTCACCACATCTTTGGATCAAATGGATACCAGACCGATCTCCGATCCGCACGAAGGATCGCAAAAGACCAATGGCAAATGCCCCGTGATGCATGGCGATGAGAAGAAGATCGAAAGCGCGCGTGCCCGCAAGAACCGCGATTGGTGGCCCGAGCAATTGAACCTCGGCATCCTGGAGCAACATCAGCCGGCATCCAACCCGCTCGATCCGGATTTCGATTATCGCGAGGCGTTCAAGAAGCTCGATTACAAAGCGCTGAAGGCCGATCTCGCGAAGCTGATGACCGATTCCAAGGAATGGTGGCCGGCGGATTTCGGACACTACGGCGGATTGTTCATCCGCATGGCGTGGCACAGCGCAGGCACGTACCGCATCCACGATGGGCGCGGCGGTGCAGGCCGCGGACAGCAGCGATTCGCACCACTGAACAGCTGGCCCGATAACGTGAGCCTGGATAAGGCGCGGCGCCTGCTCTGGCCGATCAAGCAGAAGTACGGCAACAACATCTCGTGGGCCGATCTGTTGATCCTCACCGGCAACGTGGCGCTGGAAAGCATGGGTTTCAAAACGTTCGGTTTCGCCGGCGGACGCGTGGACACGTCGCAACCCGATGAGGATGTTTACTGGGGCAGTGAGGACAAGTGGCTCGGCGGCGATGTGCGTTATTCGCACGGCTCCGAAGGGGTGGAGAAGGCCGGCGGCGTGCTCTCTGCCGATGATGATGCCGATGGCGACAAGCACTCGCGCGATCTGGAACGGCCGCTCGCAGCCGTGCAGATGGGCTTGATCTACGTGAATCCCGAAGGGCCGGATGGCAATCCCGATCCGCTTGCTGCGGCGAAGGATATCCGCGAAACGTTCGGAAGAATGGCGATGAATGATGAAGAGACCGTTGCGCTGATCGCCGGTGGACACACGTTCGGAAAGACGCACGGCGCGGGCGATAGCAAGTTGGTGGGCGTTGAGCCGGAAGCCGCACCGATCGAATCACAAGGGTTCGGCTGGCACAGCAAACACGGGTCGGGCAAAGGACCGGACACGATCACCAGCGGCCTTGAGGTGACTTGGTCACAATTCCCGACACAGTGGAGCAACAGTTTCTTCGACAATCTTTTCGGCTTCGAGTACGAGTTGGAGAAGAGTCCGGGCGGCGGGCATCAATGGGTGGCGAAGGATGGGCCGGAGATCATTCCTGATGCGTTCGATCCGAAGAAGAAGCACAAGCCACGCATGCTCACCACGGATCTGTCGCTGCGTTTCGATCCGATCTACGGGCCGATCTCGAAGCGTTTCCACGAAGATCCAAAAGCATTCGCCGATGCCTTCGCGCGCGCATGGTTCAAGCTTACGCACCGCGACATGGGTCCGAAGGATCTGTACCTCGGCCCGGAAGTGCCGAAAGAAGAGTTGATCTGGCAGGATCCGATCCCCGCCGTGGATCATACGCTGATCGATGAAAAGGACATCCAAGCTTTGGGTGATCAAGTGCTGTCATCAGGCCTGAGCATTTCGGAACTCGTTTCGACCGCGTGGGCCAGCGCCAGTTCCTTCCGCGGAAGCGACAAGCGCGGTGGTGCGAATGGTGCACGGATCCGGCTCGAGCCACAACGCAAATGGGAAGTGAACGATCCGTTCCAACTCGGAAAAGTGCTATCCACATTGGAACGCATCCAGTCCGAATTCAACGCATCTGCGAAAAAGGGAAAGAAGATCTCGCTCGCCGATATGATCGTGCTCGCAGGTACCGCCGCCGTTGAAAAAGCAGCGCGTGATGCGGGCCATTCCATCACGCTGCCCTTCACTCCCGGCCGCATGGATGCAAGCCAGGAGCAGACCGATGTGGAGAGCTTCGCGATCATGGAACCGCAGGCCGATGGCTTCCGCAATTACAGGAAGAAGACAACGCGCGTCCTGCCGGAATCAATTCTGGTCGACAAAGCCCAATTGCTTACGCTCACGCCACCTGAAATGACCGTTCTGGTCGGTGGATTGCGCGTACTGGGTGCAAACCACGGTGGTACCAAACATGGTATCTTCACCGATCGGCCGGGCAAGCTCACCAACGATTTCTTCGTGAATCTGCTCGACATGAACACCACGTGGACGCCTTTGACGAACGGCCACACCGGTCTCTACGAAGGCCGCGATCGAAAGACCGGCGCAGTGAAATGGACCGCTACCCGCGCTGATCTGATCTTCGGTCATCATGCCCAATTGCGTGCGATCGCAGAAGTGTACGCGCAGAACGACAACAAGGAGAAATTCGTGAAGGATTTTGCAAAGGCCTGGGTGAAAGTGATGGAGCTCGATCGTTTCGATCTGAAGAAGAAGTGATCTTTCCGATCTGAAGAGAAGAAGGCGGCCGATCGGACCGCCTTTCTTATTCATAATCTTGCACCATGTCCTCACGACCTTGGGTGCTTTTGATTTTGTGTCTGGCGCTCCTCCTGCCTGTTCACGCTCAAAAGAGAAGCGCTCCTTCAGGGGTCGTATTCTTTGGCAATGTCACTGATCATAAGACGGGCTCTATGATACCATTTGGTACGGTGAGGATGTTGGATCTGGAGGATGGCAGCTTCCAGATGGACTATGCCATACGGAATGGCAGATACGATCTGGTATTACCCTATGACCGGTTGCTACTTATAGAATTCGAGGCAGCTGGACATATCACAAAAAGCGTTGAGATCAACACCAAGGGTATAGCCGAAAAACAACGAAGAGGAGGATTTGGGATACAGGTGGATGCTGTGTTATTGGAAGAGCTGGAGGGGGTCGATCATGCCGTTTTGAAATTGCCTTTTGGAAAGTCCGTCTACGATCCACGAAAGAAGGTCTTCACGTGGGATATGGAGTATACCCGCAACCTTCGTGATCAGCAGCTGAAACTGATCGAGGAGTATGAGCGGAAGAGGAATGAGTTGCAAAAGCAGTGAGGTGCATCGGTATTACGAGGGAAGTGAGCGAGCGATGCGAAGGAGAATTCGTGAAGGACTTCGTGGAAGGCTTGGGTGAAGGTGATGAACCTTGATCGTTTCGATCTGAAGAAGTGATCTTTCCGATCTGAAGAAAAAGAAAGGCGGCCCGATCGGGTCGCCATTCTTTTTCTTGATGAATCTATCAAGAAGACCCAGTTGCTTCACGTGATCTTCGTACACTACCGGGTGTCATTCCTGTCCATTGCTTGAATGCGCCGATGAACGTGCTGGCATCGGAGA
>JAEZDL010000240.1 GCA_023418095.1 Bacteroidota bacterium
GCCCCACCCCCTTTACCCAAACCTACTTCCACGGCACCAAGGCCGATCTGAAAGCCGGTGATCTGATCACGCCCGGCAACAACTCGAACTTCAGCGAACGGAAGAACGCGAAGTACATATTCCTCAGCGCCACGCTGGATGCCGCGATCTGGGGCGCGGAGCTTGCGCACGGCGATGGACCGGGCCGCATCTATCTCGTAGAGCCCACCGGACTGATCGAAAACGATCCCGATCTCACCGATCGGAAATTCCCCGGCAACCCGAGCATGTCCTACCGATCGGAGCATCCGTTCAAGGTGGTTGGTGAGGTAACCGGCTGGGTAGGTCATGCGCCCGAACAAGTGCAGGCGATGAAGGATGGTCTGGCGAAGTTGAAGGAACAGGGGATAAAGTCGCTCAACGAGTGAAACGCAAGATCATCCTTGACCTCGCCGTATCGCTCGACGGCTTCATTGAAGGCCCCAACGGCGAGATCGACTGGTGCATCATGGAAGATGATATGGGTTTTGATGAATTCCTCGCAGGCATCGATACGATCTTCTATGGCCGGGTGAGCTATGACATGTGGGGCAAGTACCGGCCGGCCACCGATGCTTCTCCTGCAGAGGTGCGCCTGTGGCAGTCCGTGCATGCGAAGAAGAAGTATGTCTTCTCCAGCAAGCCGAGGGAAGATGAGCATGCAACCTACATCAGCTCGGAAATTCCCAAGGCCGTCGCCGAGATCAAGGCGCAACCCGGCAAGGATATCTGGTTGTATGGTGGTGCAAGTTCGACCAAGACGTTCATCCATGAAAGCCTCATCGATCGCTACCAGCTTTCGGTACATCCGATCGCGTTGGGAAGGGGCAAGCCGTTATTCGAAACGTTGGACGCACGGCTTCCCTTGCGGTTGATCAAGACAAGGACGTTCCGATCGGGCGTGGTTCAGTTGGTGTATGAGCCGGCCTGATGTTGATCAATGCAGGCGAGGATGCTACTTCATCTTCGCCCTTGCCCTTAACATGCGCCGCGGCGACCGCTCCTGCCCGAATAGGAATGCGAAAGGCTGCAGCAGCGGCACATGATCGCAGATCACTTTTATGATGCCCAACGCGGGTATTGCGATCGCCATTCCCGTTACGCCCCACACCACGCTCCCGAGGATCACAGCCAGTATCACCATCACCGGATTAAGGTCCACGCGGCTGCCGATCAGGTATGGTTCAAGCACATAGCTCTCAAAGAACTGCGCCACGAAATAAGTGATCACCACCATGGATGCCTCGGTGAGCCCGCCGCCCGAGAAGAACGACATGCAAACGGCGAGGATAAGGGCGATCGCATTCCCCACATACGGCACCAGTGAAAGGAAGCCACCGATCACGGCGATCAATATCGCATGGTCGAGTCCAGAGATGCTGAACCCGATCGAATAGAGCACGATCAGGCACATGATCAACAACAACCGGCCGAACAGATAACCCTGGGAGACCTTTCCGGCCTTGTTGATCGCTTCGCGCGTGCTTTCCTGGTGCTGTTTGGGAACCAGCAATAGAATGGTGCGTGTGAATTTCTGCCGGTAGAGCAGGAAGAAGAACACGTAGATGAAAACGATGAGCGCCGTACCCAGGAATTGCAGTGTTTCCCAAAGCAGGTCACCAGCCGATGTTATCATGGTGGAATTCTCAGTGGGGCCGATCTCTTTCTGCACATCGCTGGCCTGCGCGATCGCCTCGGCGCCGGGTTCCTCCCGGAACAACCGATCGAGCCCCAGTTCGGCGTTCTGTTGCTCCACCGTGATCCCCGTGCGCAGTTCAACGCTGTTCTGAAGATATTCCACCTGCGGACGAAGCCTTTCCCTCACTTCCGGCCATTCCCGCGCAATGCTCTTCGCCTGGGCCACCACCACCACACCCATGGAAAAAGCGAAGGCGATGATCAACAGGTCGCAGACCAGGGCCGCCCAACCTCGCCTGAACCCCTTGTTCTCCAACCAGACCGCAACGGGCAGCACGAGCATGGTGAGCAAGGAGGCCACCACCACCGGCGCAAGGAACGGCTTGGCATGCACGAGCCCCCAGAACATTGCGCACAGAATGAAGATGATGAGAGCCACCCGCTGGAGGGTGCGCCGCGTTGTTTCCGGCCCAAGGCCGGGCTTTTCAGATGCTTCCAAGATCTATAAATTGCTATCCATATAAAGAATTCACGTTCAAATTAGGCTATCCGGGCCACGGTCACCAAATAACATTCCGATCGGTGGTGGTGTGAAGGTTCTGGCATGATGTGTGGCCTTTCCGCTCACACGAAAGTCGAAGGTCCTTCAAACCATCGCGTTCCAATTTCGTCCCAATACGTGTTGCAGGAGACCGCTACGGATCGGAAAGCAGTCGGGCCTTCCATGGAGGATCAGGTAAGCGTGTACACTGATCCGGAGCTGCTCGTTCTGTTGAGCGATCCCGTGCGCCGCAATTACGGCTTCAACCTGTTGGTCCGCCAATATCAGCGCAGGCTGTATGGATCGGTGCGGCGCATGGTCTCCGATCATGAGGCTTCACAGGATGTGCTCCAGAACACTTTCATGAAAGCGTATCGCGGGATCGACGGGTTCAAGGGCGGATCGAAGCTTTACAGCTGGCTGTACCGCATTGCGCACAACGAATGCCTCGATCATCTTCGCCGTTTGCGGCGGGGGTTCTTCGTAAGCAGCGAGAGCATGACCGAAAAGCTCACGGCCACGATCGATGATGATGCCCATTTCAACGGAGACGATATCGAAAGGAAGCTGCAGCGTGCCGTGATGATGCTTCCTGACAAGCAACGAGCGGTGTTCAACATGAAATATTTCGAGGACCTGAAGTACGAGGAGATCAGTGAGATCACCGGTACCAGCGTTGGTGCTCTTAAGAGCTCATACCACATCGCGGTGAAGAAGATCGAGCAATGGCTCACGGCCGATCGAACCTTTTGAGAACTGATGCGTCCAATAGGTGGTATGATCGAAGAGGAAGAAAATGATCCACTGAACGAAGCACCAATGCTTCGATCACTGAAGGGACGACCCGATCCATTCGTTGTGCCCGATGGCTTTTTCGATCGGTTCCCGAATGTGGTACAACAATGTGTCGCAGGAAAAAGGTCTTCCTTTCCCCTCTTCGGATACAGGTGGGCCGCACTTGTCATCGGTGTCACCGTCGCTGCGATGGCCATATGGTGGGCGCTGCCGGTGAAGAACGCGCAGGTTGATGATCCGCTGGCACGATCGCCGATCGACATTTCACCCGATGAATTGCCGATCGATGAGTACGCGATCTGGGAGATCTACACCGATCCAACCACTCCGCTTTTCGAGGATGTTTCGATCGTACTGGACGAAACAGAACTGATCGCCTACCTGGAACACGAGAACATCGATGTTGAACTCCTGATACTTGAACCATGAAGAAGAACCTGCACAGAACCATTCTGATCGCACTGGCGATCGCCTCGGCCGGCATCACCCACGCACAGGTGGACATGGATGATGAACCTCCGATCCGGGATGAACGGATGAAGGAGATAAAAGCCCAGAAAAGCGCCTACCTCACGCAAAAGATGGAATTGTCCCCGGAGGAAGCACAGCGTTTCTGGCCGATCTATGATCAGATGGAGAAGGAGCAGCACGCCAACCGGAAGGAATTGATGGAACTACGGCGTTCGCTCAAGCGCAGCGGTTCGGAGATCACCGAAGAGCAGGCCAATGACCTGCTCGATCGCGAACTGGAAATGCGTGAGAAGGACGTGCAGGTGGCCCGGAAATACGATCCGCAATTGCGCAAGGCGATCGGTGCGCAAAAGCTGGTGAAGCTCCAGAAGGCCGAACGCGATTTCCATCGCGAAGTGGTGAAACGCATGCGCGATCGTGGTGATGGCCGTGGTGATGGCCGTGGTGATCATGAACGCAGGCCACAAAAGCACTGATCCCGATCGATCGGGATGAAGAAGGTCCGGCAATCGCTCGCCGGACCTTTTTCATTCCAGGATCAACGGTACTTCACCGCGCCTTGGGCAAGCAGTTGCTCCACATCGTTGTTCACGCTCAGGATCAGGAGCGCGGTCGCGGTGCAGAACACGGGGCTCGTGATGCAATGGTGGCCTAACCAGCTTCCATCCTGCTCCTGTATGGCGAGCAATCGATCGGTGGTGGCGCCGTACCAGTTCCGCCAGCCGCGATCCTTTGCGATCACCATGGATTCACCCGTTTGCAGGAAGCTCAGGAATTCCTCTCCCCCATTGTTGCCGAATCCGTTCACCACGTTCGCATCCTGCGCCTGTTCCTTCGCAGCGTTATAGACCTGGTAGGCCGTGTTCAATCGTTCGGCTTCCGTGGTGGAAAGGCCCGCCTCTTTCAGGTTGTCCACGTTGATCGCCGCGTCGGCCCTGATCCTTCCCTCCTTCTTCGCCTTTTCCACCTTCTCTTCTGCGGCCCGGGCTTCCTGCGCACTGCTCCTGGTGCTTCCGCTCACGGCGTACAGGGTTATGCCTGCTGCGCGCTCGGTTGCCACGCTCCTGCCCTCCACATCGAAGTTCCCCTTGTTATAGTCACGGGCCTGTTGCAAGGCCTGATCATCCACCACGGCGCCCTGTGCTTTCGCTGATTCGAGCGCATTTGCAGCGAACGAGCTCTGCAACACACCGGCCCAGCCATCGCCCTGCATGCTTCCATCGCTATTTTGTGCGCGTTGGATAATGCCGGTGCAGATGTTCATTGCCTGCACCACACGCTGCTTCAGCGGATCGTTCGCATTGAGTTTCGCGCTCAGGTTGCTCAGGAACTGTGTGGTGAGCGCGACATCGATGTTCGCACCAAGCTTCACCTGGATCTGTGTTCCCTGCAGATCAGTGATGTTGCGTGCCTGTGGGGTGGCGTTCTCCACATGCGAGAGAAGATAGTTCGTCAGCTTCTTCAACTGCGGTGCGTATTCACCTGAATTTGGTGTGGATCCCATGCGCAGGATCGCCATACCCACCATCGCCGTAGTGGCTGGATCGGTGGCCACCGCATGGGGATCGCGGATATCCTGGCGTGCATGGGCGCCTGCACCAAAGCCACCATCGGCGGCCTGCGCCTGCACCAACCAATGCAGTCCGCGCTCTTCCGCCTTCAGCACCTTCGTTGGTGTGGCTATCTGGAATGTGCTGTCCACGCCTTCACCTTCATAAACGGTCTTGAATACACAGCCCTTTATGGTCTCCGGTGGCGTGTGGCAGGGAATGATCTCTTCCTTCACGAGCGGTTCTCGAAAAGATACGAGCACGGCTGCAAGTCCGGAAAGAACGATGCTGGCGATGATGATGGCTGATCTGCTTTTCATTTTTAAAGGATTTGGTCGATCGGGGTCGATCTGTTTTGATGTGCAGTACACCGCCGGCATGGGAAGGTTCGATCGGCCCGATCGGTAACTTCGAACCATGCCGCGGTCCATGGTCCTGCTCGTGATCCTTTTCTCTGTGCACCACGTGCAGGCCCAGCGTGTGCTCCACTTCACGAAGACCAGCGGCTTCGATCATGGAACGCGTGAGGTCTCTTTTTCGATGTTCACTTCGATCGGCTCTGAGATCGGGGCGGAGGTGATCGATGATGCGGATGGATCATCCTTCAATGATCTCGCTACGTTGGCGGAATTCGATGTGGTGGTGTTCGCCAACACATCGGGCAATGCGATCCTGGATGAACAGCAACGATCGAATTTCGAAACATGGATCGCGCAGGGCGGCCACCTGATGGGGATCCACGCAGCGACAGATACGTACCGGCATTCATCAGCGAATGGCGCCGACACCGGCGTGTGGGACTTCTATCCGATCATGATCGGCGGTAGCGTGCAGTCCGATCCCCACCATGTTTCGGGCACGCCTTCATTCGCCCTGCATAAGCTGGGTACGCATCCTTCCACCGTGAACCTCCCCGATCCGTGGCAGAAGGAAGAGGAGTATTATTACTGGGAGAATGGTTACCTGCATCCGGATATCGTACCGGTACTGGAGGTTGAACAAACGATCGGCCCCAATGGAATGGTGAACAGCTACGATGCGCCGCGCCCTATGAGCTGGTACCGCACCACCGGAATGAACCGGATCTTCTACACCGCACTTGGTCATGCAGCGAGCAACTATACGAGCGATCCGTTGTTCCGGACGCATGTTAAGGACGCGTTGCTCTGGTTGCTTGAAGTAGGAACATCGATCGAAGTTCAGGAATATGAGGATCTTTCATTGATCTACGATCCGTTCAGCAGAACGATCATCATCAATGGTGAGGTCAATGGTCCAGATCAATTCCAATTATTCGATCCACAAGGCAGATTGATCGACGTTCTTAACTGGAACGCGTCGCAACGATCCTTTAACATGGCAGATCGCACCGCAGGGTTTTACTTCATAACAAATGGAGCCAAAAGCTCCCGGATCCTGGTCTGGTAGAAACAAGACCCGATCTTCAACTAGAAGACCGGGTCCATTTCCAAAGCGCTTACCGATCAGCGCTGGATCACCAGGCGCTGTGTGTAGTTGTTCCCACCCGCTGTGATGTTCACCATGTAGATGCCTGCGGCCATGCCGCCATCCAGATCGATAATGGTGTTCACGAGGCTGCCGCTGGTCGTGATAGTGCGGGCGAGCACTTTCTTGCCGTACAGATCGAACATATTTACGCTCACGGTGGAAGTTCCTTGTGGTACCTCGCTCAGTGAGAGGTTGACCTGATCGCCATGGTTCGGGTTGGGCCACAGGTTGATCTGGATGTTGGCCACCTCTCTCATCACGCTCTGGTCTGCACCTGCCTGGGCACCTGGATCCACACCGATGTTGAGAGTGCAGACATCCCCCCATGGGCACCACTGTCCATTCTTGAAGGCACGCACATCCACCTCGTACTGTGTTCCATTTACCAGCATCGGTCCACTCCACCACAATTGAGCGAAGAAGGAACTCGTAGTCCGTATTACTTCGAACCCTTCAGCAGGCTGTCGGAAGCGGAACTGGTATTGTGACGCACCCGAAACGGGGCGTGAGTGTACATATGAGTTAATCGCGAAAGTTCGGTATTCGTTGCAGCTCAGGAACGGGTTGCCTGGGATGTCCATTAATTTGGTTACAGGGCATTGTGCCGCAACCGGATCGAGCTTGAAGCGGCAGGCGGGACCCCATTCGTTATTCACTCCATTTACACGGCTACGCACTCGCACATTCAACAGTACATTCGCAGGAATGTGAGCCGCTTGGACCCAATTATTGATGCGCAAGTGTGCCGCACGCGCGGGACCGGTAGCTGGATAGCCGTGGGAAGTGTTGTGGGAGCGGAAGATCCGGAAGCTTTATGTGCCATTGGGATCGAAGAACCAGAACTCGTAACCGGAGATAGCGTCCTGGGCGCTGTTGGGTGCACCATTGATCCATTCAGCACTCACCGCCGGATCAAGGCTTGCCACGATGAACTCGTTGCTAAGCCAGTCGAGCTTGTCGCAGCTGGTATAGATCAGGTGATCATCGCTCAGCGGCAGGCAGAAGCCCTGGTCGTTGGCGATCGCGCTTTGGCTTCCCGAGAGAAAGTTCCGGCGGTTGTCGATGATGCGCTGATTATCTGGACTGGTGCGCAGGATGTATCCACCGTTACCACCGCTGGCCATTCCATCGCCCGCACTATCATACACACGTAGTACATAGCAACCTTCTGGAAGGCAGCAGGTTGCTGTTATGACCGACGACATTTCCATGTACGGCCCGCCCGAACAAACAGTCTGCTCGTCAGCGTTCAGGATCTCCCAAGTCGTCTCAGAAGGAGTTTCATCCGTTTGGATCTCAAATACCAGGTCATCGGTACATGGTAGCGAACCCGCATAAAGCTGGTTTATCTCTTCAGGGGTTAAAGCTCGATCCCATACCCCAAGGTCATCTAAAAGACCGTGAAAGTGATATGGCTGGCCGGAAACATCATTGCCGATCCACATGTCAGCCAAACTTGGATTTGGCGTTGGTAATACACCATTGCTATAAAGGGCATTCGATGGCTGACCGTTGATATAGAAAATCGCGGTCTCTGAACTACTCTGATATACAACAGCGACATGTTGCCACTCATCGAGTAGAATAGAATTGGATGAATAAGCCCTATTTATTCCACCTCCTGCATGATCAAGTGACAATCTTCCGGCTGGGACTTGACTGGTTTGACTGGGTGATGCCACTGAGAAGATATATCCGAATTGGCCAAAATCAAGTCGTTTGGAAAGAATCGCGTATCCACCATATCCAATGGTCGTTGGAAGTAAATCTTGCAAATGTATCCAAGCCGATAATGTGAAGTTAGTATTACTTAGGCTTAAAGTTGAATTATGAGGAACTTCGATACGAGCATTATTGAGGTATAGATTGTATGCTGATTGAGAAACTCCATATCGATCTGTCGATAGCACTGCACCATTCACAGACCCATTATTCCCATTCCCACTTTCATCGTTGGCATTCCCATTGAATGGCCACCAGCCTACAAGGCCATCTGTGGGTACATATGCTGGAACCTGGCTCGAAGCAGTGATTGAAAGACTTACGAAAACTGCGAGTAGGGCACCTCTAAAAACTTGTTGATTACTTGACCTTGTAGGATCTTGACGATCCCAGCGGCATTCGATCTCTTTGAGATCATGAAGCAGCGTCCCACCAAAGGTCTTTTCGATGAGCAACTGATCAT
>JAEZDL010000009.1 GCA_023418095.1 Bacteroidota bacterium
CGCCTGATCTCATTCGCATCGTAGCTGATGTACCAGATGCAACCATCGGGACCTGCGCCGAGCCATGTTACCGCGCCAAGACCTGCCGCCATATCGTGCACGCTCACTGGCGCTCCATCCTCATCGATCACGAAACGCTTGATCCATCCGCCTACATAATCGGCATTGAAAACGCTGTTCTGGTATTCCGGCGGAAAGTTGAGCCCTGCCATGTAGGGCCCGCCGATCGAAGCCCATCCGCCGAAAAGCGGACCGGGTACCGGTGAGGCCGGATCGGTGAGGTTGTAGGTCACCGCCTGTTCTCCGCTGAAAGCTCCCACGCGCGACTGGTTGCCATGCCGCCAATCGATCGCCGGCCTGGCGTGGAAATATTTCGGGATATTGTTCGGGATCTGCACGCCCGGATCGCAGGGGTTGGGATGGGCGTTGAGATGCACCGGCGTCGCCTGCTTGATCAGGTCCTGGAAATGGAAGAACTGCTGATCGCAGATCACGCCATCGAACATCGGGTTGGGCGCGTCCTTGTTCGGTGTAAGGGCCGCCATGTACGAAGGCAGCGGATCGAACCCTTCAAAGAGCGGCCAGCCGAAATTCATTCCGGGTTCGGCGCACACATTGAATTCCTCCCAAAGGTTCCAGCCCACATCGCCGATCAGCAATGTGCCAGGCTGCCCCAGGGATGGATCGGAACTGCCGGAGCCTGGCCGTACGGTGAACCGATACGGGTTGCGCAGCCCCATGGCCCAGGCGCGTGAGGCCGGTGAGCGCGGCTGCGCGGGATCGTACCATGGATTGCTCGGCAGGCCATTGCCGGTGTTCGGATCGAGCCGCAGGATCTTTCCATTGAAGCTGTTGCGCAATTGCGCCCGCAGCGCACCAACGTTCTCCGCTTCGCGTATGATGCTGTCCGCGAGCGCCTGCGCGAAATAGGTCTCCGAAGCACTTCCCACATCGGTGCTCGCGTAGCTCGCGCCATCGCCGATCGAGGCGAGCAGAGTGCCATCCGTACCGAACGCCAGGGTGCCCGTGCTATGTGATTCGTGAAGGATCGCGGGGCCTGTCTTCTTCGTTTCACCCAGCAGCACCAACCTTGAATTCGGATCAACCGCATTGTAGCCTGGCGCCATGGCCGTATAGCGCGTGATCCGCATCACCGTGGCGGACAGGTATTGGTTGGTGGAGACATTGTAGGCCGGAGTTCCGAAGTTCAACAGGTGATGGCGATCCACTGCATACATCAGGTAGATGCGGCCATTGGTCTGGAATTGTGGATCGAGCGCGAAACCCAGCATGCCATGATCACGCCAGTTGCCCACCTCGGCCCGCAGGTCGATCAACGGATCGGGCCGGCGCACTCCGTTCTCCACGATCCACACCATTCCCCGTTTCTCCCAGACATAGGATCGGCCTGCCGCATCCCACGTTACGCCCACGGGATCGGTCCAACCGCCGAGCACCAATGCATCATTGAATCCCGGTGGTACCGATTGCGCTGCGCCTTCGATCGAAAAAAGTAGAAGGAACAAAGAACTGAAGGGTAATGACTTCTTCATGGTCCCGGTGGCTGCAGGCCCGGATCGGACCTGATCTTCAGAGCATAAAGGTCCATCCGCCATGCGGGATTGTCAAGCGAACGATATCAACCGATAGTGGCGCACTTCCGCGGATCGATGCACGTCATACCTTTAAAGCTCCAGATCCGGTATGCGTACGACCCTCCTCCTTCTTCTCTCATTCATGCTTTCCGCTTCCGCGCAGGCCCAGGATCCGTGCGCCGGGCTGGTGGTCGACTTCACCTTCGCGCCCGATCCCAACGGGATCGCCTTCACCGATGGCTCGCAGGTGGCCGGGGCGATCACATGGTATCAATGGACGTTCGGTGATGGGAATATCTCTTTCGTGCAGGATCCGGTGCACAATTTCGCGGTCAACGGCATCTACGAGGTCTGCCTTACGATCGGCACATCCATCGAAACGCCCGAAGGCATCGTGCAATGCCTCGATTCCACGTGTTACATGGTGGAATACAACGAAGGCGGCTTCAGTTGCGATCAATACGAGGCGTCGTTCATCTCAGAGGTCACTGAAGGAAATACGGTGGTCTTCTTCAGCACGAGCGATCCGCCGGGCGGCAACCAGTTCTGGCAGTTCGGCGATGGCGATTCCGGCGCGGGACAGCAGGTTACACATACGTTCGATACCGCAGGGGTTTTTACGGTCTGCCTCGTCTCATCCATCTGGAACAGTTCCACGGATGAATTCTGTACCGATGCGATCTGCCTGCCCGTCGTTGTGGGGGATACCATGGATTGTGAAAGCTTCGTACCAACATTCTCCGGAACAGTGATCGAAGGCACCACCATGATCTTCGAGCAGACCACCGAACCACCAGCGATCGCCTTTTCCTGGGACCTGGGCGATAACACCTCTGCGATCGGATCCGTGGTCGAACACACGTATGCCACGGGCGGTACTTACCAAGTGTGCCTCGGTGCAGGTTGGTGGAACGAAGTGGCGCAGGATACCTGCTGGAACTACACCTGCGATCTGTTCAATTTGATGATGCCCGAGGAATGCGATCCCGCGGTGCAGATCGGCTTCGGGTGGTCGCAAAACGATGGCCTTGTCTCCTTCCATGCGGATGGATCGGTGGAAGCCGGAGGATATTTCTGGGACTTTGGCAATGCCGGAACTGCGACCGGCGCTACGGCCGAACAGGAATTTTTGTTCGGCGAGCATGTGGTCTGCCTGGAAAGCTGGTATCTGCCGAACGAGATCTCGGATACCTGTTGGACGGTTGTTTGTGACACGATCGTTTCAGCACCAGGCTCCACGGATTGCAGTTCGATGGACCCGTCCTTCACCTCATCGAGCCTCGCCGCTGGTGCAGAGCTTATCAACACATCAAGCGTGCCCGGCCTTCCGATCGCGATCGAATGGAGCTACCAAGGCGATCCGATCGGGAGCGGCAACGACCTGATCCACGCCTTCCCGGCGCCAGGCGATCATGAAGTTTGCCTCACCATCACCTCGATCATCGGCCCGATCGGTTCACCGGACACCTGCGTTGCCACGCATTGCGACATCGTTACATGGGTCGGCGCCGATCCGTGTTCGGGGCTTGAAGCCACCTTCATCGGCGTGGAGAATGGACCGCTGCAATGGATCTTTGAAAGCACGACCTCCGCTGGGCCGGGAGGGCTGATCTGGGATCTTGGTGATGGCACCACGGCGATCGGCGGAACTGTGGATCACGATTTCGATCTTCCGGGGGATTACGAGGTCTGCCTTACCGCCTGGTGGTGGAACGAAGCGCTTCAGGACAGCTGCTTCAGCACCACGTGCGAATTGTTCACCGTGAACGGCCCGGCCGGCTGTGATCCGGCCTTCGCCGTGGAGTTCACGTGGGAGCAGAACGCCGGCCAATTCTCCTTCAACGCGACCACGCAACCGATCGAAGGCCAGGTGATCTGGAACTTTGGCGATGGCACCACAGGCGCCGGCAATGCGGTGGATCATCTGTATGAACCTCCCGGACCTTACCAGGTCTGCGCGATCGCATGGTACTGGAACGAAACCACGCAGGATACCTGCTGGGCGGAATCGTGCCAGGAAGTGGAGTGGATCACTGGCGGCTGCGATCCAGGCTTCATCGTGGAGATCTCTGCGGAACCGGATGGCAACACAGTGACGTTCACGGCATCGACTTCCCTACCTGCCGTGGGTCATATTTGGGACCTCGGCGATGGCAGCATTGCTTCAGGTGGATCGGTCACACATGTCTTCGAGCCACCCGGACCATATGAGGTGTGCGTCGATTCCTGGTACTGGGATCAAGCTTCCGGAGACACCTGCTGGGCCGAGGCCTGCATCACTGTGGATCCATTCGTAGGCCTGGTCGAGGAACACCTTTCAAATCCGATCGTGATCCATCCGCAACCGGCCCATGATCTGATCATGATCGATGCGACCCAGGGATCCGATCCACCAACAGCATTGCAGCTTTTTTCCACCGATGGAAGAGCGGTGAGGAGCGAACGGACGGATGGATGGCCGATCCACTTTTCGATCGGTGATCTGCCGGCTGGCATGTATATTCTTCAACTTCATTTTGATGAACTACGGATCCAACGAAGCGTGATCATCGAGTGAAGCGTTGCTTTGTGTACATGTTTCGTTCCTCGTTGGTCCTGATCGCGATAGGTGCGGCCACGCTTCCATTGCAGGCCAAGGAATACGTCGTTCCGGCCGGTGATGTTGGCGTGTATTTCAAGGATCTTCCTGCTGACGCCACGGCGCTTTCCTTCTCTGCAGCATCCACCTACACGAGTGAAGGCGATATCGTGCTTCCTGATATCCCATTTCTGGTGATCGATGGAAAGGGCTGTACGTTGAAGCTCGGCAGGAATTCCAATGGTTTCACACGGCACGTCTCCGATCAGAAAGATGCTTCGCGCAAAACATCGAGCCGGTATCTGATCAAGGATTTCGCGGCGATCGAAGGTGGGCGAAGAGGCGTTGATCTGAAGGCGACCCTGGGCAGCGTGATCGAAAATTGCCGTTTCCGCAGCCAGACGGAAGCCGCGATCGATCTGCGTTTCTGCCTGATGGCCCGGATCGGAAACGTGCTGGTAACGGCTCCTGCGGAACAAGGGATCGTGGTGCGCCATGGCGATTGGCCGGGCGCAACGGCCACGAACAGCCAGAGCAACAGCACGGTGCTAGACCAATGCCGGGTGTATTGTGCGATAACCACCACCAATGCCTTCGCGGTGATCAACAGCGGCGGGGTCCGCATGGCCGACTGCATTTCAGAAGGCGAAGCCGCCGATCGCGACCTTTTCCTCAGCGCCACGATGGATGGGGATGAAAGCGCACGCGCCGGCAATCCGGTCGTGAAGTCATTCACGCTGGAGAATCTTCACATCGAACATCGTTTACGGAAGCATTCGATCTACGTGAACATGCCACCAAAAGCGATCGTTTCGCTTTCGAACATCTACTGGAACAGCCCGCAGGAAAGGCCTGTGATCCTTTATGTTTCAGGGCAGTTGGATCTGATGGACCTCGGGTGGTGGCGATCGGACCTGATGATACATACCCGTGTGGAGTCACCGCGGATCAATGTGATCCGATGTCCCAGTGGCTTGAACACCGGCGATAAAATGCTCCGGACCACGACCCGAGCCGGGTCTTTTGCGATCGCCGATCCATTGCCCGGGAACACTGAATTGAAGCTACAATATGTGCGCATCATGGAAAGTTCCTACTGAATGAAAATTGAAAAGGCGGCCTGAGGGCCGCCTTTTCTGTCGATCACAGGTGGTTAAGCCTCGGCTGTTTCGGCCGCTCGATTCACCAGAAGCTGGAAATCGTTCATCACCACCTCGGTCACATAGCGCTTCGTGCCATCCTTCGCCTCATAACTGCGATGAACCAGGCGGCCTTCCAGCGAAACGGGCGAGCCTTTTCGCAATACCTTCTCCACCGCCTCAGCGGTGCGCCCCCAAGCCACCACGGTATGCCATTGCGTGTCATTCACACGTTCGCCGCTCGCATTGCGGTAGGTATCGTTCGTCGCTACTGACATCCGCGCCACCTTTCTCCCCTTGGCAAGTTCGCGCACTTCCGGATCGAAGCCCAGGTTACCGATCAAACTCACTTTGTTCTTCAGCGTGCTCATCTTCTTCTCGTGTTTTGGTTTTGCTTTTCGTACAGGATCCGGAGCTGAACCCGAATTCCGGCAGCAAAACTCCAGCGGCTCCGGGCAACGACTCGTACGATAACCGTTTGCAGCCGTTCATAACCGTTTGTTACCGGTTGTTTTGCGGCTTTGAGGGTCGATCCAAGCTTGGCGTACCTTTCTTTTGCCGCTGAGGCAGCGTTCCTTCAACGGCAGGCGTCTACGGATCTGAAGGCCTTTACTTCGGAAGTTTTGAGTGAACGGGAGCTGATCCAAGGCTGCCTGCGCGGCGATCGCCGCTGCGAGGAGGAGTTGTACCGCACACATGCGCGGCGCATGTACGGGGTATGCCTTCGTTATGCGCGCCATGAGCTGGAGGCGCAGGATATGCTGCAGGAAGGCTTCATCAAGGTCTACGAGAAACTCAAGGATTTCCGCATGGAAGGGTCCCTGGAAGGCTGGATCCGGCGGATAATGGTGCATACTGCGATCAACCATTACCGCAAACGATCCTTCCAGATGGAACAGCTCGGGTTGGATCGCACGCCGGAGCGGGCGGTGGGCGCCTCGGCCATGGAAACCCTCGGGGAAAAGGAGTTGCTCGCCATGGTGGCAGCCCTGCCGGAGGGTTACCGCATGGTGTTCAACCTGTACGCGATCGAAGGGTTCGACCATGCGGAGATCGCCTCGATGCTCGGGTGCGGCGAAAGCACTTCACGAAGCCAGCTTTCAAAGGCGAGAAGGATGTTGCAGGAGAAGATCAACGAAACGAAAGAACATGTCCACGCGGGAAGAACATCCCATAGATGAACTTTTCCGGCGTTCGCTCGCGAACACGGAAGCCGATCCGCCTGCGGAGGTGTGGGCGGGTATTCAAGCTGCGCGGCACCGGCGCACATGGTGGCAGCAATGGTTCCGCATGAACGGGATCCTTCTTTTGCTCGTTCCCGCTGCCGCCTGGGTGACCTATGCCGCCTGGCCCGATCGGAACACGGGCGCGGGTCGTGACGCAACACACGATGAAGGTCGGATCGCTGTGGCCGGGATCGCTCCAGAGACCACTTCGGCGATGCTGGTCGTGGATGACGCACCGACCACTTCGGAACAGCATATCCATGCGAATGTGAATTCTGTTTATCCGGAACAGACTTCGATCCACACCAGGGAAAGCACGATCGGGAATGTATCCGATAAAAATTCTTCAGATGCGCGATCTGAAGAGAGCATCCCTTCGGTCCATCTGGAATCTACGACACCCACTGCGGTGGTGGATCACGCAGATGAGCGTTCCGATCAGCCATCTGAGCAACGCAATGTGCGGAGGACGCATCATGGTGACCAAACCCTGCAGGAAGGATCGGCCGCACACAGAACAGGCCTTCAAAATACAAGGGCATCAGTGTTCGGCCTGCCGGATCCGTTCGCTTATTACGTCTCACCACTGCCGATCGGTTTGGAGCTTGGATCGCTTTCCGGTGAACCCATGACTGTTGCGGAGCCTTCGGCCTATGTTCTGCCGAAAGGGGATTGGATCCTTTCCCTCGTTATCGCCACCTCGGATGTGAAGCGTGACTGGCGCGGCACCGACCGGCCGCTCGTTAATGCCTTGAACGATGCGGAGGCGCACAACACCACCTTTGGGTTCGGCATACAGGCAGGACGCAGCTATCGCTCCGGATTCGGTTTCAGTGCCGGTTTGATCAACGAACGATCGGAGCAGCAATTCTCCTATACCGATCGCCGCACCGAGGTGTCGCAACACGTGGTGAACTATATCGTAACACTTGATTCGGAAGTGTTCTTTAGCGATCCGGATACGATCGACCATGTGACCACGGTGGAGCAACGCTATCAGGACATCGATCGCAAAACGGTGTATCGGGTCCCGTTGGAAGGTTCCTATCATCGATCCGCTGGACGGCTTTATTACGGTCCGCGCGCCGGGGCTTCGCTGGAATTCACCCATGTACGGCAGAAGTATTCGCTCGTGAGCGACCCCGATGGCTCCCGGATCGAAGTGGGAAGCCTTTCCCGCCCCGAACTACGGTCACGGTACCCTGCCGTGATCTCCGGTTCGATCGGCGTTGATCTGGGTTACCAGCTGGCCGAGAACTGGTCCTTCGAACTTTCGCCGGTCTACATGGCGGGAATTCATCCGCTCACCGGAACAGCGGACGTGTGGGCAGCACCTTCACGCCTCGCTGTGCAGTTCCGGCTCCATCATCATTTCACAACGCAGCTCCGTAAATGATCACGCGTTCGATCTTCATTTTCATCCTGCCCGCACTTTGTGCAATGCGATCCGATGCGCAGGAGCTTTCCGAAGGAATGCCCAAGGGCGGAGGAACCTTCAGTGATTGCGACAGCTCGCTCGTGGTGGACCTCGCCGTTTCGCCGCTCGGTGCCTTGGAACAATCCTTCACGGCCTTGATCGAACCCGGGAACACCACCGTGCTCGGCACCACCTGGACATATTTCACCGATGAACTTCAGCAGCAGGAGGGTGCGGAGATCACCGTTACATATCCCGCACCTGGAGAAGTCCCAGTATGCCTAACCGCCAGCGCGATCGACCTTTCGAGCATGGAAACTTGCAGCAGCACGACCTGCCGGTTCGTGGAGATCCTTCAGGACCCCTCCTGCCTCTCGTTCGAGCCTGATTTCACGATCGCTTCGGTGCAGGGGAACACGATCGTATTCGAGGAAACGAGCGTGGGTGATTCTGCGATCTACTTCTGGACGTTCAACGAAGGTCTGACCGCCGTTTCATCGAACACCTTCGACGGACCTGGTCCGCACAAGGTCTGTCTTACGCAGATCGGCCCAGACCCGATCAATTGCACCACCACGATCTGCAAATGGTTATATCTCGGGCCGGGGGATGTGCCGTGCGACCAGGTCGTGGCCCCTGGATTCCTCCGCTTCCAGCAGGACAATTTCATTGTGGTGCTCGATACTTCGATCGTTAGCGGGCAGAACAGCAGCATCCATTGGGACTTCGGGGATGGCCACACCGCGGAAGGCCCGATCGCCGTGCATGAATATCCGCCCAGTTGGAACCAGTTCCAGCTATGTGCGCAGATCGATGTCTGGGGGCCGCTCGTGGCGGATACCTGCATGGTGCAACGCTGTGAAATGATCGAGCTCGGCGGTTCGGTGGCCGGTATCGCTGGGATCGATGCCAGCGATCTGATCATCGCACCCAATCCAGTGAACGACAGGCTCTGGATCAAGGGCGCGGTATCTCCGGGTGCGGCCGTGTTCATCTGTGATGGCATGGGCCGGCTGGTGCACCATGAAAGATCCGGGGTCATTGGTTCGATCCCGATCGATGTGAGCGGGTTGCGCCCCGGCTTGCATACCATTCAACTGCGGGAGGCTTCCACGATCCGCACCGCGCGCTTCGTAAAACTTTAGGTTCACCGGGCGGACATTTCCCGGCTTGCCGCGAGACCGGCCGGGGTGATCCTTTCATTCTATCTTTAGCCGCTTTTCCGAACGAAAAGGCAAGGAACCAGGATCATTATGAGCAAGAACACCATACTTGTACCTACCGATTTCTCGAAAGTTGCCGATT
>JAEZDL010000084.1 GCA_023418095.1 Bacteroidota bacterium
GGCTGGCCCAGCCTTCGGTGATGAAGAATTTCGGCTCGTCGCCTTCGGGGATCACTGTGATCTGCTGGTGGTAGAAACCCAGAAAACCATCGTTCTCCACGCGATCGCCGGTGAGCACATTGCCGCTGATGATGCGAACATCATCACTCACCTGTCCTACGATATCCTTTACAGGTGCGCCGGAAATGGTGCGGTAGTATTTCCGATCCTTTGCGCGGCTTCCGGTCACGGCAACGATCCGTGTGGCATCATAAACGCCTTTGCGGAACAAACGGCCGATCACGATCACATCCTGAACGTTCACGACCCATACCACTTCACCCTTGTTGATCGGGTTCACCTTGTGGATCTGCGGACCAACGTTGCCAGCAGGATGGGGACCGCTGAACGTGTTGATCACGACGCCTTTGGCATTCAGGAATTCGGCCGCTTTCGTATCCGGACTTATACCGAGATACACTTTGCCTTTGGTGAGCTTCGCGAGAGCGTTCAATCCGGTCTGGAAGTCATCGCCCTGCCCGCGCACCACCACATCCATGTCAGGCCCCAGCGGATTGCTATCGAAACAGGAGATGAAGATCGCTTTTGGATCGCCTGCCGGATCGGCCACCACATCGAACGGGCGCTGCTTGATCACCGGCCACACTCCGCTCTTCAACAGCTTCTGGATGATCGTTTCACGGTTCATCGTGGAAGGATCACCGGGGCCAAACTGTTCGTATTGCGTCTGTGCATCAGCAAGCACGCGTACTTCCAAGACCCTGCGTTTCTCCCCGCGAACAACTTCGGCGACTTCGCCGCTTACAGGGCTCGCATACTGTACACGTTCGTTGTATTTGTCCAGGAACAGGATGGAACCTGCCTTCACCTTGTCGCCTGGTCTTACGATCACTTTGGGGATCAACCCATGGAAGTCGGTCGGTTTCACCGCAACGACCTTCGGTGGATCGGACTGTACAAGAACCTTCTCTGCTTCGCCCTTCAGGCGGATATCGAGGCCTTTGCCGATCTTGATGATCTTGGACATGTAAAGGTGTGAGTGCAGTAAGCTGTGAGGCGCGGCAAAATTAGATATCTTTCGATGCGCGACCAACTCAGCCCAAATTGTTATTCCCCAGTTCTTTCCACCGTTCCCGGCGATCGGTGTTCATGGCGATCGTTCTCCGATCCGTTCTACTGATCTCATTGCACGCTTCCTTGCAGAGCTGCGCTTCCACATCGCCTGCCTCTGTCGTGGATGGCGTTCCCGACTACTGGTCTTCCACCGAACTGAAACTGGAAGATCAGGTCTACAGCCCCACGATCAATACCGTTCAACTTTTCAAGCGCGGATTCGAGCTTGCGCCGCCGATCATCGAATTGGGCACTGCCGATCAATTGGTGCTCCGCTTTGATGACCTTCAACCCAACAACGAGAATTTCTCCTACACGGTGGTGCATTGCGATGCGCTCTGGCAGCCGAGCGATCTGCTCGCCGGGCAATATCTCACCGGTGCGCTCAACGATTACATCCCCGCTGGAAGACTGAGTTTCAATACGCTGCAACCGTTCATCCATTACGAGATCATGCTGCCCAATGACATGATGCAGATCTCGCGATCGGGCAACTACATCGTGAAGGTATACCGCGCCGATGATCCGGATGATCTTGTGCTTACGCGAAGGTTCATGGTGTTCGAGCAGCGAACGCAGATCGATGCACAGATCGTGGCGAGCCGCAATGTGGACATGCGCGACATCGCGCACCAGGTGGATCTGGTGGTGCGGCATCCCGCACTACCGGTTCAGGATCCCTTCAGCGAGATCCATGTTTCGGTGTTGCAGAACATGCGGTGGGAGGATCTACGATCGGGCTTGAAACCGCGTTTCGTCCGTGGGTCCGAACTGATCTACGATCATCCGGAACAGGCGCTTTTCCTTGCTGGGAACGAATACCGGAATTTCGATCTGAAGGATCTGCGATTCCTTACACAACGAGTGCAGAAGATCGTTCCGGGACCTGGGCAAGGCGTATATGAAGCCTACATCCTTCCGGAAGAGAAACGCAACATCAGCATCTACCTCGATCGGCAGGACATCAACGGAAAGTTCTTCATTCGCAATGATATCGTTGATGGCGATCCGCTCGGCGCCGATTATGTGATGGTGCACTTCAAACTCCCGATGGATGAACCGTTGATAGATGAGATCTTCGTGTACGGTGGATTCAGCGACTTCCAATGCCGGAAAGAGAACCGAATGACCTGGTCTCCGCAGGAAAAAGGCTACCTCGCTTCGATCCTGCTGAAGCAAGGACTTTACGATTTCGCTTACGTAACGCTTCCGCGCGGCGCAACTTCAGCGGATATCGGTGCGATCGAGGGATCGCACTTCCAGACGGAGAACGATTACATCGTATTGGTGTACTTCACCGATCACCGCCAGCGGGCGGATCGGCTGGTGGGCGTACGATTCCTGAATTCGCGGCGAGGCTGATCCTGGGATGCATGCTCACCGATCTCCAGATGATAACCTCCAATAAGCAACGTTTATTGGATATGCTTCACTCGTTAGAGAGGCGATCTCTCCATACATGTCTCAGCATCCAACCGAAAGGGAACAAACTGTACATATTGAAGGATAGGAACGATTCGCTATTCGTTGTTCTGATCCCATCACGACCTCTTTTAAAAGAAGAGAATCAGCAAGTCATCGACTTGGGATTCAAAGAAGTTTGGCCCAACATCAACTTTAAACTTTCATTGAACAGGCCAAGTAGAAATGAGTTATTCCTCTTTGTTGAGCAGATCGAAAAGCTATTTTCTGAGGTCCTGAAGGTTGAAACGGATTGGCCTTGGCGTATTCGATCGGACAGCAATTTTGCTGTGGTAAAGGATCTCGGTGAACCGCTTCTTACAAGACAACAGTTACGCGGAAGGAACCTTCGCAAAGCCAGGCGTAGACAGATATTTAATAAATTATCATCGGCTTTGATCGTTTTCTTGGCGATCGCATTTCTTCTAACCGCGTTCTTCGTCGTGGTGGGCACAGATCTTTTCAAATTGCTCATAGCATCCATGGTGATCGCGGTTTCTGTACCTCCTCTATTCATTTTCTTGAGATGGTACCTGAAAGATGAAACTCGCCACGCATGGATCGGACCATTGTTGAATGCTAGGAACGACGAGTTCTTTTCCCGTCATGGCTTTGTTAGAAAATATGATCGATATCAGGGGAACATCAAAGGTTATCGAACAGAGATGTGGCGAACATCGATGGGCGATGAGATCATCGTATACCACTCATCGATCAGTTGGAATAGAGTGTTGAGATTACATTCCGCGGGATGGTTCGACTCAAATAATTATCGCTGGAAAAACGAATTCTATGGAAAGAAGGTCTTTCGATATGCATCCAAAAAGAAACTTATGAGGGAAGCTCACGACTTTGTCGATCTATTGATAAAAGAAAGTATTGAGCCTGGACTTGTTGCCGGGGCTGATCACGATCCAACGAAACCATAATAGGAAGCGAAGCGGAACACCAGCGCCGCGACCGCCACGCTGAAACTGATCCACGCGAGAGTACGCCAGCGACGGCTGCGGTATCGCCGCCATTGAATGCTTGCGATCAATCCTACGAACAGGAAAACCGACGAGATCGTCTTGAGCCAGTAGCCATCGATCAGATCGATCACCACACCGATCAGCGCGAGCACCGTGAGTACGTAAAGTACCAGATCGATCTTCGGTAAATTCCTGGGCTCGCTGCTCATTCCGATCGAAAGTTATTCCTTGATCAGCTTCACCTGCTTGCGCGCTTCAGTGAACTGTAGGACGTATGTGCCGGGATTCAATATACCAAGGTCGATCATCCCGTTTGGCCGCAATGTTCCGCCACCGATCAGCAACCCGCGCGAATTCAAGATGATGTACGGTTCGGCCTTCTTGAACGCGGGTTGAACATGAACGATGTCCCTCACCGGATTCGGCATCACCGTGAGCTCCATCTTTTCGATCGGTGCGATGCCGGTGCTGCAATCCACTTCATGAAGGATCACTGTATTCAACGAGCTGTTCGGGATCGCGATCACATCGTTCGTATGATCGAAATCGATATCCGCTGGATTTCCGATCCCGCTCACATTCAGATCGACCCCTGTGGTGAACTGCGGATCCCAACGCGTGATCTTTCCACCGGAACTCCATGAAGCGGTGATGAAGTTGCCGTTGCAATCGATCGTGATGCCGTCGATATTGCCCAGCCCCGAGTTCGCGATCAACACTTCCTCTTCACCGGTTTCCTTATCGTATGCTTTGATCGGCGCGTTACTTCCCCAGAAGGCGGCCACCAACCGATCGGTGGTTGGATCGTATACGATGCCGTTCGGTGTTCCTTCCGTATCGGCCACAAGTACTGAATGTTCATCGTTCGCAGGATCGACCTTGATGATCTGCTGGCCTTGGAAGGACGTTACATATAGAAAAGTACCGTCGGTGGTGATGCCATTCGGGAACTGGGCGCCGATGTTACGGAAGTAGACCTCTTCACCTGTGGAAAGCGAATAACCCCGAATCCCGTTCCCCATGCATGCATAGAGCGTGTCGCCAAGGATCTCAAGTCCATATGGGGCGTTCGGTGTGGCTGGCACAAATTCGCTCACGGTGCCATCCTGCCCCAGCTCCTTGATCGAATTGTTCTGTGTGTTGCTTACGAAATACCGGTCGCCCGTTGGATCATACTCCACGCTTTCGGGCCCGGCGTACTGCGCTTCCACATGGATCGAAAGAAATGTAATGAGTGACGAACAGAATAACCTTCCCTTCATGGGGGCGCAAATTATCCACGTTCGCGCAGAAGCGGATCGACAGGTACCGGAACATTTCCACAGCTGCCCGGGTTCGAGGTCTTAACAAGATCTTAGATCCATATTTACATGGCCTGGCAGCGTGTTTTCATAATTTCGCAACGGGAAGTTGCACAGTGAACGAGAGCTCAGGTCATATCAGGTCCATCCCTATCCGGTTGATGGCAGTGCTGCTGGGCGGCCTGCTGGTAATGATGCCGTTGATGACCAATTCACGCACGGTGGTGCAATTGATGAACGAATGTGGTTCGGTGCCCGCCCCCCTCGCAGAGGAAGAGGAAGTGAAACATGCCTGCGCCATCGGCTGGCATACAGCGCTGCATACCAGCGCCGATCATGCGTTGCAGGCACTTTCCGGTTTGGCGCTGGAAGATCCCTACAATGAAGTGGACCACGGCGAAGTGGCCGTGCCGCCCCCCAAATGCTGAGTTGATCCAGATCGGGATCCAATGATCCCTGCTCCTTCCGATCGGAACGGTCGGGAGCGCATTCACGCATCTGTTCAACATCATTCAGCATATTCAATGGAACGTTCTTCGGTTTTCCGGTCATGGAAACAGGACCTGCCGGCTTCTGTCGTGGTCTTTCTGGTAGCTCTACCCTTGTGCCTGGGCATCGCCCTTGCATCGGGAGCCCCGCTCATTTCAGGCGTGGTGGCGGGCGTGGTGGGTGGCATCGTCGTGGGCATCGTGGGCGGATCGCCCCTGGGAGTGAGCGGCCCCGCAGCTGGCCTTACGGCCATAGTGCTCACCGCCATCACCGATCTCGGGTCCTACGAGATCTTTCTTCTCTCGGTGATCCTCGCGGGCGTGGTGCAGGTGGCCATGGGAGCGCTGCGCGCCGGCATCATCGCCTACTACTTCCCCAGTTCCGTTATCAAGGGCATGCTCGCCGGCATCGGGGTGATCATCATTTTGAAACAGATCCCGCATTCGGTCGGTTACGATGCGGATCCCTTCGGTGATGAATCATTCCAGCAGGCCGATCAGCAGAACACGCTCTCCGAATTGGTGAACATGCTTGATTTCATCTCGCCCGGCGCGGTGATCGTTACGTTGATAAGCCTGGCATTGCTGATCCTTTGGGAAAAGCCGTTCGTTCGCGATCGCAAGTATTTGAGCCTGATACCCGGCCCGTTGTTAGCGGTGATCGCAGGCATCGCAACGGCACAACTGCTGGCACAATTCCCTTCACTGGCCATCGGCAACGGACATTTCGTGGATCTGCCCGACATCACCGGACTTTCCGTTCTGCCTGCGCCCGATCTTTCGGGTATCACCAACATGAAAGTGTGGACCGTGGCCTTCACGATCGCGATCGTGGCGAGCCTTGAAACACTGCTTTGCGTGGAAGCCACCGATAAGATGGATCCCTGGCGGCGCACGACCCCGGCTAACCGTGAACTGCTCGCGCAGGGCATCGGCAACATGACGAGCGGGATACTCGGCGGCCTTCCGATCACGCAGGTGATCGTACGCAGTTCGGCCAACATCCAATCCGGCGGAAGAACGAAGCTGAGCACGATCTTGCATGGCACCTTGTTGCTGGTGAGCGTACTGAGCATTCCGCACCTTCTGCGGCTGATACCGCTGGCGAGCCTTGCGGCGATCCTGCTCACGGTGGGTTTCAAACTTTCGAAACCGGCCTTGTACCGATCCATGTGGAACGCGGGCATCATGCAGTTCATTCCCTTCCTGGTCACCGTGCTGGGCGTGGCCTTCACCGATCTGCTCACAGGTGTGGGGCTCGGCATGGCGGTGGCGATCATGCACATCCTGTACAAGAACTACCGGGTGCCGTTCCATTTCGATCCAGGCAAGCACCTGCGCGGAATGCCCATCCACATCGAATTGAGCGAGGATGTCACCTTCCTCAACAAGGCGGGGATCAGGCGTACCTTGAACGAACTTCCGCCGGGATCACGCGTGGTGATCGATGCGCGGCGCACGATCGACCTGGACCCTGATGTATTGGAGATCATCGATACGGCGGTCGCCAGCGGAAAGGAAAACGGCATCACCTTCGAATTGATCGGCTTCAGGAAAAGAAAACAGGACAGATCGGTGCCGAATGCGCAGCGTGAGGTGGAAAAAGTGGCACAGGAAATGGCCGATGAAGCCGAACTGGCCAAACATTGATCGAAGAAACAACGAAATTTGAACAACCAAGAACGATGAAGGATTCATACAGGGAACTCCTCGAGAACAACAAGAGATGGTCCAAGCGGATCATCGATTCCGATCCTGATTTCTTTCCAACGCTGGCAAAACTGCAATCGCCGAAATACCTGTGGATCGGTTGCAGCGACAGCCGCGTGCCCGCCAACGAGGTAACCGACACCAAGCCCGGCGAGATCTTCGTGCATCGCAACATTGCCAACATGGTGGTGCACACCGATCTGAACATGCTGAGCGTGCTGCAATATTCGGTGGAAGTGCTGAAGGTGGAACACGTGATCGTGTGCGGCCATTACGGTTGCGGCGGTGTACAGGCCGCCATGTCGCACAAGAACTTCGGGCTGCTGAACAAATGGTTGCGCGGCATCAAGGATGTGTACCGCATCCATCGTGATGAATTGGACGGGATAAAGGATCAGCAGAAATGCTTCGATCGCCTTGTCGAACTGAACGTGCAGGAACAGGCCTTCGATCTGGCGAAGACAAGCATCATCCAGAAAGCATGGGCCGAGCGCAAAGGCCCCGCGATCCATGGCTGGGTGTACAGCTTGCAGGATGGATTGTTGAAGGAACTGGTGCATCTGCCTGCCGGATCGCAACAGATCGATCCGATCTACCGGTTCGATGATCTTGTGCCGGTGAAGGAACCTGCGTGATCATCACTCATTCGATCGAACAAAGCCGGTGCGATGGTACCGGCTTTTTCATTGGGTTATCTTTGCGCGCCATTACGCATCCCATGACAGACGCGATCTTCCACAGCCCCGCCCCCATCAACGAAACGATCAGGAACTACGCACCCGGATCACCCGAAAAGGATCAGTTGATCGCGGAGTACGATCGCATGATGGGCGAAGAACGCGAGCTGCCGATGTGGATCGATGGAAAGGCCGTTGAAACGAAGGATCGCCGCCAGGCTCGTCCGCCGCACCAGCACAAGCATGTGCTTGGCCATGCGCATTTCGGCGATCAAAGCCATGTGAAAGCGGCGATCGATGCGGCGTTGCGCGCAAAGCGCGATTGGGAGATGATGCGCTGGGAGGATCGCGCCGCGATCTTCCTGAAAGCCGCCGATCTGATCGCTGGCCCGTACCGATCGAAGATCAATGCCGCCACCATGCTCGGCCAGGGCAAGAACGTCTATCAGGCCGAGATCGATTCAGCGTGTGAATTCGCGGATTTCCTGCGGTTCAACGTGCATTACATGCAGCAGATCTACCGCGATCAGCCGTTCAGTCCGCCCGGCA
Source organism: Bacteroidota bacterium (assembly GCA_023418095.1). Lineage (GTDB taxonomy): Bacteria > Bacteroidota > Bacteroidia > Flavobacteriales_F > PHOS-HE28 > PHOS-HE28. Next base: position 8,271 of record JAEZDL010000084.1, read on the forward strand.
TGTGGAACCGATCGGAATACCGGCCACTGGAAGGATTCGTGTTCGCGTTGACGCCGTTCAACTTCACCGCGATCGCAGGGAACCTGCCGAGCGCACCGGCCATGCTCGGCAACGTTGCCGTTTGGAAACCCGCTGACACGCAGATCTATAGCGCGCAGGTGATCATGGATATTTTCCGCGCAGCGGGATTGCCGCCGGGTGTGATCAACCTGATCCACGTGGATGGCAAGGATGCCGGTGCCGTGATATTCGATCATCCCGAATTCGCTGGTCTGCATTTCACCGGAAGCACTGGCGTGTTCAAGATGCTTTGGAAAACGATCGGCGAGAAGCTGGATACGTACAGAAGCTATCCACGGATCGTGGGAGAAACAGGTGGAAAAGATTTCGTGGTGGCGCACAAAAGCGCCGATCCGAAAGCGGTGGCCACAGCGCTCAGCCGCGGCGCATTCGAATACCAGGGACAGAAATGCAGCGCCGCAAGCCGCGCGTACATCCCTTCCAACGTCTGGCCCGAAGTGCAGCGTGAATTGATGGAGGATCTCGCCAGCTTCAAGATGGGAAGCCCGCGCGACTTCGGGAATTTCATCAACGCCGTGATCGATGAGCGGGCGTTCAAGAAGATCGGCGGTTACATCGATGGTTTCGCAAAAGCTGGCAAAGGAGTGGAGGTGATCGCAGGAGGAAAGTATGATGGTGGCGAAGGATGGTTCATCGAACCCACCGTTGCCGTAGCGAAAGATCCAACGTACACCACCATGTGCGAAGAGATCTTCGGTCCGGTGCTTACGATCCATGTGTATGATGAGAGCAAATGGGAAGAGACGTTGAAGATCGTTGATTCCACGAGCCCATATGCGCTCACCGGTGCGATCATCTCCAACGATCGTGCAGCGATCGTGCAGGCGATGCAGGCACTTCGCCACAGCGCCGGAAATCTGTACATCAACGATAAGCCTACGGGGGCCGTTGTAGGTCAGCAACCCTTCGGTGGCGCGCGTGGCAGCGGCACCAACGACAAGGCGGGCAGTTACCTCAACATGGTGCGTTGGGTGAGCGCGCGAACGATCAAGGAAGTGTTCGTTCCGCCTACGGATCACCGGTATCCGTTCCTGGGTTGATGAGGTTTGCGACACGGTGCATGATCACGCTGTTAACGATCTGCGGAAGCATGCTCGCCTGCGCACAGATCGCCGATCATACCAATGCCTGGTACACATATACCGGCAACCACCGGTTGAGCGATCGCTGGGGCGTGCACACCGAATACCAATGGCGGCGCAATGGACCAGTGGAACATTGGATGCAATCATTGACAAGGGTTGGGGCCGATCGTTACCTCGCCGGTGGGCAGGTGATCACTGCGGGTTATGCCTGGATCCGATCGCACCCATATGGTGAAATGCCGGTCGCATACGAATTCGATGAGCACCGGATCTGGCAGCAACTGGTGTTGGGCCAGCGCTGGGGCAGGATCGGCCTGCAACATCGTTACAGGCTTGAGCAGCGCTGGATCGAGAACAAAACATTCGTGGAGGATGGTGACGGTTTCGAACGGCAGCATTTCGTATTCCGGCAGCGCGTCAGGTACCGGTTGCAGGTGATGTTCCCGATCATTGGATCGGAATTGAAGGACAATAGCTTCTTCATCTCGATCTGGGATGAACCTTTCATCCAGTTCGGCAGGAACATCGGTTTGAACGTGCTGGATCAGAACCGGCTTTATGCCGGGATCGGTTGGCGGATCGACAAGGATCGGAACATCCAACTGGGATATTTGAACCATTACTGGATAAAGGCCGATGGTATGCGTGCCGAGCGGAACCATACGTTGCAGCTGGCGATCACGTGGAACCTGGATCTGCGCAAAGGTTGGATGAGGTGAACTGACCCCTTCCTACTTCCGCAACAAGTGCACACACCGATCGTTCTCCGCCCATGCGGATGATCGCGTTCCTTCTCTCCTTCATTCTGTCTTGCTCAAGTTGGTCGCAACTTGCGATCGGTCCGGAGTTTTCTCTACTGAATCAGAAAAACCCTACGCCGATCGCAGTTGGCGGTGGATTGCGCGCACTTTATCCGATCGGCAAGAACTGGATGATCACGTCCACAGTAAATGCGGCGTTGGCACAAAGGGAGAAGGTCGACGGAACTTTTGGAGATCCGACAGGAAGACAACGTGCTGCCGGTGTTCCTCATCAATACCGTATCGGCGAAAATTTGCATCAACGCTTTTTCGCGGTCCTGGGTGCTGAATGGCGATCGAAAATAAGATCCTTCGATCGGAGTAGTTCTTTTGCTGTGGGACTTGGCGCCGGTGTGCTCCAGTATCGGTTTGAAACGGATCACATGGCCACTTACTTCGAAACAGGAGAGACACGTCACGTCACCTACACTTTCACCGATCACAAATTCATTCTCCTCCCCTACGCTGGCTGGCGCACTCCATTGCTGAATGGTGAATTCTTCGCGGATGTAGGCGCAATGCTGCCATCGCTGCGAAGACTTACAAAAGATCTGCTTCCGATCCTGCGGACGGGGATCATTTGGCAATTGAGTCGTTGATCTAAGACTTCTACTTCAGCCTTCAGCCATCAATCTTCAGCCATGCCTTTGTGAGCCGCATTTTGCGTAAGGGGGCGAAGCGGCAGCCCGGTGCAGGAGCGGCCTTACGGATGCGTGCAGCGAGGAGGCGACCGGAGGAAGCCACCGCAGCGCCGCAGCCGTAGGCCGCGACAAACCGGCTACAGCGCAGCACCCGGCCCGTGCGCCAAGGCCGAGGCAACGAGGCCATGACGCACGGGATACGCCCCTCTTGAAGAAATGGCGAGTAAGAAGTGGCAAGTGGCGAGTCTGGAATACCCCCCGACCGAACAATCACTTCGCGGCATAGGCATTACTCGCCACTCGCCACTTACCATCATCCAAGGTATTCACTTGCTACTCTTCCACCAGTTCCCCGCACTCCTCTATCTTTGACCGTTCAGGACCTGCAGGTCCGCCACCCAATACGCATGGCAACGAAAGCGGAGCTGATCGGAAGGCTCGAAGAACTGATCGCACAGGAGGACGTGGAG
>JAEZDL010000110.1 GCA_023418095.1 Bacteroidota bacterium
TCTTCGCCGGGATCGCTCCAGCTGAACACGGGTCTATACGCCGGCTCGAATTCCTCCGCGAAGTAGAGGCCGCGCTCCTGCACCCAGCCTTTCAGATCTTCCTGCGTGATCTTGTTCGGGTGGTTCAACAACGGATGCGCCGGATCGATGAACGTTGCTTCAGCTTCTTCCACGGAAACGCGGCCGCGGCCGATCTTGAACGGTTTCGGACCGATCGTGGCCGGGTCGAGCACCATGTCGCTGACGCCGGAAACACTGAAGCGCGGAGTGGTGTTGTACTGCACCACCAGCGTGCCGCCGTTCTCCGCGTATTGCAGCAACAGTGGGTGCAGATGCTTGAGGTCCTTGTTGGTGTTGTACGCGCGAATGCCGGTTACGATCGCATCGAACGCGTTGAGGCTTTCGATCGTTGCGGTGTTCGCATCGATCATGTCCACGTGCACGCCGAGTTCCTCCAGCGCCTGCGGCACATCATCGCCAGCGCCTTTCACATAACCGACACGCTTCGCAGTGACCTGCACATCGATCGGAATAAGCTTCACTTCTGCGGGTGAATACCAGATCTGCGGCATGATGTGCGGGTAGTCGATCTCGTGCATCGTTACCGTGGAATTCCCTTTCTCACCAACGAATTCGAACTGCACTGCACCGGCCTGTGCATTCTCATTCGGCATCAATTGGAACGTGAAACTTTGCCGCTGTCCGCGCTCTGCGATCTGCACGTTCTTCAGGTCCTTCGTGGTCATCCAGCCTTCGGGAAGCGAGATGTTGAGCCTGCCGTTGAGATCATCGGTGAGCGCTTCCACTTCCACCACGATCTGTTGCGGACCGCCGCGCGTGACGAGCACCTGGCGTTTCGGGATCACGGATGCGACGGGCGTGATGTAGACCGGACGGATGCGTTCGCCGGCGACGCGATCCACCCATTTGTCCATCATGGGTACTTCCGATCGGACCTGTGAACCGTTCACTTCAGTACCGATCGAAAAGGTGAGCAGATCCTCTTTCACCGGTACGATGCGATCGGCGGGATCGGCGGGATCGTACAACGTGCCGTGCGGCCGCGCAAGCCAGAATGGCTGATCGAACGCGGGTACCGGCGCGAGAGAAGCTTTGATCTCCACCGGAATGTTCAGCGCCAGCGCGGTATCCAGCTTCACCGATCGGTCGGCGAGAACGGTGGAATTCGTGAGGCGAAGATCCTGCGGCTGGCGCACCACGGCGTTGATCCGGTAATCCAGGCTATCCGTGATCGCGAACTCCGATCGTGCCGAAAGGAATTCAACGCTGAGACCGGAACAGGCATGGATCAGCCGATCGATCTCCAGCAGTTTCCGATCGCGCAGCGCTGATGCAGGAAGTTCGTTCACTTTCTGCTTGATCGGTATGAGCAGATCGATGCTTCTTTCCGGCTTATGTGGATCGAACGATCGCACCAATTGCGTGATCATCTTCTCCACGTTCACGCCACCGAGGATCCTTCCCCAGCCGAGTTCGATGCCATCGAATGGATCGCGGATCGCAGGCGGATCGCCCTTTTCCAGATGCAGATATTCCAGCGATTCACCGCGTGTTTCAGCGGCACCGAAACCCTGGCTCTTGTGCATACTGCGGCTGCGTCCTGCGATCTCTGAATAGCTCAGGCCAAGCAGCGGATCGTATCCACCCACATCCACCGTGAACCACTTCGGATCGGCCTTGGCCATTTCGGGAAGATCCTTGCGCCACCAACTGCTTCCATTAAAGAACAGGCGGCGCGGCTTCCAGACTTCCAAACCTTCCTCGATCTGTTCTGGAAAAGCAGTTGGATCACCGGCAAGATCGAACGCTTCACTCGCGAGGATCGCCGATGCGGTGTGGTGGCCATGTCCGCCGCCACCATCTGTTGGGAAACGTGTGATGATCACATCCGGCCGGAACGTGCGGATCACGCGCACCACATCACTGAGCACTTCCTGTTTGCCCCATTTCGCAAAGCTTTCTTCAGCGGTTTTGCTGTAACCGAAATCCACCGCACGGGTGAAGAATTGTTCGCCGCCATCGATCCGCCGTGCTTCCAACAATTCCTGTGTGCGGATGATGCCGAGTGCATCGCCCAATTCCGATCCGATCAGGTTCTGTCCGCCTTCGCCGCGTGTGAGGCTTAGGTACGCCGTGCGCACTTTCCTGCCGTTAGCGAGCCAGGAGATCAGCCGCGTGTTCTCATCATCGGGATGTGCGGCGATGTACAACACACTGCCAAGCACGTTGAGCTTTTGCATGCGGTGCAGGATCTCGCCGGCATGCGGTTGCTCGGGCGGGCGCTGCGAAAAGGAATTGAACGAAAGAGTGAAGCAGAGAAGGGTGATCAACAGCACCCTGAAATGGCGGATCGGCATGGCGCCGAAATTACTGAACCGCGTGGTGACGATGCTGTTGCACCTTTGCGCCCCATGGATCCCTGGCTCCTGTTGGAAGTGATCGCCGTGGCCGGCAACCTGGCCTATACGGTGCTTATGATGCTGAACAAGCGGATCGGCTGGCTTTTCGGCATTGCGGCGTCATCGATCGGCGCGGCGATCTTCCTGCATCAACATGTTTACGCGCAGGTTGGATTGAACATCTTCTATATGGTGATGGGGATCTACGGCTGGCTGCATTGGGGGCGTGGTGCGAAAGGCGAATTGCCGATCACGCGGCGGAATGTCATTTTTCACATGGCCGTGACCACGATCGCAATTTTCACCGCCGGTTTGCTGGCATGGCTGCTTCAGCAATTTCCCGATCCACAGCATACGGAACTCGATGGTTTCGTTACCGGGTTCAGCTTTATCGCGACATGGTTGCTCGCGCGGCGGATCCTGGAGAATTGGGTGTATTGGATCGTGGCGGATGCGTTCGGCATCTGGCTTTATCTGCTGCTCGGATTGTATTGGTATGCGGGCCTCTTCGCGATCTATGTGGTGCTATCGATCGCAGGACTGATCCGATGGAGCCGCGAGATGCGCGAGGCCCCGGATGAATGAAATGCGGGATCCCGCACCGGAATGGCGCGAGATCCCGCATTCATCAAAAGAAACTATTGCTTCACGAACTTCGAGCTTACGGCACCGCGATCGGTAACGGCGCGCAACACGTATGTTCCAGGTGCAAGATCTTCGACGGAGATGCGGATCGTGCGATCACTTCGGTGTTGTGGCACAGCGGCGATCCTACCGGCCGCATCGATGATCTCGATAGCGGCATCTGGTCCGATCGCATCCGCATCGATGATCAGTTCATGTCGTACCGGGTTCGGTGAGATCTGCAGCCCGGCCGCATCGCGCTCGCCAATGCTGGTGGTGAGGTCCAACGCGATGATGTAAGGATACAGGTTCACGAATTCCCCGCCCACGATCACCTGTTCGCCTACTGAAGCGATCGCATTGCCGGGCGCTTCCACGTTGATCATGGGTTCCACCATGTCGGGTGCGCCGAGGTAACGGCCCACGGTGTTGCCGATCTCGGTGAACGTGTACAGATCGAAACGGCCGGTGAACCACAGTTCATTCTCGTGCATCGCTATCGCGTTGATGTAGCTCGGGCCGCCAAGGTTGCTCATGTAATCGGCATGGTTCGGAAGAAGCAATTCGAACGCCGGTGCCATGTTGGTGAGTTTGGCAAGGCCGAAAGTGACGGCGATGTTGGCGAACAGATCACCGGCCACGTACAGATCGCTGCCCACGGTGAGCAGGTCGCGCACGGTGGCGTCAACACCATCGGCAAGCTGGCTCCATTCGTTGCCTTCTAGCAAAGCGACATGCGCGATCAGCGGATCGGTGGCATTCACGAGCCCGGTGAATTCACCACCTGCGACGAGAAAGCCATTGTACGTTTCCATGGTGAGGATCTTTCCGTTGAAGAAGCTGCCGATCTGCGTATGCGTGTAGTCGCTGTTGATCCGGTGGATCGAATGATCGACACCGGCGAACCCCATCATTTCACCACCTGCGTACAACATGCTGTCATGCACATGCAGCGTATTGATCAACGGGAATTTCCCATCGAAGATCGTATGGAAGCTCCATTGCGATCCATCCCAATGAGCAAGATCATGGTTACCGCTCAAGCTCGATCCGCCGAGGTAGATATCGCCGTTGAATTCCACTGCGGAATTGATGTCTCCGGCAACACCCGATCCGAGCGGTGAATACGTTGCACCATCCCAGATCGCCACGTTGTTCATCGCATTGCCGCCCGCCGTGCTGAAATTGCCCGCGACGAGCAGACTTCCGTTCTGCAGTGGAAGAAGAACTTTCACCGGTCCATCGGTTCCTTCGCCGAGCGGCATCCACGGATGCGTGGGCGGATAACCAGGCTGGATCCAGGCGAGTTCATCGGCGGTGAACCCATGGGTGGAAGCCCATTCCGAAACCTCCGGCCGGAATTGCGGATCGGCGATGATGTCGGACAGGTACGCGGTATTGATGCGATCGCTGATGCTCTCCGCGAGATCCCGGTGGCCGCTCTCGATGATCAACTGGCCAACGGCACAAGCGGTACCGTACGGATCGATGAACACCGGGTTGCGGTACGGGAGTACATGGTTGATCGGGAAGATGCCGCGATCGGCATATTCATCCAGGCGCTGGAGCAATTCCGATCGATGGCGGGCCTGGTCGGCGGAGAGGCCTTCCGCCGTACTGGCGGAAAGGATCCCGTGCACGAAATGCAGGTGCGTGGCGATGCGATCGGCCTCACTATGGAAGGCCACCATTTCAGAGGCACCGGCCGGGATGCGGTCCTGGAGTTCCCATTGCGCGTTCACCTCGCGCATGTGTTCGTGCAGGCTCGCAGGCCTGCCGTGATGGAGCTGGGCCTGGAGTTGACCGGCCATTACGATGGTTGAGCAGAGTAAGAGTTTCAAGTTCATGGTCCTTCTACTTTTTCAGACATAAGACCGCAGTGCGTTGCATGATGCTGCCTGTGTGGGACGAAAAGTTAATGTGATGTCGCAGCGGGAGCGATCTATTTTCGGTGCCATTCCATGTTGAAGATCGCGATCGTAGGGCCGGAAAGCAGCGGCAAGACCACCTTGTGCGAAGCACTTGCCGTGCATTACGATGTTCCCTGGGTGGAGGAATATGCGCGCGCATACCTCACCGTGCGGGGTGGGCGGTATGAAGAGAAGGACCTGCCTGTGATCGCCCAGGGGCAATATGATGGTGCGGTGCGGATCGAACTGGAGAGCCCCGGATCGCCGTTGATCCTGCACGATACGGAAATGCTCACGATGATGATCTGGAGCGAAGAGAAATTCAGTCGTGTGGATCGTCGGATCGAAGAACTGTTCGCCCGGCAGCACTTCGATCACTGGCTGCTTTGCAGACCGGATATTCCGTGGGAGGCCGATCCGTTGCGCGAGAACCCGAACGATCGGTTTCGGCTCTTTGCGATATACGAAGCGAAGCTCCGATCGATGCGAAAGCCGTACACGATCATTGAAGGAGATCATGGAACGAGAATGCGGAAGGCGATCGCGGTGATCGATGGGATGCCCGGTGACGGGATGTTGCGTGACGGATAGGAGCGGTTACCCCGCAGCGACGAAGGAGCGAGGAGTATGAGCGGATAGCCGGACCCCGCCTACGCCAAGGCTTCGGCGGGCGCAGCCCAGATCCAACACGGCGGGGGCACGCCCTTCAGATCCAGGTGAGATCCAGTTGTGAATTGAGGCTGTTTTTCAAAGACGTGGACGATCCAACTTCCTCAACACCTCGACCACCTCAACCTTCGATCTTTCCCTCACCGAACCTGCCGTACATCTCCACGAGTTTGCGCCAGGTGCGCGCTTCGTTCAGATCGAACTGGCCGGGTTTGAGGCGCCATTCCCAATTGCCCGTGCCGGTGCTCGGCTTGTTCATGATCGCTTCACGGCCCAGGCCGAGCACATCCTGCATGGGCAGCACGGCTAGTTGTGCCACGCTCTGCAACGCGAGGCGGATGAGCACTTCGTGGATGTTGCGCGCCGTAACACTATCGTTGGTGTAGCGGCTGATCTGCTCCTTCTCTTTTTTGGTGGCATGCTCGTACCAGGCGCATACCGGTTCATTGTCGTGCGTGCCGGTGTACACGATGCAGTTGCGGATGTGGTTGTGCGGCAGGAACGAACTTTCGAAGGCGATATCGTCGATGAACGCGAAGATGAGCAGGCGCATGCCCGGCAGATCGAATTCGCGCATGAGTTCGCGCACCGGTTCATCGATCTCACCGAGGTCCTCGGCCACGATCGGCATTGGATCGTACTTCGCCTTAACGCGTTGCAGTATCGCACTGCCCGGGCTTTTCACCCACTTGCCGTTCTTCGCAGTGCGATCGCCCGCAGGTATCTCCCAATACGCGCTCATCGCGCGGAAATGATCGAGGCGCAACAAGGCGAATTGCCGCAGGTTGTGATCGATGCGGCGCAGCCACCAATCGTATCCGTTCCTTTCGAGTTCCTCCCAATTGAATACGGGTGTGCCCCACAATTGGCCGGTCTCGCTGAAGAAATCCGGCGGTACACCGGAAACTGCGGTGGGCTGCCCTTCGGGATCGAGCTTGAAGAACTGCGGATCGCTCCACACGTCGGCACTGTCGTGGCTCACATAGAACGGCATGTCGCCGAAGAAGTGAAGATCCTTTCGATCGCAGTATTTGCGCAACGCCGCCCACTGGCGGTGGAAGAGGAATTGCAGGAAGGCCTCGTAGAGGATGCGATCGGCGTATCGAATGGCGAGTTCATCCATCGCGGCTGGATCACGTTCCTTGACCGGCCTATCCCATTCCACCCAGCTGCGGTTGCCGAAATGTTCCTTGAAGACGGCGAACCGGCAATAATCCGTGAGCCATGCGGCATGTTCCTTCTGGAATGAGACGAAGTCCGGTCTCAGGTGATCGGCCTTCCCGTTGATGAAATTCTCGAACGCCGCGCCCCAGATCGCTTTCTTGAAGTCGGCGACCTTTTCGAAATCGACCCGATCCTCTTTTCCCTTTGGCGATCCCTGAAGGTCCTTTTTCGTGAGAAGGCCATCATCGAGAAGCAGATCGGGGCTGATCAGGAGCGGATTTCCCGCGAAGGCCGACCGGCTGCTGTACGGCGAATTGCCCATGCCGATCTCCGTGGGATTGAGCGGCAGTATCTGCCAGTAACGCTGGCCTGCCTCGTGCATCAGATCGGCCATGCGGTAGGCTTCGGGCCCGAGATCGCCGATGCCGTAAGGCGAGGGGAGGGAAGTGATGTGCAGCAGGATCCCGCTGCTTCGTCGATCCATGATCATCTATTGGTGTGATGTGAGAAGTGCTACTGGAAAGGACTTGAGTACGGAGCCGATCGGAAGCTGGCCACCCGGGCGAACATCCAGATCCATTCCTGTGAAGATGTCGGTCCATCTGCCGGGCGATCCGGGTCGGAGCTGGAGCATGGTGTCGCCCCAGATCTCATCTCCAAGCGGAAGTTCGTGCGGAGCGATCACCTGGGTGAGCAGGCGCGGAACGATCACCATGCACCAGCGATCGCCGTGCCTTCGCGTGAAACCGATCAGGCTGTCGTTGAACCTTCCATTGAAATACAACGGCGTGTAGTCGCCGTGATCGAAGAGGGGTTTTAAGAGCCTGCGTTCATTCAGTACTTTCTGGATCAGGTAAAGCTTCACTTTTCCATCCTCCGGACAGGAGAGCAGCTCACGATGCAACTTCGCCACGTCGAGTCGTTGCCGATCCTGTAGCTGGTCCAACAACTGTGCACGCAGATCGTAGTCCACCGGCCGCCGGTTATCGGGATCCACGAGGCTCAGGTCCCACAGCTCGCAGCCCTGGTAGATATCCGGAACGCCGGGGCAGGTGAGCTTCAGCATGGTCTGGCACAGCGAATACAGCCATCCGTAATGCGCGAGCTTCCGCTGGAACGGAAGGAACGCCTCGACGAATTCGTTGCCTGGCCAAAGCAATTCCTGCGTGAGTTCCTTCACAACGGATTCATATTCCTCATCCGGCCGACTCCAGTTCGTGTTCTCTTTCGCTTCACGAAAGGCCTTGATCAGGTATTCCTGCACACGTTCCACCAGCGAGCCATCGATCGTACCGTCGATCGGGACCACACCGACCAATGTCTGCAACATGAAGTACAGATCGTTCGCAGTGGGCTTCCCGGCAGGCGTGCGTTCGCGGATGATGCCGGTCCACCGGTGCACCTGATCGGCCCATTCCTCGGGCATTTCGCTCAATACCTGCAGGCGCATGCGCATGCCTTCACCGCGTTTGGTATCGTGCGTGGCTGTCGCGTTGATCGAATGCGGATAGGTCTTCAGCTTTTGATGCATCAGTTCATGGAAATGCGGCCGGCGCAGATGGAAGACCTCGGGACTGTTGCCCACCTCGTTCAATGCGAGCAAGCGGTTGTAGTTGTAGAACGCGGTATCCTCCACGCCTTTCGCGGCCAGCGGACCGGTGAACTGCTGGCTGCGCATGACGAAATAGAGCTTGTTGTTCTCCACTTCATCGCTTCCGTCGCCGGTGCTCTGGAAGATCGATCGCAGGTGATCGAACTGTTCGTTGAGAAGCGGTTTCCGTTGCATCGCGCGATCGAACGCTTCGGAGACGATCCGATCCGCGGGCTCGTTCAGCGGGAACTGGCGCACATAGATCCGGTAGACCGGGAATGAAGCAAGCACGATCGCAAGCGGTTCGCGGTATCGATCGCGCGTGGATCCAGGTGGAAGAAGACCCCGATCCTCGAGGACACGGAGAAGGTTCTCGAGTTCCCCTGCCATCTGGTCCTGCAGGATGAACATCTTCTTCTCGAACACGAGCTTCTCGTAATCGATCGGCGCCTGCGGCACCAGCTTCTCGTAAAGCCGGGTAAGTTGTAGCTCACCTTCACGATCGGTGTAGAGATTGCCGATCCACGCGAGGAAATCGTATCCGCTGTTGCCTTGTGCAGGCCAGTCATCGGGCAGGGCCTCATGCCCTTCGAGTATCTTCTCCACCACCACGTAAGTGTCAGCTCCTGCCAATGCACGAAGCCTTTCCAGATAGGTGGTGGGATCGTAAAGGCCATCGATATGGTCCACGCGCAGGCCCTGCACCATGTGCTGTTCGCAAAGCACTTCAATGAAGCGGTGGTATCGATCGAACACGCGCTCCGATCGCATGTTGAGGCAGATCAGCTCATTGATCGTGAAGAAGCGCCTGTAGTTGATCCGCTTTTCGGTCTCCTTCCAATGACAGAGCATGTAATGCTGCAGGCCGAGGATCTCCTGCAATGCACGCCGATCGTTGTTGATCCGATCCAGTTCCTCCTGGAATATCCGCTCGAGAACGGCGGTCTGCTTCACCGTGCGATAGAGCTCCGATCGGGCCCTTTCCCAACGATCCTCGTTGATGATCGGATCCGAAGCGGCCTCTTCGAGAACTCCCGCGCGGATGTTCAATTCGTCCTGCACCGGCCCGTTCCCGAGCGAAGCGGCGACCTGTTGAAGGATCCTTTGGTACACGGGAACACTGACTGGATAATGGCTGTCGAAATAGTGTACCTGAAGGCCATGCTCGTTGAACGCGATCCCGATCTGGTGCTTCTTCAGGACCTCTTCGAGCGGGTCTCCGAGGAAAGGGACCATCAATTTTCCGGGGATCTCCGGATGCTTCCAGTCGATGTCGAACAATTCCGCATACTCCGATCGCTGGCCTTTTTCCAGAACATCCATCAACCAGATATTCTCGGGATGGAACACCATGTGGTTGGGCACGATATCCTGCAGCCAGCCCATGCCGCGTTCGCGCAACTGCTGGGTGATCGCATCGAATTCCTCCAATGTGCCAAGGTCCGGACCGATCCTGTGCGCCTCGGCCACATCGTAGCGATGCTGGCTTCCGGTACGGGCCTTGAAGAACGGTGCGGCATAGATCGTATCGATGCCCAGCGCATGCAGATACGGGATCCTCTCCTTCAGGTCCTTCAGCGTGAATTCCGGGGTGAGCTGGATCCTATAGGTGGCTGACGGGATGTAGGGCATGAGAACTGGCATTGATGTTCAGGCGGTCGTACAATTTCCCGAGCCTGCGCTGCCAATCCGGGTCGCCACCTTCATTCATATGATCCTTATAAACGGTATTCTTCAGCCGGTACGCGATGTTCTGCGCCTGCCAATAATCGGGTTGCAAGGGTGAGCCGTTCAGCACACGCAGTAGTTTCAACGGTCTTACGATCCTGTTGGGGTCATCCGGGTCGTTCGCCAATTCCTCGAGCAACCGCGCCACGCGTTGGGCCGCTTCGTATTCCAGTTCCTCATGGCGCAACTGTACGTTCAACCGCTGTGCCTCGTCCAACAGGTTCTTGATCGTGCGCGGTTTCGGCCTTGGTGAAGTGAACTGCTTCTCGAGCTTCGTATTGATGATGTGCTCGATCGTGATGCGCAACGCAGCGGGAAGGCCCACATGCAGTTCGTTCATCGCGGTTATCAGCGTGTAATGGCTGTCGAACTCACGTTCCAGACGGTTCTCGATGTTGGCGATCGTATCCTGCAGCACGATGTTGAGGATCTTGCGCTGATCGTCCTTGAAAAGGTGCCAGAACGAGTAGCTGTTGTCGTCGAAATGCTTGTCCAGGTTCATAAGCACCCGGCTCACGTTGCCCTTGCGGAAAGCTTCGGAAAGGTCACGTTGCATGGTGTTGAAGGCCTCGTCATTGATGAATTCGCGAACGCCGGCGTACAATTGGTGATCGCCCATGTGCAGCACTGCGAATGTGATGGTCTGCTCGTTCCAGGTGATCCTCGATCTGATCTTCACTTTTCCGATCGCAAGTTTCTGGTGGCCGGCCTCGAGCAATTCATAATTCTCGGATGCAGCTTGATAACTGTACAGTTCCAGGTTCTCCGGATCGTCGGCGAAAAGCGAGGCCACCGCATAATGCGCGCCCACCCTGATCGGATCGAGCACACCGGGTTTCACGAACGCGCGATAGGCGTTCGCCGCATTGCCATATTCCTTGATGTTGCTGGGCGCCTTTTCGAGAAGCTCGATGAAATGCGTTTCGTAGTCACGGCCATCGATGCTGTGCGCTATCTGGATCGATCGGGCCGCGTAGAAGATATCCTGCACCGTTTCGATCCCCGTAACCTCATCGAAGAACCAGCCGCAGCTGGTGTACATCAGCATCGCATGGTACTGCATCTCAAGCAGGCGGAGAAAAGTGGTCTGCTCTGCCGATCCCGGATCACGGCCTGTATGCTCCTTCATGAAACGCTTCACGTTCCGTTCGGATCGGTCCATGATCACCTCGATGTAGGCATTGCGCGCTTTCCATGGATCGGCACCAAGTTTCCGCATCTGCTCCACATACAGCGGTTCGATCGCGTCGCGCAGCCAGTCGAACGCATTTCGCAACGGCGCCCTCCATTCCTGGTGCCAGTTGTTACCGCCGGTGTTGCAGCCGCAATTGCTCCGCCAGCGCTCCACGCCGTGATAACAGCTCCACGACGTATTCTCGATGATCTCCGCTTCGTGCTGCGGTGGAAAACGTTCCAGGAACTCACCGTATATCGTGAGCTTGGCCAGTTCCTCCTTCTGCATGTGGTGCAGCGCGTACGAGAGCGCCATTTCACCATAGCGATGGTGATGGCCGTAGGTCTCACCATCCGTCGCAATGTGCATCAATTGCGGTTCGCGATCGCCGTGATCGAACGTGCTCGTGAGTCGTCCCGCGAACTTCTCGCCACTGGTGAGCAACTTCTCGAAGGCCACCCCTTGTGAGACGGGGCCATCGTAGAAGAACAGCACGATGCTTCTTCCCGATGGTAGGTTGCAGCGATAGGCCTTGCGCGGATTCACTTTCGCATTGGTCGCATCGTGCCAGTGCTGATCGCCGATCCGCCGTGTGCGCTTCGCCTGGTAGGGTGAAAGTATGGTGAACTTGATGCCGTGCTCCGCCATCACCTCCAGCGTTTCCGTGTTCGCTGCCGTTTCACCGAGCCACATTCCCTCGGGCTCGCGTCCGAATCGTTTGCGGAAATCATGGATCCCCCACAACACCTGCGTATGCTTGTCACGCGTGTTGGCCAGCGGCAGGATCATGTGGTTGTAGGCTTGCGCGAGCGCCGATCCATGTCCGGAGAAACGTTTCATGCTCTCCTTGTCCGCCTCCAGGATCGCGCGATAGGTGTCCGGCGCTTTCTTTTCCATCCACTCCAGCAGCGTGGGACCGAAGTTGAAGCTCATGAACGCATAATTGTTCATGATGTTCACGATGCGTCCATGCGGATCGAGGATCCGCGAGCGCGAATTGCGGGCGTAGCATTCGTACGTTATCCGCTCGTTCCAATCATGGAACGGGTGAGCGCTTTCCTGCAGCTCCAGCTCATTGAGCCAGGGATTCTCTCGCGGGGGTTGATAGAAATGACCATGGATGCAGATGTAACGGTCCATTCGGTTCACGTTGTCTTTTTGAGAACGGCCATGGTCGCGGGTGGCAGGGTGATGCGATCGGTGGATCGATGAAGTGCGATCGTGCGATCGGAACCCCATCTTTCTTCGGCGGAATGGATCAGCATGTGCCATGAGGCATGATCACCGATCGGGACCTCCACTTCTTTTTCAGAGATGTTGAAGATGGCATGAAGCGCCGGATCGGCTCCCCGATGGATCATGTGCAATACCTTGTGATCGTTCGTGAAGCTGGTCTCCAGATGATGTTTGTCCGCCGCGATCATCGCCGGTTCCTCCTTCTTGATCTGGATCAACTTCTTGTAGAACTCGCGCAGGCCGCGTTGTTTTCCATTACGATCATGACCGCGTATAAGTTTCGAACGCCTGAAAGTATCTTCCGATTGTGGATCGGGCGCTTCACCTTTCCAGGAGAACGAAGCGAATTCCTCCCGGCGGCCCTTGCGCACGGCTTCCACCAGATCCCTGTCGCCGTGGCTCACGAAGTACAGGAAAGGAACTTCCTCACCGTATTCCTCACCCATGAAAAGCATGGGCACATACGGAGAAAGCAGATAGATGCCGGCCGCTACTTTCAGCATGTCGAACGGCACAAGTTGAGTGAGCCGCTCGCCGAGCATGCGGTTGCCGACCTGGTCGTGGTTCTGGATGCAGACCACGAACTGCGATGCCGGTAGGTCGGTTGCATCGGTCCCCACGGTGCGCTGGCGGTATTCCGAGTACGTTCCGTTGAAGACGAAGGAATGCGCAAGCGCCTTGGTAAGATGGTCCGGTTCTCCGAAGTCGTGGTAGTATCCTTCATTTTCACCGGTGATCAACGTATGGATCGAATGATGCAGATCGTCCATCCATTGTGCATCGAGCCCATAGCCGCCTTTTTCGATCGGATCGAGCAACCGCCGATCGCTCAGATCGCTCTCCGCGATCAATAGATACTTGCGACCGGTGCGATCGGAAAGCTCCTTCACCTTTTCGGCAAGTTCCTGCAGGAAATGTTTTGCGCTCGTATCGATGATCGCATGCACGGCATCCAGCCGTAACGCATCGATGTGATGATCGCGCAGCCACATCAGCGCGTTCTGGATGAAGAAATTCCGGACATGGTCGGAATGTGCATCATCGAAGTTCAGCGATGGTCCCCAGGGCGTTTTGTACTTCTCCGTGAAATACGGGCCGAAACCATTGAGATAATTGCCTTCCGGACCGAGATGATTGTACACCACATCGAGCACCACTGCGATCCCGGCATCGTGACAGGCGTTCACGAAACGCTTCAGTCCCGCCGGTCCGCCGTAGGAATTCTGTACAGCGAAGGGGAATGCGCCATCATAACCCCAATTCCGATCGCCCGGGAATTGCGCTACCGGCATTATCTCGATCGCCGTGATCCCAAGGTCGAGCAGCTCGGGGATCCTTTCGATCGCCGCATCGAATGAACCCTCGTTGGTGAACGTTCCGATGTGCAATTCGTAGATGATCAGATCCTTCATGCGCGAACCTTTCCACCGGTGGTCGCGCCAATCGAAAGCCTGATGATCGATCACTTCGGAAGCTCCATGCACACCGTCCGGCTGTGAAAGTGAAGCGGGATCGGGAAGCTTCCTGCCATCGAGAACGAACCAATAGCGCGAACCTGCATGTGCTTTGGAAATGTCACCGGACCAATAGCCCGCTGGGTCCCTATGGAGCGCGAAGTCCTTGTCTTCACCTTCGATCGCCACGTGCACTTCCGAAGCAAAGGGCGCCCACACGGTGAACGAGGTGCCCTTGCCAGGATCACAGAATGCACCAACTGACCGGCCGATCGGTGTCAGGTCAGGTCGTACTTCACTCAACGCCGATAGCATCTGCACGGAAGAACTTTGCAATGATCCTTGTGAACACTGGATAATTAGAGGTTGAAGGCAAAGCCTGCACCAAAGCTAATGCGAGCGTGAAGCGATGGGCCGGTCACGGCCGTTGTGGGATCCGTTGCCCCTTGGGTCGCATGATCGTTCACGCCATACCGGATCCTCCAACGATGGGCAACCCCTTGTGGCCATCTTAGCTTCGTAACGAAATACCGCGGCCGATCGAAGAATGGATCGGTGCGTGCAATAGTGATCCGTTATGAATGATGGAAAGCAAAGAGTGGTGATCCAGAATGTGACCCCGCAGGTGGAATGCGGGCGATCTCCGGCGAAACGTGTGGTGGGTGAAGCCGTGGTGGTGCAAGCCGATGTGTTCGCCGATGGACACGATGAAGTGAAGGCGGCCCTGCTTCATCGCAACGCAGGGAAACGAGGCTGGACCGAGGTTCCGATGCAATTCCTTGGGAACGATCGCTGGCAGGCCACGTTCATCCCCGATCGGTTGGGCGAGTATGAATTCACCGTGAAAGGCTGGGTGGACCATTACCAGACATGGCAGAAAGGTCTTCAGAAGAAACACGCCGCCGGCCAGGACATCTCGGTGGAATTGCAGATCGGGGTGCAACATCTGGAAGCAGCTGCCACCGCGGCGAAGACGGTACAGAAGAAGAAATTGAGGTCGATCGCGGATCATTTGAAGAACGGTGCGACAGCGGATGAAGCCGTGGACCTGGCGTTGAGCGATGAGGTTTCGGAGATCATGCAGGCGTGCTGCGGGCGCGAGAACGAAAGCCGCTATGATCTGGTGTTACGGGTGATCGTTGAAAGACCGAAAGCGCTGTTCAGTTCGTGGTATGAATTCTTCCCGCGATCCACTTCGCAGGAACCTGGTGAACACGGCACGTTCAAGGATTGTGAAAGGATCCTTCCGCGGATCGCCGAAATGGGTTTCGATGTGATCTATCTGCCACCGATCCATCCGATCGGGAGCGCGTTCCGTAAAGGGAAGAACAACAATGTGAAGGCGCAATCCGGCGAACCAGGCTCGCCATGGGCGATCGGAAGCGCAGATGGCGGGCACAAGGCGATCCATCCACAATTGGGAACGCTGGATGATTTCCGATCGCTGGTGAAAGCCGCCAAGGAGAACGGGATCGAGATCGCGCTCGACTTCGCGATCCAGTGTTCACCCGATCATCCCTACGTGAAGGAACATCCGCAGTGGTTCAAATGGCGGCCTGATGGAACAGTGCAGTACGCGGAGAATCCGCCGAAAAAGTACCAGGATGTGCTTCCCGTGAATTTCGAGACCGACGATTGGCGGGCCCTGTGGCGTGAACTGAAGAGCATTCTCGATCATTGGATCGAACAGGGCGTGAACATCTTCCGGGTGGACAATCCGCACACGAAGACGTTCGGTTTCTGGGAATGGGCGATCGGCGAGATACACAAGCAGCATCCGCAGGTGATCTTTCTTTCCGAAGCGTTCACCCGCCCGCGTGTGATGGAGCGGCTTGCCAAGATCGGCTTCACCCAATCGTACACCTACTTCACGTGGCGGCATACGGCTGAGGAATTCAAGGAATATCTCACCGAGCTTACGCGCACCGAGATGCGTGAATATTTCAGGCCGAACTTCTGGCCGAACACGCCGGACATCAACCCACCGATCCTGCAGACGGGCGGTGAAGCAGCGCACATCGCGCGCGTCGTGATGGCCGGCACCATGTCGTCGAACTACGGTCTTTACGGACCTGTCTATGAATTCGGGATCGCAACGCCTGTGCCGGGGAAGGAGGAATATCTGGACAGTGAGAAGTACGAGATCAAGAACTGGGATTGGGGCCGGCGGACGAAGATCCGCGAAGTGATCACACGGCTGAACAAGATCCGCCGTGAGAACAGCGCATTGCAGACCACGTGGAACATCGCATTCGGCGGTGGTGATAATCCGCAGTTGCTTTGTTATGCGAAGTGGAACGATGATCGGAGCAACAGGATCATCGTGGTGGTGAACCTTGATCCGCACAACACTCAGAGCGGCTGGGTGCAGGTTCCGCTGGCCGATCTGCGGATCGATGGCGATGCGCAATACATGGTGAACGATGTTCTTTCGGACAGGCAGTACACCTGGAAAGGTGAATGGAACTACGTGGAATTGCGGCCGTTCGAAATGCCGGTGCATGTTCTTCGCGTGGAGGAATTGCCGGTGGCGCCGACCGTGCCCGCAGCGCATAAGGAAGGAGAGGTCGATGGATCGTGGCTGGGCAGTGAACATGATTGAAACGCACGATCGGCGCGGCTGTTGAGAATTCGGCGGTCGTGATCGGCTTCATGGCATGCTAGCTTTGGAACATTGATGCAGCGCGGGGTAGCCGCGAAGCGGATCGGGAGGGTATCAACTTTTATGCAGGTAAGAAGAACATGCTGGACGATAATATCCATTGGTACAAGGATGCGATCATCTACGAACTCCATATCAAGGCCTTCAAGGATTCGGATGGCGATGGAATAGGTGATTTCAAGGG
>JAEZDL010000118.1 GCA_023418095.1 Bacteroidota bacterium
ATCTGTTGGTGGTGCCTTTTTCGCGGCAATTCTCGCGCATGCACGCCACGGATTATGTGCGCGAGGTGCTGGTGGGCGCCATCGGCGTGCGTTCCGTCGTCATCGGTTACGATCACCGTTTCGGCAGGAATCGCGAGGGCGATCTGAAGCTTCTGCACGAACTTGGTGAACGATTCGATTTCAACGTGGAAGAGATCCCGGCACAGGAGGTGGACCATATCAAGGTGAGCAGCACTAAGATCCGCCATGCGCTTGCTGATGGCGCCGTGCGATCGGCGAATGAACTGCTCGGCTATGATTATGGCCTGAGCGGCCTGGTGGTGAAAGGCGATCGGTTGGGACGAAAGATCGGATATCCAACGGCGAACATCGGCGCGATCGATCAATTCAAGCTGGTGCCTGGCGATGGTGTTTACGCCGTGAAGGTGAAGTTGAAGGAAGGCCAGTTCGATGGAATGCTCTACATCGGCGAACGGCCGACGCTCGAAGGGAGTGAAGGACAACGGAATGTTGAAGTGAACATCTTCGATCTGGACCGCGATCTGTATGGCGAACCGATCGAAGTGCGATTCATTGAAAAGATCCGCAATGATGAACGATTCCGCGACCTTCGATCGTTGAGTGAACAATTGGGCAGGGATCGCGTGAAAGCGATCGAGATCCTTCGATCATGAAAACTCCGTTCGGCCTGATAGTGTTTTTTTTACTCTTCGCTTTGCAAGGGGAAGCACAACTGCTTTCGCAAGCGGCGCTGGATACGATCAAGACGTACAGAAGCCTGGAAAGCGCCATGCGCGAACCCGATCAGGTGTACCGGTTGGATCTTTCCAAGGAGAAGTTGAAAGTGTTGCCGGAGGAGATCAAGCAATTCAAGAATCTGAACGCGCTCGATCTGAGCCATAATAAATTGAAGGAACTTCCCGAGTGGATCGGTGAATTCAAATACATGCAGGAATTCCGCGCAGCGAAGAACAAGCTCGCGGCTTTTCCGATCGGTATTTGCAAGTGGAAGGATCTCACGCGGCTCGATCTGAGCCAGAACGCGATCACGGGTCTTCCTGCGTGTATCGGTGAATTGGAAAAACTCACTTCACTCGATCTATGGAGCAACGATCTGGCCGAATTCCCTGAAGAGATCGAGGGAATGACATCGCTACGCTTCATGGACCTGCGCGTGATCCAGATGGAACAACCCGAGATGGATCGGATCCAGGAGTTGTTGCCGCGTGCGAAGATCTATTTCTCGCAACCCTGCAATTGCGGGATGTGATCGTGGGAGAGTTGGGAGTTGAGGTCGTTGAGGAGTTGGGAAGTTGACCTTTGATCGCAACTTTCAGCCTTCAACCTTCAGCCTTCTCACACAACCTGCTCCTGCAGCGCTTTCGCGATCTGTTCCTTGTAGCTGCGGCCGCTCACGATCCGTTCGTTGTTGGCCATGGTGAAGATGAATTCGTTGTTGCCGCTGTAACGCGCGTTGCGCACATGCGCCACGTTCACGATGTAGCTGCGATGGATCCGCAGGAAGCGCGATGGATCGAGCTCGGATTCCACTGCGTTCATGGTCATCCGGTACAGGAAATGCCGATCCTTCAATTGAAGGCAGAGGTAATTCCCTTCGGCGCGCAGGTAGATCACGTTCGATGCTTCCACCTTGTGCTCGCGGCCTTTTTCCTTGATCACGAATGTTTCCGTGTAGTCACTGTTGGCGTGCAGATGTTCACGCATCAGGTCCATCAGCTTTCCGGTGAGCTTGCTGTTCAGGCGCATGTCGATGAAGCGTTTCGCCTTGTCGAGTGAAGAGAAGAAACGTTCGTCGTCGTAAGGCTTCAGCAGATAATCCACAGCGTTCACATCGAAGGCCTTCAGCGCATACTGATCGTGCGCCGTGACGAAGACAACGAAGGGAACGCGTTCGCGTCCGTTCTGCTGATGCAATTGTTCCATCACCTGAAAGCCGGTGACATGGGGCATCTGCACATCGAGGAACATCAGATCGGGCCGGTGTTTCATCACCGCTTCGATCGCTTCATGCCCATTGCGGCACTCGGTCAATACCTCGATCTCCGGATCTTGGGCGAGCAATCGTGCGATCCGCTCACGTGCAACAGGTTCATCATCCACGATGATGGTACGAATGTGTTTCATCTTCCGTTATCCTTGAAGTCCAATGGAAAGCTGAGTTCTACGTTGAAGCCACGACCGTTGCGGTCATCGATAGAAAAAGTGGCCTCATCGCCGTAGAGCAGCCGTAGCCGTTCGCTCACGTTCTTCAACCCGATCCCGCCGTTGAGCATCACTTTGCCGACATCGGTGCAGCCTTTCCCGTTATCAGAAACGGCAAGCTTCAATCGTTCGCCATGGCGCTCGGCGCGCACCGTGATCTCCACAGGGCTTGTGCTGTCATCGGGTCCGTGCTTTATCGCGTTCTCCACCAGTGGTTGCAGGACCATGCTCGGAACCTGGGCGTGACCAAGCTCGCCCGGCACGAGATACTCCACTTGCAATCGATCGCGGAACCGCATCGCTTCGATACCCAGATAATTCGCAACGTGATCGATCTCCCGCTCCAGCGGCACTTTGTCACGTTGCGTTTTTTCCAGCGTTACGCGCAGCAATTGGCCCAGGCGACTGAGTACACGGCGCGCATCGTTGATGTTGGAATCCATCAGCGCACTCACCGTGTTCAGCGTGTTGAATAGGAAATGCGGTTGCAGTTGTTTCTTCAATGCATTCAGCTGGCTGATCTGCAACTCGGTGCGCAGCTTCAGCAATTGTTCGTGTTCCTCGCGCCGCATGCGTGCATTGTCCAGGGCGATCAGTACGCCCATCAATACCCAGTATTCCATGGTGCGGGTGAAGATGGCCGGCGGCAAGGAGCTCATCGCCCAGCTTCGGTACACCGGATCGTTGAAGTCGAAATCACCGATCCGCACAAGGATCGAATAATAGATCGCCGAGGTGACCATCTCATGGAACATGGCGATCAGCAGGCTGAGGCCGAGATGCGTGAGCAGTACTTTCAGGACCGGTCTTTCGTTGAACGGCCATTTGCGCAGGATGGAGTAGACCAGCGGTGTGAGCAGCGCCCAGAAGAGGAAATTCAGGTAGGGAACCGGTGCTTCGCGCCACCAGCTGAATTCGCCCATCTGCTTCAGGTCGCGATACACGTACCAGTGCATGTACGCCTGGAAGAGGAAAAGCGTGGCCAGCACGCCCGCCGTGATCAGGATGGTGCGGT
>JAEZDL010000207.1 GCA_023418095.1 Bacteroidota bacterium
GCTATCGATGTTGCGCACATAGTCCTTGGCATCTGGCGTATAGTAGGAGGTAGTGATGAAGATGCCCTTGCGTGCACGCACACCCTGAAGTGCACCCGCGAACTTCTGGATCTCCGGCCGTCCAACGCTGCCATCCCATCGCTTGGCTTGGATGTATATCGCATCCAGTCCGAGCTTGTCTTCTTTGATGATACCATCGATGCCACCATCGCCGCCGCGGCCAACAGCTTGTCCGGCATCGGCACGTGAACCACCGTAACCCATCGCTACCAACAGTTCCACTACCAGTTGCTCGAAGAACTGTGGCGAAGCCGTCTTCACCTTGTCCAACAATTCCACCGCAAGTTGACGCCTCAACTGATCGTGCCCGAACTCGATGTGCTCTTCAGGGGTCATTTCACCTTCGGAAGTCTCAGCTTTGATCTCCTGCACCTTTGGTACTTGTTCATTCCTCGGTGATGTGAAGACCTGGTGACCAGGGAACTGATTGAGAACTGCAAGGTTGATCGGACCTTGATGCCGCTTCAGAAGAGCGACACCGATTGGAGTTATCTTATAGACTCCACGCTTGGGTGATTCCAATAGCCCTGCCGCTTTCATGTGCGATTTAGCCCACGCCACGCGGTTGGTCATCTTCGGCTGGCCGCTAGGCAACATACACCTTCAAGGCATCCTCGCCCAATCCGAAATGCCTGAGCATTTCATTCAACGACTGTTTGGTGTCCTTCGGTGTTCCATCCGCCATCGACTCCAGCAATGGCCGCATGATGGATTGAAAGTCGGGAATGGCAATGGCTTCTGTGGACGGGGCTTCTGTGGTAAGCATGGGATGCGGAAGATATTGGATCCAATTTGAAAAATGCTTTTCGTCCATGCCCAGATCACCCTCCCATGCGCCAGCGCGCAAGGGATAGAAGCGGAAAACCCGCAAGCGATGAGGAACGAGGAGTGCGGCTTTGCAGCGAATAGCCCGGTGCTGGTTGCACTCAAACCACCATCCGCCCAACCTCCGGCTCTCCCATATCTTCCACAACAGGCAACTTCTCGAACCGCGCCTGAAAGAACCGCAGAAACTTCGGCTCGTAAACCATCAACAACCTGTGATCTGGTGCGGCGTTCGTACACATGGTCCACGGTCTCGATCTTCACCTGATCCGAATAAGATCCAGTGCGCATTTCAAAGACATGACCTGCGCTTACGCATGGTTATCAACGCCTCCTTCTTACAATAAATGATGCCCATCATGATCGGGATCAGCCTTAACCGGCAGAACTTTCACCCTGCGCATCGGCGCCTAACTTTATCCCCCAACCGAGCAACCTTGGAACTCGCCCATAAACCCACCGCTTCGGCGATCGCTACGCTGCTTGGTGCGGAGGTGATCGGGAACAAGGAACGTGTGGTTTCAGGGCTCAATGAGATCAATCGTGTAGGCGAGGGCGATCTGGTATTCGTGGACCACCCGAAGTACTATGCCAAGGCGCTCAACAGTGCGGCCACTACGATCCTCATCGACAAGGCCTTGGATCCGCCGGCAGGTAAGGCACTGATCATAAGTGCCGATCCTTGTACGGATTTCAACCGCCTGGTGCAGCACTTCATGCCGCGGAAGGGTTTTTCCGCACCAGAGCCGGCGATCGGTGAAGGTACCGAGGTGCATCAAAGCGTTGTGATCGGGGCCAACGTAACGATCGGGCGCGATTGCGTGATCATGCCCGGCGTGGTGATCTACGAGAACACTTCCATCGGCGACCGTGTGATCATTCATGCCAACACGGTGATCGGTGGTGATCCGTTCTATTACAAGAAACGCGCGGCCGGCTACGAGAAGATGGTACCCGGCGGCAGTGTGGCGATCGCCGATGACGTGGAAATAGGATCGCTCTGCACCATCGATCGGGGTGTTACCGCGGATACCAGGATCGGCAAAGGCACCAAGATCGATAATCATGTGCAGGTGGGCCACGATACGATCATTGGCGAACGGTGCCTTATCGCATCCCACGTGGGCATCAGCGGCGCCTGCCTGATAGAGGATGATGTTACGCTCTGGGGCCAGGTGGGCATTCCCAGCAAGATCACGATCGGGAAGGGCGCGGTGCTGCTCGGCCAGAGCGGAGCGGTCTCTTCGCTGGAAGGTGGCCGTACGTATTTTGGTTCGCCCGCAGGTGAATGGAAACAGAAGATGCGGGAGGCCGCCCTCATGGGAAGGCTGCCCGAACTGGTGAGGAAACTGAAGGATGACTAGATGCCCCGGCTGAAGCGCATCACCGATAAGTTGGACCTGAAGGAATTCCAGCTGCGCGCGCTCCTGGAGGTCTCCCGATCCATCAACAACAGCGTCGAGCAATCAGACCTGTTGCATCTGTACGCTTCGATCATGAAGGAGCAATTGGGCATAACCCGGCTCACGCTCTTCGTGAATTCCGATGGCTGGCAATGTGCCCTCTCCTACGGTGCGGGCGATCACAGTGCCGAGGTGGATGTTGAACATGCGTTCGGCCGCTACAGGGATATACAATTGATCGGATCGGAGACGGCCGGTAGTCTTGGAGCTTTCGATGTCGCGGTGCCGGTGTACCATCGCGAGCGGCCGCTGGCCTTCCTTCTTATCGGCGATATCGATGAAGAGGAACAGGGCATGAGCCCGGCGGTGAAGCACCTCAATTTCATCCAGACGCTTACCAACCTGATCGTGGTGGCGATGGAGAACAGGCGGCTCGCACGGCAGGAGCTCCTGCAGGAACGCGATCGGCGCGAACTCGAACTGGCCGCTGAGATGCAGGCGATGCTGATCCCACGCGATCTGCCCCGATCCACCGGCGTGAATGCCGCTGGCTGGTACCAGCCGCACCGCCAGGTGGGTGGGGATTATTACGATCTGTTCCACACCGATCCCGATGTGATCGTGTTCTGCGTGGCCGATGTGAGCGGCAAGGGGATCGCGGCTTCACTGCTCATGAGCAACTTCCAGGCGAGCCTGCGCGCACTGGCCCGCCACGCCAATGTTCCGCTCGCGGACCTGGTGCACGATCTGAACGAGCGGGTCTATGCCAACGCGCGCGGTGAGCGCTTCATCACCCTGTTCATCGGCCGCATGGATCTGCGCACGAGGCAACTTGAGTTCATCAATTCGGGGCACAACGATCCGCTGATGTTCAGCAATGGCGCGATCACACCATTGCATGACGGAAGCATCGCACTGGGAATGATGCCGAAGCTTCCATTCCTGAAACATGGGTCGATATCTCTCCCCGCCCAGACAACAATTCTTTGCTACACCGATGGACTTGTGGAGCAGGAGGATGCGGATGGGAATTCCTTCGAAACCGAACCGTTGAGAACCGTTCTCGTGGAGAATGCGGCGCAGGGACCGGCCGATGTGATCCAGGCGTTGCGCACGGCGTTCGAAACGCATCGCGGCGGCAATGCCTACCTGGATGATATCGCCGTGCTGGCCTGCAATTTCGGCTGAGCCGGATACTTCAGATCGAGCAGTACCACTAGCGCAGTGAAAGCCCAGAAGGGCACGGATGCCTTGTCCGTATCCAGAAAGTTGTTGAGCGCACCATGCAGATAATAGGTGACCAGGCCGAGGTAAACGGCCATCAGCAAGGCGCGATCCCTGCCCCTGGGCATGCGTGCGTAGAGGCGAAGCGTGATCACCGTGGTGATCACAACAAGCGCGACCATCAGCACCAGCCCGATCGCACCCTGCTCGGCTAGCGGCCCCAGATATTCACTATGCGCGTTGCCCTGTACTCCGAAGTTGGTGCTTATGATCGTTAGGT
>JAEZDL010000216.1 GCA_023418095.1 Bacteroidota bacterium
TTGCCCGCGCACGGTGAGAGCGGCGACATTGTGCTCGTCGACCGGCTTCAGCGCCCGCAGCACCTTGAGCTTCTCGTCGCGCACCGCGTCGGCGTCGCGCGAGGAGGGCGGCTCCATGGCGACGAGGCAGAGCAGCTGCAGGATGTGGTTCTGCACCATGTCGCGCAGCGCGCCGGCCGTGTCGTAGTAGGTGACGCGGTCCTCGAGGCCGACCGTCTCGGCCACGGTGATCTGGATATGGTCGATATGCGCCGAGTTCCACAGCGGCTCGAACAGCGCATTGCCGAAACGCAGCGCCATCAGGTTCTGCACCGTCTCCTTGCCGAGATAGTGGTCGATGCGGAAGATCTGGTGCTCGCCGAACACCGCGCCGATCTCGTCGTTGAGCTGTTTTGCCGAGGCGAGGTCGCGGCCGATCGGCTTCTCCACCACGATGCGCGAGTTCTCCGAAATCACGTCGTGCTTCTTCAACTGCTCGGCGATCTTGCCGAACAGCGCCGGCGCGACCGCGAGGTAGAAGGCGCGGATCGCCTTGCTGCCGCCGATCTTCTTCTTCAGGTCGTCAAAACCGGCGCCGCTCATCGCGTCGGCGGGAACGTAGCTCAGCCTGCCGATGAATTTGTCGACCTCGGCCTTGTCGATATATTCCTTCTGGACATGCTCCTTGATCGCCTTGCGGGCGAATTCCCGGAACTCTTCGTCCGTCAGCTTGGCGCGCGACGTGCCGATGATGCGGGTCGGCTCGGAAAACTGGCCGTCGCGCTGGCGGTGATACAGCGCCGGCAGCAGCTTGCGCTCCGACAGGTCGCCGGTGCCGCCGAACACGATGAAGTCGAACGGTTCAACCGGGATGGTCTGGCTTGTCATGGCAATGATCCGAATCGGGGAGCGGAAGGCATATAATCTAATCGATTTAACGACGCCAGTGGCTTGTCGCCGGCAAAGGTTTGATGCGGGTTCGCTTGACTTGGCCGGCGCACCGCGTTTTCACGAAATAGGCGCAGGTTCATTTTGCAATGCAATATGTTCCTGCTGGTAGCCTGGCGCAGGAGTCACACATGGGTTCGCATCTTTCGACGACCGTCGCGCAGGGCCGCGCCATGATGAACGTCATAGACGGAAGGGCGCAGGATGCACTTTCGGGTGAGCGGATCGATGTCGCCTGCCCTTCGGATGGCGAGGTCTTCGCGTCGATACCCGCCTCGGGTGCCGCCGACGTCGATCGCGCAGTGCAATCCGCGCGCACGGCGTTCGATTCCGGTCCCTGGAGCCGCACCCCCGCTTTCGAGCGCGGACGCATGCTCACGCGGCTGGGCCTCCTGATCGAGAAGCACGGCGACGAACTCGCGGCACTGGAATCGCGCGATACCGGCAAGCCCGTGAGGCAAGGCAAGGCGGACGTTGCCGCGACGAGCCGCTACTACGAATTCTACGGCGGCGCTGCCGACAAGATCCACGGCGACACGATTCCCTTCCTTGACGGCTACACGGCTCTGACCCTGCGGGAACCGCATGGCGTGGTCGCCGGCATCATCCCCTGGAACTACCCGATGCAGATCCTTGCCCGGGTCGCGGGCGCAGCGCTCGCGATGGGCAACACGCTGGTCGTGAAGCCCGCAGAGGACGCCTCGCTTTCCACCCTCCGTATCGCAGAACTCGCCCTCGAAGCCGGCATCCCAGAGGGCGTCTTCAACGTGATCACCGGCTACGGCCGCGATGCGGGAGCCGCATTGTCCGCCCATCCTGGCGTCGACTACGTGACCTTCACCGGCTCGACGCTCACCGGCACCGCGATCCAGCAGGCGGCAGCGATCAACAACCGCGGCGTTACCATGGAGCTTGGCGGCAAGTCGCCCCAGATCGTCTTTGCCGACGCCGACATCGAGGGGGCGCTGCCCTACCTCGTGA
Source organism: Bacteroidota bacterium (assembly GCA_023418095.1). Classification (GTDB taxonomy): domain Bacteria; phylum Bacteroidota; class Bacteroidia; order Flavobacteriales_F; family PHOS-HE28; genus PHOS-HE28. The sequence goes on from JAEZDL010000216.1 coordinate 1,909, forward strand.
ACGCGATCATCCAGAATGGCGGACAGACGTGCTCCGCAGGCAGCCGCATCCTGATCGAAAAGCCCATCTACGACACGGTTGCGGCGGCGCTCGCCGAGCGCTTCTCCAAGCTCGTTGCGGGTCCGCATGAGGCCGACCTCGATCTCGGACCAATGATCAATTCGCGGCAGCGCGATCGCGTCGCCAGCTTCATCGCTGCCGCCGAGGAGGCCGGCATTCCGCTGCTCGCTCGCGGATCGGTCGCGAACGACGCGCCCGCCGCAGGATATTACGTGGCGCCGGCACTTTTCGGCGCTGTCGATCCGGACGCGGCTCTCGCCCAGGAAGAAGTTTTCGGACCGGTGTTGTCGCTCTTCCCCTTTGAGGGAGAGGAGCAGGCCATCGCGCTCGCAAACGGTACCGAGTTCGGCCTCGTTGCCGGTGTGTGGACGAATGACGGAGCGCGCCAGCACCGCGTCGCCAAGCGCGTGCGGGCCGGCCAGGTCTTCGTGAACGCCTACGGCGCTGGCGGCGGTGTCGAACTGCCGTTCGGCGGCTTCAAGAAATCAGGACACGGCCGCGAAAAGGGTTTCGAGGCGCTTTACGACATGAGCGCGACCAAGACCGTGGTGTTCCGGCACGGGTGAACCCGCCGTATCGGCTTAGTCCCGGGCCGCGAAACTGGATGAGAGAATGACGACGATTGATGAGAGCGGCAGGGGACGCCTGCATAACAAGGTGGCGATCGTGACCGGCGCTGCGGCGGGGTTCGGCGAAGGGATCGCCCGGCGCTTCGCCGAGGAAGGCGCGAAAGTCGTCGTCGCCGACATCAACATCAAGGGCGCAGAGCGGGTGGCGCGCGAAATCGGCGATGCCGCAGTGCCCGTTCAGACAGATGTCGGCCTCGCGATCGAGTTCGATGAAATGATCGAGACCGCGATGAAGGCATTCGGCCGCGTCGACATCATGATGAACAATGCCGGCTTCACCCACCGGAAGGGGTCGCTGCTCGACGTCGACGAGGAGACGTTCGATCTTATCACCGCAGTGAACATGAAGGCGATCTATCACGCGGTGAGGCGCGTCGCCCCAATTATGG
>JAEZDL010000227.1 GCA_023418095.1 Bacteroidota bacterium
CAATCGGAGACGGGAAGCTCATCCAAGCTGCGGTAGTTCCGGCTGACGGCCTTGCTCAAAAGGAACTCCATAAGGCGCGAGACGCTGATGTTGTTCTGCGCCGCGAATTCCTTCGCTTTGGAGATGACCTCCTGATCGAAGCTGAGGGTGATCTTGGCGTCCATGGCAACCTTTTTATACGACAAAGATAATCATTCAATACGTATGAACGCATCACTGATGATGATCATTCAAGACCTACGGCCGATCATCTGATCATCTCATCATCTGATCTTCTGATCGACTACCGTTTCATCCCCTGCATCTGTTGCATCTGGCGCATCATGTTCTGCATCTTGGTCTTATCGCCCATCAGCTTCATCATCTTGCGCGTTTCGTCGAACTGCTTAAGCAGCTTGTTCACTTCGGAAACATCCTTTCCGCTTCCTTTCGCGATCCGCTGGCGACGTGATCCGTTGATGATCGATGGATCGCGACGTTCCGCGGGGGTCATGCTGCCGATGATCGATTCGATCCCTTTGAACGCATCATCAGGAATGTCCAGGTCCTTGATCGCTTTGCCCACTCCCGGGATCATTCCGATCAGGTCCTTCATGTTCCCCATTTTCTTGATCTGCTGGATCTGGTTGAGGAAGTCATCGAAACCGAATTGATCCTTCGCGATCTTCTTCTGCAATTCACGCGCTTCCTTCTCATCGAATTGCATTTGGGCGCGCTCCACGAGTGAGATCACATCGCCCATGCCCAGGATCCGGCCTGCCATCCGATCGGGATGGAACTCATCCAGCGCCTCCATCTTCTCGCCGGTGCCGATGAACTTGATCGGCTTGTCCACCACGCTGCGGATCGAAAGCGCTGCACCACCGCGCGCATCACCATCCAGCTTGGTGAGCACCACGCCATCGATGTTCAATCGTTCATTGAACGCCTTCGCTGTATTCACCGCGTCCTGGCCCGTCATGGAATCGACCACGAACAAGGTTTCCTGCGGCTGGATGGCCTTCTTGATCCGCGCGATCTCGTCCATCATCGCCTCATCGATCGCAAGGCGTCCGGCGGTATCCACGATCACCAGGTTCAGGCCTTTGGCTTTCGCATGCGCGATCCCGTTCTGCGCGATCTTCACCGGATCCTTGTTCTCACGCTCGCTGAAGACTTCGATCTCCAGTTGTTTTCCGAGCGTTTCGAGCTGATCGATCGCCGCAGGGCGATACACGTCCGCCGCGATCAACAATGGCTTCCGGCCTTTCTTCTTCAGGTGGTTCGCGAGCTTTCCGCTGAAGGTGGTCTTACCCGATCCCTGCAATCCGCTCATCAGGATCACGGTGGGATTGCCGGTGAGGTTGATCGTTTCGATCTTCCCTCCCATCAACGCGGCAAGCTCGTCGTGCGCGATCTTGATCAGCAATTGGCCTGGACTTACGGCGGTGAGCACGTTCTGGCCGATCGCCTTCTGCTTCACCCGATCGGTGAAATCCTTCGCGGTCTTGAAGTTCACGTCGGCATCAAGAAGCGCACGCCGCACTTCCTTCATCGTTTCCGCCACGTTGATCTCCGTGATCTGGCCCTGGCCTTTCAGTACCTTGAAAGCTCTTTCAAGCTTGTCGCTCAAATTCTCGAACATGCTGTGTATCGCGCCTTTGGAGCGCAGGCGGCAAAGTTAACGAGTGCGTGTTCGCTTTGCAGGGCGTGTCCCCGCAATTGCTTCATGCCAGCGGGCTTCGCTCCGCCGAGCTTCAGCAAAGGCGGGGCCGGGTGCTCCGCTGTAGCCGGCTTGCACCGGTAGCCGTGGCTGGCGCTGCGGGGTCCCGCTTGGGCTGGCCTCCTCGCCTGCCGCCACGCCATCACCGCTGCTGCGCCGGGCTGCCGCTTCGCCCCCTCACGCAACCTCCGTCCGCCATGTTCCCAATATTCACCTGCTCGTTTCCACTTTCTGTCGATCGGTTCAACAAGCCTTCAACCTTTTCCAAAACCCCGCGTAAAAAATGTGCAGCGCTCATGTCACATCTCATGCAGAACCATTTAGGAAAGTTACTCCTGGTGACCTTGTTCACCTGGACCGGCCTTTCGGAGGTTTCGGCACAATGTGATGGTACGGTTCCCAACCTGGTCGTAGATCTTTCAAGTTCGCCCACCGCCACCTACCTCAGCCCGCCTGTGATCAGGAACGGGTACTGTTGCGGAGTTTCCGGTAACGATCGTTGCCTGCGTTTCGAGATCACCTTGCACCCGAACGCGCAGGGGATCAACTTCCAGGTCTGTGCCGGTGCCGTGCCGGGTGGATCGATGTTCTACCAGATCAATTGCGGTCCCCCACAAGCTGTAGGTACACCCATCTGCCTCGATGGCGTGGGTCCACACATTCTTACCTTCTGCAAACCCGGTAACAACGACAATCAATATTGCATCACGTCAATACCCGATCCTGCTGCCGGTCCGCCTATCTCGGTGAGTGAAGGCTGCATCGGAAACCTTACCTCCAGTGGTTTCGCCCCTGGCACCGTGCAATGGACAAGCATTTTCCCGGGAACCGCCGGGCAATACAACAATTACCTTTCTTGTCCTACTTGCGAGAATACCGGTGTCACCGGGCAGGCAGGATATCCGGCTTTCGTTGATTACCAGGTCTGTGGACTGGCATTGAGCCCGTGCAGCAACATGCCTTTCTGCGATACGGTAAGGGTGAATTTCTATTCCACGCTGGCTGTTTCGATCGTACCGACAACACCAACGGTCTGTTTCGGATCTGCTGGAACCACCATCACAGCTGTTGGTAGCGGAGGTCTTCCCCCCTATTCCTTCACTTGGAACAACGGAGCGACCACGGCTGGGATCTTCGTTGGCCCGGGCACCTACACGGTCTCGATGTCCGATGCGACCAACTGTCCGCCCACCACAGCAACGGTTACAGTTACGCAATTCCTTCAGCCCATACAGGCCTTTGCTGGTTCGGACATATTGGTCTGTGGCACGGTCGGTCCGGTACAACTTTCTGGATCGGTCACCGGGGTTTCCACCGGGATCTGGAGCGGTGGCGCCGGCCAATATCAACCCACCAATACGGCGTTGAACGCCACATATGTGCCCACGCAGAACGAGATCAATGCGGGTTTCGTGGACCTGATGCTTTCCACCACGAACAACGGGACCTGTCCGGGGGCACAGGATATCGTACGGATCACCTTCGATCCAGGCATCCTGAATG
>JAEZDL010000141.1 GCA_023418095.1 Bacteroidota bacterium
CTTGCCTGGGACCATTCATCCAAAACCGGATCGTATCGCCAAAGGTCATCTGTACCCTCGCCAGAATTTCCGACTGTTCCGCTCCCTATATATGCATATCCCCCAACTGTAAAACTTACCGCTTCACTACGAATTATTGGCAGAGATGCCTTCTGCGACCAACTTCCTGCAACGGGATCGAATTCCCATAGGTCACCGATATCTCCTGACGAAGTTCTTCCCGTGGCTACATAGGCTTTATTGTCCAACACGAATGAAACCGCAGATCTGCGGGCGGGACCCGCGAGATCGGGTAGCTGGGTCCATGAGTCAGTCGCGGGATCATATTCCCACAATTCAGATAACATGCTTCCATCGTAACCAGAGCAGATATACCCTTTACCATTCATGGAAAAACCGGTCGCTCTGGATCTGCCAGTAACCGGAAGGGATGCCTTTGGTGTCCATTCGTCCATAACTGGATCGTATGCCCATAGATCATTGAAGTACGTCTGCTGCCAGTAGGGAGCTCCACCAAAGACGTAACCGATATCATTTATGGTGAACGATGCTGCATGGCACCTTGCTACACCCGCAAAGGCCAGCCGGCTTTCCCATCGATCGGTTAAGGGATCGTACCGCCATGTTTCGGTACGATCAGTATGATTCAGATCGATACCGCACGTAAGAAACGCATGATCGCCAATAACAAAAGAAGTAGCATTCTTTCGTGGGTGCATACCATTAGGTACGACATAACCAATATCAGCCCTCTGCACCCAAGCCTGAGCGTGGACGCGATCCGTTTTGGTCAACAAAATGGTCAGAAGAAGTATCAATGAGCCCGAAAAACAAAACCTCCTTTGTGATGCCTGATCCATGATCGATAGACGACAGATCAGGCACAGCGTTGCCTTTTACGGATCATCCTTGCCACAACACAGATCCTTCATCCCGATCCGAAAAGCATTATCTTTGCACTTGTAGCGCGGCCTTTCCGAACAACCGGGAAGGCCGCGCTGCCACTTTACCAATACCGAGCTCATCCCATGGCCCAGATCATCATCAATTCGCTGGACAATTCGCGCATCCGTGAACGCATCGTTCAATTGCGCCGGTCCGGTGCGCCCGTTCCGCCCGAGGTTTCGGCCTTGTTGAAGGAACTTGAGAAGGCTGAATTGATGGAGCCCGAGCAGATCCCGCCGGGCGTGGTCACCATGCATTCCAAAGTGTTGCTGCGCTACCTCGATTCCGATCGCACCATGGAACTGGAACTGGTGTATCCCGAGGAGGCCGATGTGAAGCAGAAGAAGATCAGCATTTTCTCCCCGATCGCCACCGCATTGATCGGTTTCAGGGAAGGCGATCAGGTGGAATGGCAGATCCCTTCCGGCCTGGCGAAATTGAAGATCGAAAAGGTGTTGCACCAACCTGAAGCGGCCGGCGCGTACGATCTGTAAAGTCGTTGGCTCGGTATTGGTGAGCCTATGCCCCGATCCTGAACATCAACGCGAAATTCAACTCAGACCCCTTTCGTGGAACCCACGGAACGGGGAAGCTGTGGAGTTTTCGCAACACTTCCGTTCCCGACCCAACCCCATTGAAGCCCACCGATCCAATGGAAGAGGCACGATCAAGCCAACACCTTAACTATGATGAACTGATCGGGAAACTGGCGGAATACCGTGCGCTGTTCAAGGACCTTTATTCCGGCAGCGAACATTACCGCGCCATCGTAGCCTCGTCCGACGATGCGATCATCGGGAAGGACCTGAACGGGAATATCACCAGTTGGAACAAAAGCGCTGAGAAGATCTTCGGGTACACGCGGGAGGAAGTGATCGGCAGATCGGTGAAGATGTTGATCCCGGACGAATTGCATGGGGAGGAGGATGAGATCCAGGAAAAGGTCCGCAATGGCGAGCGCATCGATCATTACGAGACCAGGCGCCGCCGCAAGGATGGCCGTGTGATCGATATTTCGCTCACACTTTCGCCGATCAAGAACGAGCTGGGCCAGGTGATCGGGGCTTCGAAAGTGGCGCGCGACATCAGCGGCGATCTGCGCAACAGTGCGATCCAAAGCCGGCTTTCGGCCATCGTGGAATCCTCGGACGATGCGATCGTGAGCAAGGACCTCAACGGCATAGTGACCAGCTGGAACAAGGGCGCTGAGCGCATTTTCGGGTATTCCGCGGATGAGATGATCGGCCAGTCGATCCTGAAGCTGATCCCACAGGAATACCACCACGAGGAACAGGATATCCTGGAGCGATTGCGCAGCGGCCAGAGGATCGATCATTTTGAAACGATCCGTGCGCACAAGAACGGCCGGCGCATCAACGTATCGATCACCGTGTCGCCGATCCGCGACCAGCGCAACAGGATCGTTGGTGCTTCCAAAGTGGCGCGCGATGTGACCGAGCAACGCCGGGCGATGGATCAGCTTCGTGAAAGCGAGGAGAAATTCACCACCATCTTCAACAGTTCACCGATCGGCGCGGTGCTCACCGATGAGTCCTATTCGATCGTACTGGACGCGAACCCCGCATTCCTGCGCCTGTGCGGCCGCAGCCTTGAGGAATTGAAGGCGCGCCCTGCGTTGATGACCGAAATGTTCCACGAGGAGAAGGAACGCGAGCGGCTTGGCGAGCATCTGAGGCGCGAAGGCCAGCTCATCGATGAGGAGGTGCGGTTGGCGCATCCCACCGGCCGGGTGAAGGATGTATTGATCAACGGCAGGTTCGTGGTGATCGGCGGAGCGCGGCACCTGCTGATGCACGTGGAGGACATCACCGATCGAAAAGCGGCGGTGGCGGCCTTGAAGGAAGCCGATCGGCGGAAGGACGAATTCCTCGCGACCCTCGCCCATGAACTGCGCAGCCCGCTCGCACCGTTGAGCAACGCGCTGCAGTTGATGGAAATGGCCGCGGATGATCCCGTACTCGCCGCACAGGCGCGTGAGATGATGGATCGGCAGCTCAGGCACATGGTGCATCTGGTGGACGACCTGATGGATGTGAGCCGGGTGAGCCGCGGTGTGATCGAACTGAGAAGGTCCACGGTCGATCTGCGCGAGATCCTTGCCGCTTCCGTGGAAGCGACCCGGCCCTTGATGGATCAGCAGAAGCACCACCTTGAAGTGAAGCTGGTGAACGAACCGCTCTGGCTCGAAGGCGACAGCACACGGCTCACGCAGATCTTCAACAACCTGCTGAACAATGCGGCCAAATACACCGATCCGGGCGGCGTGATCACGCTGGAAAGCACGGTGAAGAACGGCCATGTGCTGGTTTCGGTCACCGATACGGGCATCGGCATCGAGCCGGATAAGCTCGATCGCGTGTTCGACATGTTCTCCCAGCTCGAATCGGCGCTCACGCGCAAACATGGCGGGTTGGGTATCGGCCTCAGCATCGTGAAACAGCTGGTGCAGATGCATGGCGGCACCATCAAGGTGGATTCACTCGGCCGCGATCATGGTTCGACCTTCACCGTGAAACTTCCGCTCACCGCTGCCCCGCTCACAAGTACCGAAACAGGGCAGCCGGCTGCGGCGAACGGCCGCAAATTGCGGATCATCGTTACGGATGACAATGAGGAATCGGCGATCTCACTGGCCTTGATGCTGAACAAGCTCGGTCACGAAGCGCACCCCCTGCATAGCGGCAATACTACGATCTCAGGCCTGCAGATCGCGCGGCCGCACGTGATCTTCATGGATATCGGCATGCCCGGCATGGATGGTTACGAGACCTGCAGACGGATAAGGTCCATGCCGAATGGATCGGACATTTACATGGTGGCCCTCACCGGCTGGGGCCAGGTGGCGGACAAGGAGCAAGCGGAAGCGGCCGGGTTCGATCGGCACCTGGTGAAACCGATCACCCGCGATGCGATCCTCGAAGTACTGAACACCGTTGATGAGAAGCGATCGATCGCCTGATCATTCCTGCGAGCCTGCATCCGTTGCACGGTCGTTGATCCTGGACCAGATGGCCGTATCCAGGAACTCACCATTGCGATAAAAGTTCTCCTTAAGCAGACCTTCCTGCTTGAATCCATGTTTCTTGAGGAGTGAATTGGAAGGCGTGTTCCGCGGATCGGTGTTCGCTTCGATCGAATGAAGACCCATCCTCGAAAAACCGTGATCCACCACGGCCTCCAGCGCTTCGCCCATGATGCCTTTGCGCCAGTGGTCCGGGTGGAGCATGTAACCGATCTCGGCGCGGAAATGTTCCTTCATCAGCCGGTGGAACCCGATCGTTCCGATCAGCCTGTCATCATCATCCTTCAATGTGATCGCCCACGCGATCGCGTTGCCTTCATTCCATGAGGTTCCCATCCGATCGAGCAGTTCACGCGCTTCATCAATGGATGTGGCCACCGATCTTCCGATCGCACCCATCGCCCGCGCATCGGAACGTAACCGGTACATTTGTTCAACATCCCTTTGGCCGGGTTTTCGCAGCACACACCGTGTTGTGGTGAGCACGGGAAAAACAATATGATCGATCTCGGGCATCGATCCAAAGATACCGGGGTCGCATCATCGTAATTTTATGCACATGGATCCAAAGGAGGAGTTGATCGAAAGGGACCGCAGCAGGGATAAAGTGCTGCTGCATGAGCCGTTCCTGTTGATGACCTATTCACCCGATGAACGGCTGATCCATCTTGAATGGAACGGCCACGCCACCAGTTCGCAATACCGCAGCAGCCTTGAACTTGCAGTGAATTTCGTTGCAAGGCACGATGTGCACCTCTGGCTCGCCGATCTGCGCGGTATGACGGCGATACTGCAAGCAGATGAAACATGGGCGAACGAACATTGGTTCCCCAAGCTCTTCGCAACGCCGCTGGAGAAAATGGCGATCATCCATTCGAAGGATTACTTCAACCAGACCAGCGTGGCCCGATCGTTCCGCAAAGTGGGCGGGAAGCTCACCTTCAAGGTCGCCGATCTCACGGACATGAAAAAAGCGCTTGACTGGCTCCATGCACGTGAGGCCGTGAGCGCCTGATCGATCCATCAACGAACAAGAACGAGCAACACATGCGTTGGCGTGGCAGACAAGGTAGCGGCAATGTGCAGGATCGGCGCGGCATGGCAGGCCCCATGGCCGTGGGTGGCGGGATCATCGGGGTGATCGTTCTCCTGATCAATGTGTTCCTCGGCGGCGATGTGGACATCTCCCAATTACAGGCACCCCAGGCACGGGAATTATCACCCGAGGAAAAAGCCGCCGAAGATGAGATGGCGCAGTTCGTGAGCGTGGTGCTCAAGGAGACCGAGGATGTTTGGAACGAACAATTCGCCCGCGCGGGCCGTGATTATGCCGAGCCCACGCTCGTGCTGTTCTCCGGAGCGGTACAAAGCGCATGCGGATCAGCGAGCAGCGCCAGCGGGCCATTCTACTGCCCCGGCGATCAGCAGCTCTACATCGATCTTTCGTTCTATAATGAATTGAGGGAACGTTTCGGCGCACCGGGTGATTTCGCCATGGCATACGTGGTGGCGCATGAAGTCGGTCACCACGTGCAGACCTTGATGGGCACCACGGAGAAGATGGCACAGCTGCGTGCGCGCGGGATCAGCAAGGAAGAGTACAATGCCTATTCGGTTCGGTTCGAACTGCAGGCTGATTTCCTTGCCGGTGTTTGGGCCCACCACACAGCACGCAAGGATCTGCTCGAAGAAGGTGATATAGAGGAAGCCCTTCGCGCTGCCAACGCGATCGGCGACGATCGGATACAGAAGCAGACCCAGGGCCATGTGGTCCCCGAATCCTTTACGCACGGAACTTCGGAGCAGCGCATGTACTGGTTCCGCCGGGGTTACGAGACCGGTGATCTAAGCATGGGTGACACGTTCGCCTCGGATCGCTGACACGAAAAATTTACTGTGGTAGTCCGGCATCCCCGGCAACTATTCTTTTCCTACTACGTCATATTGATGTAGCTTTAGGTGAAGATCCAACAGGATGCGATCGGGATCGACATACCTCGTTGCGCTGATCGTAAGCGTATCAGCCACTTCATTCTGCTTTTGTACCGAAGGTTTTTCTCAAGGTGGACGCACTTTCCTGTTCCGCGAGACCTCTTCCGGGGCTTTGGATCGTTTTGAGCAAAAGCAGCTGATCGAGTATGCGCATGCGCTCGATCAAGGCATGATGATCTCGTTCGATGGCGACCTGTTGAAACTCCGTTCCACCACGGATATGGATCCTGTCCAGCTCCTGGCCGATCTGAACAACAGCGGCATCGGTGTATTTGAAAGCGTTCAGCCTGCAACTTCGCGCGAAGCGGTGCGATCCGCAGCTACTCCAGCTCCAACATCTGCGAACGAAGAGCGCAACGGGCCATGAAGCGTTCCGCATCCATAGCATCCCTGGTGATCGTGCTGTGCACAGGCGCGCTGGAAAGCCATGGACAAGGCTGCGGAACAACGGTGTACGATACCGGCGGCGCAGGCGGCAATTACGGCAACAACCAGAATCTCACCTGGACCTATTGCCCCCCGGCCGGGCAGGTGATGACGATCACGTTCACCAGCTTCAGCACCGAAGCGAATTGGGATGAACTTTCGATCCATAATGGCCCGAACAATGCCTCCCCTCAAGTAGGGCCTACGTATTCCGGCACCACACTTCCGCCATCCTTCACCGGTCCCGTGGGCGGTTGCATCACGCTCTGGTTCACTTCGGACAACTCGATCGTGCGCCCGGGTTGGAGCGCGAACATCACCTGCGGGCCACCGCCTCCCCCACCCGCAGGAGATTGCGTGTATACGCTCACCCTGAACGATTCCTGGGGAGATGGCTGGGGATCGTCCTATGTGTCGGTGAGCATCAATGGCGGTGCCGCCCAGAACTACACCGTAACAGGTACCACCAACACCGTGCAGATCGGTGTGTTCATCGGGCAGACCATCACGTTGAGCTACAACAATTCCGGCGGCTGGCAGAACGAGAATTCATATACGCTTACGCAAAGCGGCGGGCTGCTCTTCGCTTCAGGAACCCCACCTGCGGCCGGTACCGTGTATGCGGCCAGCGTGGATTGTGTGCCGCCACCGGCCCCGCCCGAGGACTGCATCGGTGCCACCACCATCTGCAACAACCAAAGCTTCAACAGCAATGCGAACGGCACCGGAGCGGTCGCCGATCTCACCACCACCACGGCTGGTTGTCTTCTCAGCACCGAGCAACAAGGCACGTGGTATACGTTCTCCCCGAGTTCGCCCGGTACTGTTGCCTTCACCCTGAATCCCACGAACCCAGCGGATGATTATGATTTCGCGTTGTGGGGACCGTATCCGCCGGGAAGCAACACCGGTACGATCTGTCCGCCCACCACGACACCGTTGCGCTGCTCCTACGCAGCACCCAGCGGTGCCACGGGATTGAGCATGACCGCCACCGATCTAAGTGAAAATGCGGCAGGCGATAAATGGGTGCGTTACCTCAACGTGCTCGTCGATCAGGTGTATGTATTGTACATCAGCAATTATTCGCAGAGCGGCCAATCGTTCAGCCTTACCTGGAACCTGGGCGCCGGCGCCTCACTGGATTGCACGATCCTGCCGGTGGAATTGATGGCGTTCAATGCGATCGCGAAGGAACGCGAGGTGTTGTTGGATTGGAGCACTGCGAGCGAGGCGGAAAGTGACCACTTCATCGTGGAGCGATCAGGGGACGGGATCGATTTCCGTATGATCGGATCTGTGCAGGCTGCCGGCTATCCGACCTCTCTACACCTCTATCAATTCATCGATCCCTCACCTGCGATCGGCACGAACCATTATCGCCTGCAACAAGTGGATCTTTCCGGCGATCGCCGCACGAGCGAAGTGCGCGTGGTGGAGATGAAAGGCGAAGCCCTCTTCGTACAGCCGAACCCGGTGGAGGATGTAGCGCTGATCGGGACACGCGCCGGGCGTTTCGCGAAACTCCAGTTGTTCGACATGTATGGCCGGCTCCTGCTTGAGCAAGGCATTGGAGCAGCCACACCGATCATGCTCGATCTTCGATCGGTGCCCGCTGGAAGTTATGTGGTTCACCTGATCTCCACCGACGGCGAGCGGCACGTGCTGCCACCGATCGTTCGCAATTAGCATCATTTCAGTCCTTATTGAATTTGATCACCATATGAGGTGACCGATGGTTTTGCACGCGAGCATTCCTTGTATCCGTCTTTCAAAAAAAATATACTGAAGCGCGCACTGCCGGTGGATCGCTGACACTTCATTAATTCGTAGCGACAACCAGATCGATGTTCCTGCGTCTTTGGGGAACATGGTTCTGCGATGTGATCCATTCATTCCTTAGATCGAGCACATGCGCGAACAATTACTCCGTACCCTTCTCCTCCTTCTTGTTCCGGCAGCAAATGCCATGGCCCAGCAGCCTGCTGATTGTAACAACTGTGCCTGCGCGATCCCAGGCGCCGGCATGCTCGGCAACACCTTGTTCACCCAGGCGGATGAACCTGTGTGCGATGGTGCGGCCACGAACTATTCGATCGGGGTGAATGAATACATCCGCTTCCATGGATCACCCGGAAAACATTACACGTTCTCGCTCTGCGCGAACCCGGCGAACACGATCGCATTCATTACGACCAACACGACCATCCCATCGGTATTGAAATGTGATGATGACAGTTGTGGGACCGTTGCGGGCCCTGCCCAGGTGGGTTTCATTCCGCCGATCGCCGGGACCTACCGGTTGTATGTCTTTAATGGTTCCTGCGCGAACATCTTTCCAGAGGGTACATTGATGGATCTGGAAGTGACCTGTTCACCTGCCGATCCACTGGTGAACGATGATCCCTGCGGTGCGATCGAGCTGGCGGTGGGCGCGGATTGCACGCCGGTAAGCGCGGACACGCGCGCAGCAACGCCGACCAGCAATATACCCCTGCCCGGATGCACCGGGGCATTGTACCAGGGCGGTGATGTTTGGTTCACTGCAGAGATCCCAGCATCGGGACTGCTCGGCATTCGCACCGAAGAGAATACGATCTGCGCCGGCGCATTCCAGTTCTATACATCAAGCAACTGCGTTGGTCCATTCACCGCACTTCAAAATACATGCACCCTCGTTGGCAACACCGGTCCTCTTAGCGAACCTTCGATCGTATTCGATGCGGCCGCTGCCGGGCTTTCCACAGGCGATCAAGTGTACATCCGCTATTGGGAACGGAATAACAACGAACCGGGCACTTTCACCATTTGTGCGTTCGAGGTGGTTCCACCGGAATATGATGAACCCTGCGGCGCGATCGCGCTCGCGGTGAGCGATGCATGCTTGCCGCTGATCATCGGATCGGCGAACACTTCGCCATTGGCCACGTTGACCGCACCTGAAGTTTCCACGAATTGCGGCGGACCTGCGGGGAACGATGCCTGGTTCAACGTGGTGGTACCATCGCCGTTGCCCACCAATGGTTTCAACGTTGCCGTGAGCGATGGCACGATCGGTGATCTGGCCATGGCCTGGTACACATTGGAGAGCGGAAGCATCTGTGGACCGGGTGTGCTCAACGAGATCGCGTGCTCGGCGACCGGTTCGATCCAAAGCACCGATGTGGCTTCGCCGGTCATTCCCGGTACTACGATCTACGTGCGCGTATGGAGTGAGCAACCCTGGTATGGGACCTTCGGAATTTGCGCACAGATCACGCCTTCACCGCTCAACGATGATCCCTGCGGCGCGTTCCAACTCGCAGTATCGTATGGCTGTGTGCCATCGCAATTCAGCAATGCCTTCGCTTCACAGACCGGCACGGCGCCGATCGGCACCGCCATCGTTCCCGACCCAGGTTGCGGTACGCCTGTCGCCGATGTGTGGTTCACTGCGCAGGTGCCTGCCGATGGCGTGATCCAATTTTCCACCGAAGGAGCTGAATTGAGCGATGCCGCGATGGCCGTGTACCGCCGCATCACAGGGAGCTGCGATGGCGGCGATCTGCAACTCGAGGAGATCGCATGTGCCACCGGTGCACCCATGCCGCAGGTACTTCTGGAGGATGCGCTACCCGGTGAGATCGTATACATCCGGGTGTGGCGTGTTTCAGGTGATGATGGTACCTTCAACATTTGCGCAGGCAATACCGGCGAACCTGAAGGTGATTGCTCGTATCAATTCACCTTGAACGATGCTGGCGGCGATGGCTGGCAGGGCAGTTACATCACCGTTTGCATCGATGGCGATTGCGCGAACTATACGGTGCTCGGTGGATCGACAACGGTATCGATCGGCGCGAACGTTGGCCAGACGCTCATGGTAAATTACACGTCCGTTGGTGGCCAACAGTTCCAGAATAATTTCAACATTACACAGTTCGGGGTCCCACAATACGTGAGCGGCTTCAGTCCTTCACAGGGTATGGTGTATGCGACCGTGGTGGATTGCGATCCGCCACCACCCTCACCGGCTGATTGCATCGATGGCACTTTCCTCTGTTCTTCCCAGGGAACGTTCTCCTTCCAGCCTTTCTCGTTCCAGCAGAACTCCGACCTGAACGATCAGAACCGCGGCTGCCTGGGCGAAGAGAACCGCGGACATTGGTTCTTCTTCCATACCGGCTGGAATTCGCCTTCGGGAAGTTCGCTTGCTATTTACTTCGACCCAGGCACGGGTAACGTAGATTTTGCGATCTGGGGACCGTACTACCCCGCTGGTTTCGGGCCGCCGGATGCGCTGGTGTGGCAGGGTGAAGAGAACACCTGTGTGCCGGCGGGTGAACCGATCCGTTGTTCATCGGCGATCACCGATGGTGTTACAGGGATGCAGTACGCCGCGGAACTTCCCCCGAGCGAAGGTGCGGAAGGCACAGGCTTCGTGCGGCCGTTGAGCACGGAACCGAACCAGGTCTACATCATGTACGTGGATGTGCCCGAGGAGATCCCCGGTACCATTTCGATCAGATTCCCGCTCGCTCCGCCGGACTTCCAACCGATGGGCCAGATCGATTGTGACGACCTACCAACTTCGATCGAAGATCGATCCACGAATGAACTGCTGATCTTCCCCAATCCGAATAACGGTGACCTCACGATCCGATCGGCGGAACCATTCCTTGGCGAAATGCGCCTGATCGATCTCGGAGGAAGGATCGTTCACAGCGGGAACATCGCACTGCCGGCGGGCTCCGATCGGGAGATATCGATCGGAACATCGATCGCGGATGGTGTTTACGAACTGCAATTGATCGGTGCCGATCGGGTGCGATCGGAAAGGATCGTGATCCAACGTTGAACTTTAAAATTGAAGTCATGGTAAAGCATCTGTTGTTCACTCTTTCGATCGTAGTGCTCTCAAGCCTGGAGATGCGCGCGCAGCAACCTGCGGATTGTGCGAACTGCGTGTGCAATATTCCTACGGCCATGACAGGAACAACGCTTTACGGATCAGCTGAACAGCCGGTATGCGATCCGAACATGCCGGCGATATTCAATGTTGATGTGAGCGAATTCCTGAAATTCTTTGCGGAAACAGGTAAACGCTACACCGTTTCCTTGTGCTCGAACAGTGCGAACACAATGCTTTATATAACAACGAACACCACCGTACCCGGCATCATCAATTGTGATGATGACGCATGTGGCACGGTCGACGGTCCTTCGGCGCAATCGTTCATTCCAATGCAGAACAACATCTATCGGATCTATGTGTTCAATGACAGTTGCGCCGCTATTTATCCCGGGGGAACCATGATGGATATCACCATCACCTGTACACCGATCCCCCCACCACCGAACGACAATCCCTGCGGTGCGATCGCACTGCCCATGAATACCACCGAGTGCACATTCATTGAAGGGAATAACATAAGTGCGACGAATTCCTCAAACTCCTCCCTCACTGGAGGCATCGGTAATGTACCGATCCCAGCTTGCTTTGGTGCATCGTACCAGGGATCCGACGTATGGTATACTACGCAAGTTCCAGCATCAGGCTTGATCGGGATCTATACTCAGGAAAATTCGTTGTGCGCTGGTGCCTTCGAACTTTACACGGCAACGAATTGTGCCAACGGCCCAGGCTTCACGCCGATCCCCAACAGTTGCACCACCGCTGGTCTCGGTGGCGGCACTTCGGAACCCGCACGGATCGTGGATGCACAGGCCGCAGGGCTTGCACCGGGCACCACTGTTTACATCCGTTACTGGGAGCGCAATGGCAACGAGAACGGCAACTTCAGCATCTGCGCGTTCGATGGAGTTGATTTCGTGGGGATCGATGAATCTTCGGCCGATCGGCTCTTCTCCATTTATCCGAACCCCAACAACGGCGGTTTCACGCTCGTGAACAACGGCTTCGGTCCGGATCTCGATCTGCAGCTGATCGATGCCGCTGGCCGTACCGTTCACCGCCAGGCCTTGCGCCTTGGCAGCGGGGCCACAACCCAGATCGATCCCG
>JAEZDL010000163.1 GCA_023418095.1 Bacteroidota bacterium
TGAACCACCCGAACAAGATCACGCAGGAAGATCTGAAAGGCTGGGTGCAGGAGCGCGGCCTCTACTTCGCGGAGGAATTCGAGCCGGCGTATAGACCCGTGTTCAGCTGGAGCGATCCCGGCGAAGATCCGCTCAAAGGCGCGTTGATCAGCATGGATCATGGCAAAGGCCGGTTCATCTACACTGGCATCAGTTTCTTCCGCGAATTGCCAGCGGGCGTGCCTGGCGCATACCGGCTTTTCGCGAACCTGATCGCACCACGCGAGAACGGCGCGAAGAGCGAATAGTTGATCGGCGGAGTTTGGGCGTGCCGGCGCTCAAAGCAGCGCCGTCGGGCCAATGCTGCAAGTCCTCAGCCGTCAAAAGCACGGCTTCCGGGCTTTCCGCGAATGTCCCTCACGCAACATCTCGTAATGTCATTCCGGACGTGATATGTTGTTGTCATTCCGGGCTTGTCAGGCTGAGCACGCCGAAGCCCGGAAACGCGGGGCCGTCAACAGATCATCGATCGAAGACAAAAGTTCTTGGATCAAGACGAAAGCTGCGTAAGCGGCGCAGCTGGAAAACCCGCAAGCGACCGCAGGGAGTGCGGCTTTGAAAGCGAAGACGCGACCTGAGAGGAATTCGCCCAAACAACAGCACGATCGCACTTTCTTCACTCACGGCGATCCAGCTAACTTCGGCGCACAGCAACATCTACAATGAATACGATCGGAACGGCGCTGCAACCGTTGTTGGTCTCTGAAATGGCCGAGCACTTGATCGGATCGGAGATCATTCGCATCGGTGGCGAGATCAATGCACGGATCGCGCAGGGCGAGAAGATCCACAACCTTACGATCGGCGATTTCGATCCGAAGATCTTTCCGTTGCCGGAGAAGTATCGCGATATGATCCGCGAGGCTTATCTCGAAGGCCACAGCAATTATCCGCCTGCGAACGGAACGCTCGATCTGCGAAAGGCGATCAGCACGTACATCGATCGGAAACGATCGCTTTCGTTCACTGCCGATGAGATCCTTGTTGCCGGTGGCGCGCGGCCGTTGATCTACGCGACCTTCAAAGCGATCGTTGATCCCGGTGAAAAAGTGGTGTACCCTGTGCCCTCGTGGAACAACAACCATTACAGCTACCTGCACAGCGCGGAGAAGATCGAAGTTTGTGCAACGCCCGAGAACAGATTTCTTCCGACCGCCGCTGATCTGCGTCCGCACATTTCGGGCGCTTCGTTGTTGGCGTTGTGTTCGCCATTGAATCCGACAGGAACATCCTTCACGGCCGATCAACTGGCAGAGATCTGCGATCTGGTGTTGGAGGAAAATGCGCGACGCACCGATCGAAAACCGCTTTATGTGATGTACGATCAGATCTACCAGGAATTGGTGCTTGGTGACACGCAGCACGTGGATCCGATCTTGTTGCGTCCGGGGATGCGACCGTACACGATCTACATCGACGGCATCTCGAAATCGCTTGCGGCAACTGGCGTTCGCGTTGGGTGGGCATTCGGACCTTCAGTGATCATCGATAAGATGAAGTCGATCCTCGGCCACATCGGGGCGTGGGCACCGAAACCGGAGCAGGTGGCCACCGGGCGATTCCTCAATGATCCTGCATTCGATAAATCCGTCGCGAAGCACCGATCGATGATCACGGAACGTGTGAACGCATACTACAAAGGCTTCATACAACTGCGATCGGAAGGTCTTCCCGTGGATGCGATCCCGGCGCAAGGCGCGATGTACCTCACGGTGCGGATCGGCGTGATCGGCAAAAGAACGAGTGAAGGAAAAGTGCTTCGTGATGCTGCGGATGTCACTTATTACCTGATCGAGAAAGCGGGTGTTGGGATCGTTCCGTTCTTCGCTTTCGGTACTGCGAATGACAGTGATTGGTTCCGTGTTTCCGTTGGAACGACGCGGATGGAGGATGTGGAAATGGTGATCGATGGATTGCGCGGTGCGATCGGAGAATTGCAGAAAATGTAGAATTCAGAATGTAGAATTAAGAATGTAGAACTGTCTGGAATGGAAAGGAAGTATGATCTCGATGAGCGTTGCGTTTCTTTTGGCGCTGCGATCGTGCTTTATACGAATAGGATGCCTCGTACCATGGCCGGGATCCATTTGGGAAAGCAACTTCTTCGTAGCGGCACCGCACCAGCTTTGCATTACGGAGAAGTACAAGGCGCGAATCCAACGCGGACTTCATTCATAAGATGAAACTTGCCTTGAAGGAATTGCGTGAGTCGAGGAACAACTTACGCGTGCAAGCAAAAGCTGGAATGTTCGAACTTGGCATGGAAAGCAATGCATGGCTTATGCAGGAATGCATCGAACTCGTGGCGATATTCGCCAAAAGTGTGAAAACAGCAGAAGCAAATCGAAAGAGATGACGCTGCCGTATGACCGCAGTACTCCGAAGTTGCGCCCTTCTACATTTTACATTCTTCATTCTAAATTCCTTTAGGTCTTGCACGCGATCGATTGGTTCGTTCTTCTGGGCACACTCGGCCTGATCGTGGGGTACGGCGTGTGGCGTACACGCAATGCCAACACCAGCGAGATGTACCTGCGCGGTGGCAACGATAACCGCTGGTGGGGCGTAGGTTTGAGCGTGATGGCGACACAGGCGAGCGCGATCACTTTCCTGAGCACTCCGGGACAGGGATACCTGGACGGAATGCGCTTCGTGCAATTCTATTTCGGGCTGCCCCTCGCGATGCTTGTGATCGGCTTCGTCTTCATTCCGCTGTACTACAGATGGAAAGTGTACACGGCCTATGAGTTCATCGGTAAACGATTCGACAAGCGCACCCGGTTGCTCACTGCAGGCCTTTTCCTTATCCAGCGAAGTCTTGCCGCAGGCATCACGATCTACGCGCCCAGCATCATCCTTAGCAAGATCCTGCATTGGCCGCTTTCATGGACGTGTGTGTTCATCGGAGGATTGGTGATCCTGTACACGACGACCGGTGGGGCACGTGCTGTGGGCGTAACGCACAAACATCAGATGGCGGTGATGTTCCTTGGGATCTTCACGGCGTTCGGTCTGTTGATCCATTATCTCGATGACTCGATCGGTTTCACTGGATCGTTGATGCTGGCCGATGATCTCGGGAAGATGACGATCATTGACACAACGTGGGATCCAGCGGAACGCTACACGCTTTGGAGCGGATTGATCGGCGGTTTCTTCCTTCAACTTTCGTATTTCGGCACGGATCAGAGCCAGGTGCAACGTTACCTCAACGGACAAAGCATCCAGCAGGCACGCCAGGGTCTTTGGATGAACGGGATCCTGAAGATCCCGATGCAATTCTTCATCCTGCTCACCGGTGTTCTCGTCTATGTTTTCTATCTGTTCAATCCGGCACCGATCCACTGGAACGAAGCGAACCTCAATGAACTGCAGAAGTCACCGGCCGCGCCGGAACTGAGCGAGCTGGAGGAGATGCACATGGGGAATAGCCGCGTGCGGCAGGAGCGTACGATCGAATGGGTGGATGCGGTACGAAGCAATGATCCGATCGCGCGCGAGAATGCGCTCGAAGGATTGGGTGCGGCGCTGCAGGAAGAGAGGGAGATCCGGGAAGAGACCACCGCATTGATCCGGAACGAATTGCCTGATCGCGAATCCAACGACAAGGATTACATTTTCGTTTCGTTCATCATGAACCACCTGCCGGTGGGGATCATCGGGTTGTTGCTTGCGATGATCTTCAGCGCAGGTATGAGCAGCACGTCAGCTGAATTGAGCGCATTGGCCACCACCAGCACCGTTGATGTGCTGAAACGCGATCGCGATGACTCACAACAGGTGAAGATCACGAGATATGCCACCGCGTTCTTCGGCTTGCTCGCGCTTCTCTTCGCCGCTGTTTTCTCACTGTTCGATAACCTGATCCAGGCTGTGAACATCCTCGGATCGCTGTTCTACGGAACCATTCTGGGGATCTTCCTTGTGGCCTTCTTCGTGAAGCGTGTGGAAGGAATGGCGGTCTTCATCGCGGCCTTGATCGCGCAGGCGATCATCCTCTACATCCATTTCTCGGAGATGGAGATCGCCTTCCTCTGGTACAACCTGATCGCTCCCGCGATCGTGGTGGTGCTTTCCATGATCCTTCAGCTGATACTTCCCCCGCACCAAAAGGAGGAACAGCTTTCCTGAACGCGACCGTCTCGAAAATGGAACAGCCGGCTTTTGGCCGGCTGTTCCATTGGATCATTTGAAATCAATGAATGACCACCTGCTCGACCGATCGGGCTTCTGCCGTTGATAGAACGATGTTGTACGTGCCGCTGGAGAGCTTGCCTTCCAGTTGCAGGGTCATCGTTGAGCCGATCACGCTTTCACTGGCAGTATGCACTTTGCGGCCGGTGAGATCGAAAATCTCAACGTTCACCGTCCCGGAAAGATCGTTCCCCTTCAACGTGAGGTTGCCGTTGGAAGGATTCGGGTAAACATCGAAGAAGTCCTGTGCAGCCATTTCCTCCATGCCGACCAGCGTGTTCGTGACGCAGATCTGGAAATCATGGCTGGCACTGTTCGGGCCCTGGCCCCAGTTGAAGATACGCAAGTAGTACGTGCCTGCCGTAAGGGATGGGATGTTCAACACTTCGTTCACCGGATCCGGGCCGGTCGGGAACGTTGTGTCCTCACAATCGATCGGTGTAAGGGAACCGCAGGTGCCCGAGAAGAGTTCGATCACCGCATCGAACGTGCCGATGCCAGTTACCTGAACAGAAGTGGCTTCGCCACTTGATGTGAACTGGTACCATACCTCGTGAGCTGTCGCTGAATTCGCTCCATCACATTCCACCGGAGCCATTTCCTCGGTCGCGAACGTTGTGGTTCCATCGGTCTGCACGCAATCCGATCCTACGGTGAGCACGATCGCATCGGCACACATGTCGTTCACAGGTGCCGCTGGGCATGCCGTGGCCGCGCTTCCCGTACACGTGATCGCTGGAAAACCATTGTCCACAGCCTGGTTCGTGGATTCCCCGCAAGCGACGCCGGCCTCGCTCACCACGATCATGTACTGGCCGCTCTCTGAAGCGGTCCACGTAAGTGCGCAATTCGAGCCAGCATCCAGGCCGAACGCGTCGATGGTCCCGCTTGGGCTGACCACAGTGAAGGATACGGGCCAGGCAGTGCCGCCTACACCATTGCAGGCACTGAAGGTGTATTCTCCGCCCTGCTGGATATTCGTCATCGCATAGGCTTCGTCCGCCCAGATCTCGAAATCGGTGATCTCGTTCAAAGGACAACCGGTACCTGGATCGCACGGTGCGCCATTGAAGAAATTGGTGAAGTCGTTCCAGCCGGTCGCCGGAACACCAGCTGCAAAAGTGGTGCATTGTGCGTAAGAGCCGGATGACAGCGACAGGGCTGCGCCCACCCCGAGAACGCGCAGTGTTGAAAGTAGGTTTCTATTCATGGTTGATGGAAAGTTGGGCGGCCAATGTAAGGATCACCCACTGAAGCTGGCGATATTGAACGCAACAAAAAAAGCCCCCGTTCCAGGGGGCTTTTCTGCGATCGATCCGATCAGCGGGCTGGCCTTTGTGCTGGCTTCGCCCCGGTGTTGGGTGCAGCAGGTGCGCTTCCCGCCCTTCCCCATTCAGCGATCTTCTCCTTGTTCATCTTCACGTAATTATCCGCCTTCGCTTCCTCGGCGAGCTTCATGCTTTCCTCTGCGGCGGCGATCGCTTCCTTGTGCTGGCCGTTCTTCGCCAGCGCAAGTGCGAGCGTGTGCTGGTTCCAGAACTTCTTCTCCAATGAAACGCTCTTCTTCGCATACTCCAAGGCCAGCTTCGCATCCATGTCACGCTCCAGCAGGAAACGCGCAGCACCGTGGTAGGCACCGAAGCCTGCATCAGGCTTCGCAAGGGCCTCCTTTATGTTCGCCATCGCCTTCTCAGTGGCATCTGCTTCAATGTTCACCTTCACCAATGTGTTCTCCCAACGCAGCTGCATCTCCGCCTTGTCGTTCTTCACGTTATCGAAAAGAATGGTGAGTGTTTCAAAGGTCTCCGAGCGGCCTGCAGGAACCTTCACTTTCAACACATCCTCCTCTTCCTTCCGATCGCCTTCCCCGTGGCCTTCGATGTTCTTGTTGAGGATCACCTGCCAGGTCTCGGCACCAGGAATGGTATAGATCGAATACGTACCAGCCTCCACGGTCTGGCCTTCGATCTTCACCGGTCCGTCAAAACTGATCATGGTATTCAGGTTCGCGCCGGTACGCCACACTTTATCGAAAGGAACAAGATCGCCGAAGATCTTGCGGCCTTTCATGCTGGGACGCGAATATTCCACGCTGATGTTGGTGAGACCCACCACCTGCTCCACTTTTCCCTTGGGTGAAGGTGCAGGAAGATCCTGGGCGCTTACTGTAATGGTCGCCAGCATGAGGGCTGGAATGAGCAAATTCTTCATTGTTCGGTTTTTTTGATCGGAGGGAACGTTTGATATTCGAATGGGCGGCAAATTTAGCCGATCCCACCACAGCGAACCATCAATTATTCCAAATGGAATTGAAGATCAGTTGGTTTAATGAGAAAAAGAACGCCGATCGTTCCCGATCGGCGTTCGCAGAAAAATGATCTGATCGGCTTTACGCCACCTTCAGATTGCTCAATCTGGAGCGTTCGAATTTCTCACGCGCATAGCTCAGTGTTACGCGCAATTCCGTCTGCTTCTCCGGTGATCCTGGGATCTCGTACATCGCATCGGTCATGATCGCTTCGCAGATGCTGCGCAACCCACGCGCGCCGAGCTTGTATTCAAAGGCGCGTTCAACGATGAAGTCGAGCACTTTCTTGTCGAACGTGAGCTTCACCTTGTCCATCTCGAAGAGCTTCACGTATTGCTTGATCAGCGCGTTCTTCGGCTCGGTGAGGATGCGGCGCAGACTTTCCCGATCGAGCGGATCAAGGTAGGTGAGCACCGGGAAACGTCCGATCAGTTCGGGGATCAATCCGTAGCTCCGCAGATCGGTCGGACTTACATACTGCAGCAGGTTCTCATCGTTCACACGGGCACCTTCCTTGCCAGCGCTGAAACCGAGCGAGCTCGTTTTCACGCGGCGCGCGATGATCTTCTGTATTCCATCGAATGCGCCGCCACAGATGAAGAGGATGTTCTTCGTTTCAACCTGGATCAGTTTCTGCTCCGGATGCTTTCTTCCGCCCTGCGGTGGAACGCTTACCGTAGATCCTTCCAGCAATTTCAGAAGTGCCTGTTGAACGCCTTCGCCGCTCACATCACGTGTGATGCTCGGTGTATCGCTCTTGCGGCTGATCTTGTCGATCTCATCGATGAAAACGATCCCGCGCTCGGCCTTGCTCACGTCGTAATCCGCAGCTTGCAACAACCGGCTGAGGATGCTTTCGACATCTTCACCCACATAACCGGCTTCGGTGAGAACGGTTGCATCGGCGATCGCGAACGGCACGTTCAACATACGCGCGATCGTTTTTGCAAGAAGCGTTTTTCCGCTTCCCGTTTCGCCTACCAGAATGATGTTGCTCTTCTCGATCTCCACATCATCCGTAGTGGTGACCGGCTTTTGCAACAACCGCTTGTAATGGTTGTAAACGGCAACGCTCAGCACCTTCTTCGCATCGT
>JAEZDL010000183.1 GCA_023418095.1 Bacteroidota bacterium
ATCGCACGGGCCGCGAAACGATCATCTGCACGGAGATCCCATACCAGACCAACAAAGCTGTGCAGTTGGTGAAAGGCGTGGCTGATCTTGTGAATGAGAAGAAGATCGAAGGGCTGAGCGATGTGAATGATTACAGCGATCGGAACGGCATCCGGGTCGCATATGAAGTGAAGCGGGAAAGCATGGGCACCGTCGTGCTCAACCAGCTCTACAAGTACAGTTCGCTCCAGACCAGCTTCAGCATCAACAGCATCGCTCTTGTGGGCGGGCGCCCGATGATGCTCACGCTGAAGGATATGATCGCGCGTTTCGTGGATCATCGCCACGATGTGGTGGTGCGCCGCACGAAGTTCGATCTGCGCAAGGCTGAAGAGCGTGCACATATCCTGGAAGGTCTGTTGATCGCATTGGATCACCTCGATGAAGTGATCGCATTGATCCGGGCCAGCCAGACGCCGGACATCGCGCGTGAAGGTTTGATGAGTTCCTTCGGATTAAGCGAGATCCAAGCGCGTGCGATCCTGGATATGCGTTTACAACGCCTCACCGGTCTGGAGCGCGATAAGATCCGCGAGGAACACGCCGAGCTGATGAAGCATATCGCGTACCTGCGCAGCATTCTGGCGGATGAAGGTCTTCGCATGAAGATCATCAAGGATGAGACCCTGGAGATCAGGGATAAGTATGGTGATGAGCGCCGCACGCAGATCCTTACGGCAAGCGGCGATATGCGCATGGAGGATCTGATCGCCGATGACGCCGTTGTCGTTACGATCAGTCACCTGGGCTACATCAAGCGCACTTCCCTTTCAGAATTCCGCACACAGAGCAGGGGAGGCGTTGGAAGCCGGGGATCGACCACGCGGGACGAGGATTTCCTCGAACATTTGTTCGTTGCCACCAACCACAACTACCTGCTGATCTTCACCCAGAAAGGCCGTTGTTATTGGATGCGCGTCTACGATATTCCGGAAGGAACACGCCAAAGCAAAGGCCGCGCGATCCAGAACCTGGTGCAGATCGAAGGTGAGGACAAAGTGGTGGCGTACCTGAACGTTACCGATCTGAAGAGCGAGGAATACCTCAATAACCACTACGTGATCCTTTGCACCAAGAAAGGCGTGATCAAAAAGACCACGTTGGCCGCATACAGCCGTCCGCGTGCGAACGGGATCATCGCAGTGGGCATCCGCGAAGGCGATGAATTGCTCGAGGCGAAGCTCACCACGGGCAACAGCCACGTTATCCTGGCAAGCAAGGATGGCCGAGCTGTGCATTTCAAGGAAAGTGACGTTCGCCCGATGGGCAGAAATGCGAGCGGCGTTCGTGGCATGAACCTGATCGGCGGATCGGAAACGAATGAAGTGATCGGTATGATCACGGTGGACGCCACGGAGTTAAGCACGCGTCAGGTGCTGGTGGTGAGCGAAAAAGGTTACGGCAAGCGATCCGCCATCATGGATGAAAAAGGCGAGTTCGAATATCGCATGGTGAACCGCGGTGGCAAAGGCGTGAAAACGCTTCAGGTAACCGATAAGACCGGCTGCCTGATCGCGATCAAGGACGTGAAGGAAGACGATCAGCTCATGATCATCAACCGTAGCGGCATCACGATCCGGATCGGGTTGAACGAGATGAGGGTGCTCGGCCGAGCGACACAGGGCGTGCGTTTGATCGAACTTCGCAAAGGGGATCAGATCGCAGCGGTGGCCAAGGTGGATAGCGATCTGAAGGAAGACGAATCGATCCCGGAGGGCGTTCTAATGAATAACCTGCCGGAGGACGGCCAGCCCATCGATCCATCTGGATCTGAGAATGATGAAGAGGGCGGTGAAACTGGCACTGATGTTGATAACGAGCCGGCCGAAGAATGAACCGGATAGAACAAATGCTTACAAAGCACATCCTTCTCACGATGAAGAGGGTCAGCAGGACATCGTGGACGCTAGAACAAATGCTTACAAAGCACATCCTTCTCACGATCGCGTTCACAGTGGGTTCGCTCGGGCTCGTGGCCCAGAATGCCAATGTGGTGAACGCCTACAACCATATGAAGAGCAATGAACTTGACAAAGCTGCCGAGTACATCGATCTTGCGATCCAGGACCCCAAAACAGGGGCTGCTGAGAAGACCTGGCGGTATCGGGGAGACATCTACCGGCTGATCCTTGAGGATTCGGTGATGTCCGCGCAATATCCCGATGCGATGGATAAAGCGATCGCCAGTTACCTGAAAGCCACCGAACTCGATACCAAGAACAGCTATCGCGAAGAGAACATCCGTGCGCTTGGTTCGCTCCAAGGCCGATCCCTGAACATGGGGAACGACGCGTTCACCAACAAGGATTACGACAAGGCGATCGAGTTCTACGGACAGAGTGAACGGATAGCAAAAGCTTTCGGGCAGGCCGATACCAATGCTGTATACAATTCCGCACTCGCCTACGAATCGAAAGGCGATACGGAGAACGCGATCAAGCGTTACCGTGAAGCCGTGGCCATGGGTTACAACAAACCCGAGGTCTATCGTTTCATCGCAAGCCTGCAGCGGAAAGGGAACGATCTCGATGGAGCGATCGCGACCGTGCGGGAAGGACGGCAGAAATTCCCTGACAATAAGGACCTGATCCTGGATGAGATGAGCTTCCTGCTTGCCGCCGATCGGTCCGCTGAAGCGGAGGAGACCGTGAAACTGGCGATCGAGAAAGATCCCAACAATGCAGTGCTCTATTCAGTTCAAGGTAGCTTGTATGATAGCAAGGCGAATCCCAAGGACAGCTCCAAGATCAGTGAAGCGGACATGCTGAAGTGGTATGAGGAAGCTGAGCGTGCCTATAAGAAGAGCATTGAGCTCGATCCGAAATTCTTCGATGCGTACTTCAACGTGGGTGTGCTGTACAATAACCGCGCAGCCTTCGAGTACGAGAAGTGCAACCAGATCAAGAGCGATACGGAATACATGGCCTGCAAGAAAGGTGCGGACGAGATCTACTTGAAAGCGGTACCGTATTTCGAGAAGGCACACGAACTGCGTCCGGATGACAACCAGACGATCCAGCAGTTGATGAAGCTTTACGCCAAGACGAACGATCAGGACAAATACCAGGCGATGAAGGCGAAGCTTGGTAAGTGATCTGATCGTTTAGGATCGAATAGAAGAGCCGGGCCAGCGCCCGGCTCTTCTATTCCAATTTGGCAGAAGAGACGGCCTCGCTTTCAGCCTAATACAACTTTACATAATATAAATTATGCGCCAATTGGGCGCCAGTTCAGTTCAGGTGCTGCGATCGGTCCTTGGCTCGAGAACTTCATTTCACCTTGCACTAACTGTAATCCATTGAACGGATCATTGCTGATCAACCAAGGACCATCCAGATCGAGCACATTGGCGATCGTTGACAGATGAAGCATCGCACTGCAGCCGATCGAACTTTCGCTCATCGAGCCGAGCATGATCCTCATTCCAGTGGCTCTCGCTGAACAAGCCAGATCCAGCGCTCGGTCCAAGCCGCCGCATTTCATCAGTTTCAAGTTGATACCGGTGAACAGTTTCGAGCTTTTCTCTAGATCCGTTCGGTCCTGGATCGATTCATCAGCGAATACGGTCACATCGATCCGCCGGGTAAATTCCTGTTGCAGGTCGGGCCGATCAACCGGAAATGGCTGCTCCGATCCGATCAACCGCTTCGGGTCGATGCGATCCAACACTTTAAAAGCCTGATCGACGGAATCCCAAGCCTGGTTCGCATCGATCAGCACCGGCCGATCATCATGACGCATGATCGCATCGATCCGCGCTTCATCATCGATCCCATCCAGCTTGATCTTCAATCCATTGAACTTCGGCAATTGATCCAATTTCGAAGGAATATCATCGATCGCACACAAGCCGAGCGTGATCAGCGAGATCCGATCCATTAGCGGTTCTTTCGGAACTTCAAGCAATTCCGCGAT
Organism: Bacteroidota bacterium; assembly: GCA_023418095.1. Lineage (GTDB taxonomy): Bacteria > Bacteroidota > Bacteroidia > Flavobacteriales_F > PHOS-HE28 > PHOS-HE28. Next base: position 3,955 of record JAEZDL010000183.1, read on the forward strand.
GGAAATTGCCTCCTCACTGGATACCAGATCGAAGTAAGCGGTAGTAAGCCCCGCACGCGCTGATGGGCCGATCTCGCCGATCGATAAAAGATCACCTTGATCCAACGCATGAAGATCGACACGTTCCAATGCCTGGATCACCGAACGCTGATCTTCCTTCACGTACGGTGGCATCGTTGCTTCACCAAAACCGGTGATACCATTCCTCTCCAACCGCACAAAGATCGAATCAGTGCCGTCGCGGAAACCGTGCGCCGTGCCGAACGGCTGCTTGAACAACAATCGGTACGGCGCGATCGAAAGCTTCAGCATGGCACAAAGAAAAACCCCGGCCATTTCCGGCCGGGGTTTCTTTGCTTCACTTATGATCAGCGGATCATGTAATAGATGTTCGTGAGCCACTTGCTCGTATCGGGCTCAGTGGTGGGATCGGTGACATATTCCTCTATCACATTCCCGTAGTGCGTCAGGCTGTTCGCCCTGATCATCTCATCCATTGCGTAATGCGCTTCCTGCGACTTATCGTACGCGCCGTAGTAAGCGATGTGAAGCATCTTCGAGGCCGGGATCGTGTAGGTCTCGAAACCTTTCACCACCACATTCTCATCAGCTTTAACCGGGACTGCCGCCATCAGATCGGCACTTTGTGCTTGTTCATCCCAGGCGAAGAAGATGCCCGAAGGATAGCCGGCCGGCTCGATCCCGGCTGCACCGGCCGCCGCAAAAGCAGCGGGCAGATGTTGTCCATAGAATTTATCGATCTCGGCGAACTTCACTTTCCCGCGCTTTCCAATGTACGTGGTCGTTGGCTTCTCAACGGTTTCGATCACGTAGCCGCGATGCGTCTTCGCCTGTAGTGCAGCTTGTGCGGCCTGTTGTTCCGCTTCCGTTCTGGCTTTCAAATTTTGCAGGCCCTTTTCGAAATCAGGACCGATCATCTTGTCCATATCCATGAAAACGGCCATCATCCGGCCCAATCCTTCATGTTTCTGGGTCATGATCCAATCCACGCGGGTCCCATTGTTATCCGGCGTCAATTCCAGGTCCACGGTGCTCTTCGATTCCCATGGCTCCAAAAAACGCAGATCGGTGGTCACTTTCCGATCCTGCTCCAGCGCAAGGATCTCCTGCCGGCCGCGGCCCACGGTATCACCCTCCCATTCTTCGTAAGCGCCTACCGTTCCGTCCGCCTCGCTCCAGGTATTTTTCTGGTCACGGTCCATTTCACGCCATGGGCTCCATTCGTGCATTTTGCGAAGCGAAGCAATATGCGGGTACACGGCCGATGGCGGTGCTTCGATCACAACGGATCGCTTCACCACACTGGCTTCGGGCCCGGTGAAAGCCAGGATCACCATGATAACTCCGAGCGCCAGTACTATGATCAGTATGGTCTTCAATGCTCTCATTCGTTTGGAATTTGCCCGAAAGATGCATTCTCCGATCGGAATTATCCACAGATCCAAAAAGAAATTGAACTTCGCCCGTATCAATGGCATGATCTTTTCCAAACCATCGATCCAAAGCAACCCTACCTTACATGAGATCCTTGAATCCAACGCTGTTCAACGGCCTTGTTCTGTTGATGATGATCGGAACGCTCCTTACGGCTTGCAAGACCACCAGCAGTCCGGCAGGAACGAAAGTGAAACAGCCTTTCACAGGGAACAAATACGAGAGCAACAACGTGTGGTGGCGCAGCACCGGCCAGGGTGCGAGCAGCAAGCAGAACATCGCTCGGGCAAAAGCCGATAGTGAAGCACGAAGCCAGCTTGCAAGCCAGATCGGAACGAATATGCGTGCGGTTACCGATCAATATCTGGGGCAGACGGAGAATGAAGGAGCGCGTGACGTGGCGGATAAATTCCAGAGCCTGGTGCGCGAAGTGATGAACACCGAACTGGCCGATATGCGGAAGGTCGGTGAAGAAACGTATCACAACGATGCCACCGGCGAATACACGGTCTACGTGGCGTACGAGATCAAGAAGAACGCGATGCTGCGGTTCATGAAGAAGCAGGCGCGCACCGATGCCAAGATCGACAAGCTTACGTTGGATCACATCGATAGGATCCTCGATCAGGAGATCGCACGTGCCGATGCGGCGACCGAAGAATAGGCCTGCCGTTTTGGCCGATCGCTGCGATCGGCAACTGCTTTGCTGTGAAGGCGGCAAAACCTGAGGAAAATGGGAGGTGCATACCTGATAATGATCTTGATCATGCTCGCGAGCTGGCTGGTGAGCCAGCAATTGCGCAGCAGGTTCGAGAAATATTCACGCACGCCGCTGAGCAATGGAATGAGCGGCCGTGAGATCGCCGAGCAGATGCTTCGCGACCATGGGATAAGCAATGTGAAAGTGGTGAGCGTTCCCGGCCAGCTCACCGATCACTACGATCCGATGAAACGAACGGTGAACTTGAGCGAACCGGTGTACCATGCCCGGAATGCTGCGGCTGCGGCGGTCGCTGCGCACGAATGTGGCCATGCCGTTCAACATGCAACGGCCTACAGCTGGTTGCAACTTCGCAGCAAACTCGTGCCTGTTGTGAGCATCGCTTCGCGCTGGGTGCAATGGATCCTGCTTGGCGGCATCCTGCTGCTGAATTCGCCGATCGGTGGGAATCTGTTGCTGGCCGGGATCATCCTCTTCGCTGCGATCACGGTCTTCAGCATCATCACACTTCCGGTGGAATATGATGCGAGCAAACGCGCGCTCGCGTGGATCAAAAGCAATGGGATCGTTACAACGAGCGAATACGCCATGAGCGCCGATGCGTTGAAATGGGCGGCACGCACTTACGTGGTGGCAGCGATAGGGTCGATCGGTACCCTGCTCTACTACATCATGATCTTCATGAACCGCCGGTGATCGCCGAATGACGAAAAAGAGAGAAGGCGCTGGATCCAGCGCCTTCTCTCTTTTCATCGCCGTTTTCTGGTGGATTTGATCCCAAGAACGCCAAGCAATCCGCGCGTCAATTCGCGCACGAACGTGTTCCCGATCTGCCGCGCCATGGGGTTCCGGCTGATATCGGTCCAGGTATTTTGATCTTTTTCCTTCTTCCTTTCCACTACTTTTTCTTCGATCGGTTCCGATCGGGCGATCCGTTCTTCAAGGATCTCGTGTGCGCTTTCGCGATCAATCTTCTCGTTGTATTTCTTCGCCAGCGTGCTTCTTGCCACCAACCCATCGATCTCCAATGGTGTAAGGATATCCATGCGTGAAGCGGGCGCACGCAGCAAGGTGTGCGCAAGCGGCGTTGGAGTTCCCTTCTCGCTGAGCGCTGTAACGAACGCTTCACCGATCCCGAGTGAAGTGATCAGTTGCTCCACGTCGTAGAATTCCGTGATCGGATAGTTCTGTGCGATCTTCTTGATCGTGGTGCGATCCTTCGCCGTGAACGCTCGGAGTGAATGCTGGATCTTCAAGCCCAATTGGCCCAACACCTTCTCCGGAACGTCGCTGGGATCCTGCGTGCAGAAATAAACCCCTACGCCTTTCGATCGGATCAGTTTGATGATCGTTTCGATCTGATCGAGCAGCGCCTTCGTCGCGGTGTCGAAGATCAGGTGCGCCTCATCGATGAAGAGCACCAACTTTGGTTTCTCGGGATCGCCTTCCTCTGGAAAAAGTGAATAGATCTCGGCGAGAAGACAAAGCATGAAGGTGCTGAACAGACGCGGACGATCCTGGATATCGGTGAGCCGCACGATATGAACTACTCCCCTCTCATCACGCGTCTGTAGCAGATCGTTCACATCGAAGGAGAGCTCGCCGAAGAATTCCGATGCGCCCTGCTGCTCGATCTCGATGATCTTGCGCATGATGGTATTCACCGTGGAAGCGCTCACCTGCCCATATTCCTTCTGGATCGCAGCCTTGCCTTCACCGGTAATGTGCTTCAACACACTGCGCAGATCCTCCAGATCGAGCAACGGGAGCTTATGATCATCACAATACTTGAACACGAGCGAAAGAACACTTTGCTGTGTGTCATTCAATTCGAGGATCCGGCTGAGCAGCACGGGACCGAATTCACTGACTGTTGCACGCAGCCGTGCTCCAGGTTCGTTGCTGAGGCTCAGCAATTCCACCGGCATGCCTTCCGCCTTGTATGGCAGCCCGATCTTCTGGTGACGTTCACTGATCTTTGGGTTCTCCACACCCGGTGCCGCGATCCCGCTCAGATCGCCTTTCACGTCCATCATGAGCACCGGAACTCCCTTGAGTGAAAGTTGCTCGGCCAGGATCTGCAGTGTTTTCGTTTTCCCGCTTCCCGTGGCGCCACAGATCAATCCGTGGCGGTTCATGGTACGAAGCGGGATCTTCACCAATGCGCCTTCCATCGCTTCACCTGCGAGCATCGCCGCACCCAGTTCGATCGCATCACCTTTCGTGGTGTTGCCTGCGTTGATGATCTCGCGGAATTTCGTTTCGTTGTTCATTCAAGATCCAATTTCCTTCTTTGCCCTATTCTTCTTCGTCCTTTTTTCCTGGATCGCGATACAGATCGATGAGCCCGGGTGGCGTTCGAACAAGAATGGTGTTCTCCTCGGGATCCATGTCCAGGATCATGTCATCCACGATCGGCACCATCACTTCCTGGTTACCATGCAGGATCGACATCACCGGATTTCGATCGGTGCCCTCGATCGCGATCACTTCACCCAATTCACCGTGCTCTTCATCGCGCACGATCATACCGATGAACTCCTCCGGATCCCAGCTTTCATCGCTTCCATCGGAAAGATGGCCCGGCGGCGCATAAATGTCACGACCAACAACGATGCCTGCGCTTTGCGGATCATCAAAGTCATCGAACTTCACCAGGATCCCCGCCCTTCCCTGATCACGAAGGCTCGTGTAGAAGAATGGCACCTTCTGCCCTTCGATGTCAACGAACAGCGCTCCCTTCGGCACCAGATCTTCCAGATCACAATTCTCCAGATGAACCGTGAGTTCTCCTTTATAACCCCAAGGTTTTCCCAGCTGGCCGATCCTGTGAAGACTCTCCAAGTCCATGCGGGTGAAGTTATGGATCGATCGAAGGTGTCCGAAAAAAGAAAGCCTGCAACAATGTGCAGGCTCCCGATCTGTTGCAAGGGAAAATTACTCCGTTGCGGGTGCTTCGCCTTCAGCTTCGCTGCCGCCTTCTTCGGCCGGAGCGGCTTCTTCAGCCGGTGCATTGGCTGCGGCCAGCTTCGCGCTAAGAGCGGCGGCACGATCATCGGATTTCTTCTTTTCAGCAGCGAGGCGCTCACGATCGGCATCTTCCCGGCTCTTGCCAAGGCGATTCTTCTTCTCTTCGATCTTGGTGTTCTTCTCGTTCCTCCAGATATCGAAGCGGCGATCGGCCTCTTCCTGCGAGAACGCGCCTTTCTTCACGCCATTGGCCAGGTGGTTCTTGTACACCACGCCGGTATAGCTGAGGATCGCACGGCAGGTATCGCTGGGTTGAGCTCCCTTCTGGAGCCAATCCAGCGCCTTGTCGGTGTTAACCTCGATGAACGCAGGATTCTGGTTCGGATCATAAGCACCGATCCGTTCGATGTACTTCCCGTCGCGGGGTGCACGGGAATCGGCCACTACCACGTGATAGTATGGCCGGCCTTTTTTGCCTTTACGCTGAAGGCGGATGCGAGTTGGCATGTCGCTGTTGTTTAGGTCCCTTTTTGTTTTGGGCCTGCAAAGGTGCGGATATCCCCCACCATTTCCAAATGTATCCTCGGTTCCAATTATAACGGCCGATCGGCCTTGTACGGATCGTTCCGTACAGTCAAATTTGTCCTACCCGTTCATCCCAACCACCGAACTTGATGTTACGCTCCAGCCTTGGATCCCTCCTTTCGCTGTTCACTTTACTTTCGATCGCGCAATGCCCACCCGGGCAGGGTGAACTGGTGGTTTCGATCGTGCCGGACAACTGGCCGAACGAGATCACCTGGGATGTTCGCAGCGGAGGCCAGATCCTGGCGAACGGCAACTGGCAGGGCGGTGAATTCTGTGTTCCGCTGAACACATGCCTGATCTTCACGATCTATGATTCTTACGGCGATGGCATTTTTCAACCGGGTGGATACTGGGTGATGCTCGATGGCGATACTGTGGCCTCGGGTTGGAACTACAATTACATGGCGATCACCGAGATCAACTGTCCGCCGGGCTTCAGTTGCGGTAACCCGATCACAGTGCCGATCGGCGAACATGTGGCGCCCGAACCGAACACATGGTATCTCTTCACCCCCACCCTCAGCGGCAGCTACCAGGTAACCACATGCGATCTGGCCGCCTGTGACACGCGCATCTGGATCTACGATCACTGCCAGAACCTGGTGCGGGATGATTCGCCTGCGGGAAGCATGTATTTCTCCGAGGATGGCTGCGGCGCCCAGGCTTTCCTGAACGCGAACCTGCAGGCGGGCGTGCCGGTCTACATCCGGATCGGTGGTGAAGGAAGTTGTAACGGATCATCGATCCCCTGGGCGGTGAACTACCTCGGGCCGATCAGCGGGTGCACGAATGTGAACTCATGCAATTTCGATCCGCTCGCCACGATCGATGATGGAAGCTGCATCCCCTTCGGCGACCCGGATTGTCCCGAAGCCCCCGATCTGGTGGTGGATCAAGGGGTCCTTTCCACTTCGTTGAGCCTCGATACGATCGAAGTGAGCCAGAGCGATTGCTACATCGCCGAAGGGTGCCTCAACGGCTTCGGTCCGCGCGAATTGATCAAGTTCACCACACGCATCGCCAACATCGGCGAGCAGGATTACTACATCGGCAACCCGGCGTTCAATCCCGATCAGTTCGAAACACAGAATTGCCACGGCCACGTTCATTATAAAGGCTATGCTGAATACCTGCTCTTCGACGCGCAGGGCCAGGAACTGGCGATCGGTTTCAAGAACGGTTTCTGTGTAATGGACATCGATTGCAATGGCGGCGGAACATTCCAATACGGCTGTGGCGACATGGGGATCTCGGCGGGCTGCGCGGATATCTACGGAACCGGCACCGCCTGCAACTGGCTGGACATAACCACTGTGCCCGAAGGACTTTATACGCTTGTGGTGCGCACCAACTGGGACAACGATCCCGATGCGCTCGGTCGCGTGGAGACCGATCTGATGAACAACTGGGCGCAGGTCTGCCTGTTCATCGATCGCTCGCCCGGGCTTTCCATTTCGATCGATGATGATTGCGAGCCGTACTTCGATTGCATGGGCGATATCTACGGTGATGCGCAGTTGGATTGCGAAGGGAATTGCGCCGGATCGGCCTTGATCGGCGATCTCAATACCGATCAGTACCAGAACGCCACGGATGTGATCGAATATGTGAACGGGATCCTTGGCGAGGATCTTACACCAGCGCCGTGCAACGATATCGACCAGGACGGAAATCTCACCGTTACCGATGCTGCGCTGATGGCATACTGCAACTACTGGAATACGTACAACCATCCGCCTGACAGCAATGCCGTGCATGATCACTGCAACTTCCCGTTCGTGGAGATCATCAATCCGTATGATTCCGTCACCTTCACGATCGGAGCGCTCGATCTCGATCAGGGTTTCCTGGATATCCATGTGAAGAACCCGAACAAGAAATTGCTCGGCTACGAACTGGAAATGAGCGGGATCCAGATAACGGGGGTGCAAAGCCTCTACGATCCTGAAGCCTATCCGGTAACTCCGGAACACGCCTTCGGCACCGGTCACTTGATCTGCTTAAGCAGCAACGATTCGCTCATCCAGCGCGGCCCGCTCTACAAACCTTTGTGCCGCGTGTATTTCATCAACTCTGAAAGCACGATCTGCATTGCTGAAGTGATCGATGTGGTGAACGAGAACTACCACAACAGCAACACATTCCTGGAGAACGAATGCGCCACCATCACAGGTCTGGCGGAAACTGCGGTTGACCAGGGGATCCGGGTATTCCCAAATCCATTCACTGAAATGACCACGATCCTTTATCCGCCGGTGGAAGGTCACACGGTTACGCTCACATTGCTGGATATGCAAGGCCGGTCCATCAAGCGGATCGTGGATCGCAATGGGAGCGGAAAGCTTCTGATCGATGGAAGGGATCTGGCCGCTGGAAGCTACATCTACCAGCTTTCCGGCGCGGTGAACGCAATGGGGAAATTAATTTTGGAACCATGAGATCCTTGTTGACGCTTCTCTTCGTTTCATTCGCTGCGATCGTATGTGCGCAGAATACGATCTACTGCTACGCGATCGCGAATTGGAAGAACGGCCCGATCGTTCACATGACGCCGGTGATCGAAACCACGGAAGCCGTACGGACAGCTGAACTTCTCGATCGGTTCAAGGAAGAATATCCTGAATTTCGCGAAGCTGAGGATGTCGATCTGCTTCGTTTCGCAACGCTGGAAGAAGCCGAGCTCGATCGCGAAACGCTTCGCCGGAAGTACGGCATGCGCAAGCTCGAAGTCGTGCTGCTCGATCCGAAGTGACGGCACGTTCCGCCCGCTGGATCGGCCGCGGGATCCCCTGCCCTTCTATCTTTCGCGAATGCGTTGGCTTCCGCTGATCATTTGCATCCTTTCCTTCTCTTCCGCACAAGCCCAATTGCTCGGCACGGCGAAGAGCTACGATCGCTCCGATACGTTACGCGGAAGCATCGGTGAACACCGCGCGTGGTGGGATGTCACCTACTACGACATCAGTGTAACGCCCGATATCCCAAACCGATCCATCACGGGCACAACGATCATCGCGTTCACCTCGATCGATGCAGGGCAACGTATGCAGATCGACCTGCAGCGACCGCTGGAGATCGATAGCATTTTCATCGCTGTTTCGGTCTTCAAGGATGGAATGATGTCGATCGAAGATCGGCCGGTGGGATTCACGCGTGAAGAAGATGTGGTGTGGATCGACCTGCCTGAACCGATGCCTTCCGGTGAGGCCAACACGATCCGCATACATTATCACGGTAAACCGAAGATCGCGAAGAACGCGCCCTGGGATGGCGGCTGGGTCTGGTCGCAGGACAAGAATGGCGACCCGTGGATCAGCGTGGCCTGCCAGGGATTGGGCGCAAGTGTGTGGTACCCGTGTAAAGATCACCAAAGCGATGAACCGGACGATGGCGCCAGCCTTCACATCACCGTGCCGCAGGATCTGGTAGCCGTTGGCAATGGCCGGCTTCGATCGAAGAACACCAACAGCGATGGATCGGTTACATGGACATGGGGCGTTCAGAACACGATCAACACGTACAACATCATTCCATACATAGGCAAGTACGTGAGTTTCGGTGGAACGATCGGTGGCCAGATCGCACCGATCGATGCGGAATATTGGGTACTTCAACAGGATCTTGAAAAGGCGAAGGAGCATTTCAAGATGGTACCGCCGATGATCGGATGTTTCGAGAAAATGATCGGCCCCTATCCGTGGTATGGAGATGGTTTCAAACTTGTGCAAGCGCCCTATCTCGGCATGGAACACCAGAGCGCGATCGCGTACGGCAACGGTTTCGTGAATGGTTATCGCGGCATGGACCTCAGCCGATCGGGCCACGGCAAGGATTGGGATTACATCATCGTTCACGAGGCCGCACATGAATGGTTCGGCAACAGCATCACCACAGCCGATATCGCCGACATGTGGGTGCAGGAAGGATTCACCGTTTATTCCGAAGTAGCGTACGTTGAATGCATTAAAGGCGCGCAGGCAGCGAACGAATACATGATCGGGATGCGCAGCAACATCGTGAACGACCGGCCGGTGATCGGGCCTTACGGCGTGAACGAGGAAGGCAGCGGCGACATGTACTACAAAGGCGCGGCGGTGATCCACATGGTGCGCGCGATGATGAACGATGATGAACGTTTCTGGCGGATGTTCCGCGATCTGTATGATGAATTCAAATACTCGATCGTGACCAGCGCGCAGGTCGAGGAATTCATGGATGAATGGATTGACGCGGACCTGCGGATCTTCTTCGACCAGTACCTGCGCACCACGCGTGTCCCAAAGCTTGAATGGCGCATCGTGAACAGAAGGCTTTCGTATCGCTGGAGCGGCACCCTGCCGGGATTCAACATGCCGGTGGATGTTTCCATCGATGGCGGAACGATCAGGATCCAGCCAACCACGGAATGGCAGGAATTGGATCGGAAGATGAACAAAAGGACTCGGATCGTGGTGGACCCGAGATATTACGTTACCAGCGGAAAAGTGGCCCGTTAGCGTTGCACCACAACATTCCGGCTGATCCGGAGATCCGATCCTTCGATCAGCAACTGATAGATCCCTTCGGACAGCCTGCCTACTTCGATCGAATGTTCATGCGTGATCCCGCTGCGTTCCACTTCGCGCCCGGCCGCATCGTACAAGATCACAGTGGCCCTGTTTCCGATACCTTCGATCTTTAACCGATCACCGGTGGGGTTCGGGTAGATGCGGATCCCCTGATCGCCCCTGGTCTCATCCACGGCGTTCACGATCGCGATGCTCCAGAGCCTCGGGTCACTGAATGGACTTTGTTCATTGGAGATAAGGATCTCGGCAGGTCCATTCCAGGCCACGGCTTCCATCTGTATGAATGAAAGTGAAAGTGCGGTCCGTACCACTTCCCCACTGAAGAAAAGGCTCCCTTCAAAACCGCTGAGCTTGCAGATGAAAGGCACGTACAGCCCTGGCGTATAACCGATCAGGATCACCTGGTCCGTTACCGGTTCATGGCTGGCCCCGGTGATCAATCCCTGTATGTCATGCTCTTCCTTGAAAACGGCCTGGTGAATGCCGGGTTCTGCGGGCAGCGCGTACACGCGCGTGTGCTGATCGACCCAATCCTTGGTGAAGAGGTAGAGCGTATCGTTCCGCGCGATCATCGCTTCGCAATCCCACGGATTGGTCTGCATCGCACTGGTGAAATCAACCTGGTCGGAATAGGCATAGCTTATCGTATCCACATCGATCGCCGTGACCGAAGTATCCATCAGCAGCCCGATCGGAAAACGATAGATCCTTAGATCGGTGCGGCTTCCACTGTTATTGCCGATATCTCCAAGGTAAGCGTAAGATCCATCGGTGGTCATGTCCTCCCAATCCACGTTGGTGGCGTTCACGGCCACCGATCGGAGCGTGGCACCGGTCTGGGGATCGACCTGATAGAGCCGCGCCGGATTGTTGGAATCGGGATGTGACCAAAGTGTGCCTCCCACCATGATCATTCCGCTGGTCTCGTTCACCTCCTCACCAAGCGTGGCCAGCAAGGTAGGCATCAGCTGGGCGGCCGCGGACACGGGGAATAGCAGTAGGATCAGAAGCGATCGCATGCGCTAAAGATATTGCGGATCAACGGCGCAACGATCAACGGAGCACGTTCACATGCCCCGTCGCTTCGATCGTCTCGCCTAATGTTCCGGAATGATCCAACAGCGGACGGTACTGGCACGACCAGATGTAAACGCCATCCTGCACCACCTCACCGCCCACTTTGCCATCCCACACCGGTTGCGGATCGCTGGATCGGAAGATCACATTCCCCCACCGATCATAGATCATGAAAAGCTGGCTTTGCACGCTGGTGGTATAGATCGCGAAATGGTCGTTCTTTCCATCCGCGTTTGGTGTGAAAGTGTTGGGAATGAAAAATTGCGGCGGGCAGAACTCATCCACCTGGATGCTGTCAAGCGTGGTGCAACCAGGCTCCCCGGTGATCGACACCGAATACCAGCCATATTCCGCCACATCGATCGTTTGCGTGCGTTCTCCCGTATCCCATGTATATACACTTCCAGGAGTGCCGGCATCGAGCGTAGCGATGGTGTTCGGGATCATGAAACAGGCGGTCACAAGAGGTTCCTTCACCGGAGCTGGATAAGGCCGGAACTGCACACGGACCGTATCGTGCGCATAGCAATAGCCGTTGGTAACTTCCACATGATAGGTACCATCCTTGTCCACATCGATCGCGGGCTCGGTGCTGCCGGTGTTCCAGAAATAGTAGGCATTCGCATTGGTCGCATCGAAGTGCAGCGTATCGAATTCACAAACGACCGTATCCGGGCCCAATTCCACCATCATGGTATTATGGAAGGTGACGGCCAATTCTAGTGAATCCGTGCAACCATCGGGTGTAAGCACCAGAAGGCTGAAGTTGCCGGAATTCGCGGTCACTGTGATCTGTTGCGTGGTCTCACCCGTGCTCCAGAAGTAATAGCAACCGGGGTTGCCCGCATCGAGCACCACCGGGGTCTCTATGCAGGCCGATGTATCGGTGAGCGACATTTCGGGCATCACGAAAAAATCGATCGTGGCCTCATCCGTACCGGTGCAACCATCCACGGAAGTCACGCCAACTGAATAATCACCGCCCTCGGTAACAATGATCGTTTGCTCGGTGGATCCCGTGCTCCAGAGGTATTGAAGACCCGGCGATCCAGCATCAAGGATCCATTCCGTGCCACCACAGAAAATACTATCAGGACCCAGATCCACCGAAGGCACCGGGTATACCTGTACATCGATCGATGTGGTGTCGGTGCAACCGTTCTCGAACTCCACGATCAGTGACACTTCATAAAGGCCGAGATCATCGTACGTGGCCGAAGTGGAGGCCGCATTGCTCACGGTGGTGCCGTTGCCGAGGTCCCAGATGCGGGTGTAGACCTGATCGGTAAGGATCGTAGCATCCACGAATTCGGTCTGCTGGCCGATGCAGCCGGTCTCGGCCTGGATATCCACGACGGGTGATGGTGCGAAGGAGATGGTCTGGTACAGTGTATCGGTGCAGCCTGTCTCACTGAACACCACCTGCATGATCTCGTGCGGCCCTGGATCACTGAACTGGTGGTACGGCATCGAGTCCGATGCTGTGAAGCCATCGCCGAAATCCCACTCGATCGAGTCGATCAGCGGCCCGCTCACCACGTAACTTTCATCCACGAACTGTATATCGTTCATGCAATATCCTTCGTAATCGAAACCGGCGAACACGATGCTGGGCGTGAGCACCGAGGTGAGCGTTACCTGGCAACCTGTTACCGATGTGAGCAGGCAGCTGATCTGCTGGCCGGTCTGCGGATCGATCACCACGATGGATTCCGTGGTCTCACCCGTGCTCCATAGATAGGATTCAAACCCGACAGGAGCCGTAAGCGTGGTAGTGCCAAGTCCTGGACAAAAATCGGTGGTGAGTTGCAACGGACTGCAGAAGCAATCGATGTACGCGTAACCATAGTGGCCGCCTTGTGAGCAATCGCCGGTGGAGAAAACGATCGTTACTTCCTGACCCATATAGCTGGTAAGATCCATACCAACGGTCGTCCAGTTCTTGTAATGAATATCATCACCCCAACCATTCGTGATCGTTTCAAAACCGGGGATCCCGGCGCCGGAATACACATTGTAGATACCGCAATCGATCGGGTCACCGTCCTCGTTGAACATGCTGATCTCGAAACGCGGTTGTTGTTCGGGAGTATGGTTGGGATCTTCGAAAACAACCGCATACTTGTACACAAAAAGCGCATTCGACTCATCCACGATCAGCGAGAAACGGAGCTGCTCCGCTTCGCTACCTGTGTTCGAATTCCCAAGCCGTGCGCTGAAAGATCCACCAGGAGCCACAACGGGAATGTTGTTGCCGGTGTTGGGATCGAAGCCAGCGCCTGACATGATCGTATGCCGACCCGTTACGATGCCGGGAAAGGTGGAGTTGATCGGGCAGCATTGGCCGGTGGTACCGGACCAACTGCTGAAATCACCCATCTCAAAACCCGTATTACCACAACTGGATTGGGGGAATGCTTGCGAAGCCAGCAGCAACTGGCAACAGAGAAGCAGGAACTTGATCTTCATCTGTGATCGGAACTATCGGTCCACTCCTCTTTCAACAGCACAATGTTCGCAATATAGAATGAATGATCGGTTTTGAAAGGATATTTTAATGAAAGTGGGAATGGATCAATGTTTATTCCTTGATCGCCAAGGGTTTTGGCGGGATCATGAAATTCCAACAAAATACTGGTCTGGGAGAAGATCAAGCTGATCGCAGGTAACCAGGATCAACTTGGTACGTTAAAAGGCCACATTTTGCTTTGGATCCATATCGATGCGAAGACCGGCCCCGACCAAACATTCCATTCTTTTCGCGGGAATCCTCTTATGTAACGGCCTTGCTACCGCCCAGGATGATGGGCAGGAATACAAGATCTTAAAAGTCGGCCGGCAGGAGAACATCAGTGGCCATTTGAACAGTTGGATCGATCTGGCGCCCGATGGCCGTACGATCGGCCTCTCCTCCACCCAAGGTTTTCCGTATCGCCGTTTCTCCATGGATGATCTGGAGAACGTGACCAATACCGCTGTAGGCAGCTGGCATGCAGGCTCGCGCGCCCGGTATAGCGGGAAAGGGAATTTCGTGGCCCTCCAACAATTGTATTACCTCGATTTCGCGCCCAACAAGGACCGGCCGGTGAAATATGAAGTGTACGAACTGGCCGGGGGCCAGCGCATGCTTTCGCTGGAAGATGTCTATTCCGCATCCTTGGCGCCCGATGAGAAGGATCTGTTCGTGGTGGACAAGGATGGTGTGGCTTCGATCGATGTGAAGACCGGCGAGCGATCGGCGATCGCGTTGAAAAGAACGGGAAATGCCATCGCCATTTCAACCGATGGATCGAAGGTCGCCGTGGCCCATCGACCTACTGAAGCGGAACTCGAAAAGATCCCATCGATCCGCAGTGACAAAAAAGCGATAAAGGCAGCCTTGAAGCTCGGCCAGATCGTGGTGGTCTACGATCGGAATTCGATGCAGCCGGTGCATATGCTTCCGGAGCTTTTCGACAAGGTCTTCCGGCTTGAATACAGTCCCGATGGCCGCGACCTGTGGATCCATGCCAAGCCGCATTCGCGCCGCAGCGGCAATCCCAATCCGTACCAGAGCTATGTGGACGTGGCCGATGCGAACACCGGTGAGATGCGCCGCACATCATTCCCATCGCTTGCGCCCTACGAACCGGACTTCCGGCTGAGCCCCGATGGAAGCCTCTTCGCGATCGGCAGCATCAGTGGAAAATTCATGG
>JAEZDL010000185.1 GCA_023418095.1 Bacteroidota bacterium
TTTTCGTGGCGCCGGTGTTCTTGTAACCGAGATCCAGGGTTATGTATCCGCTATCGTCCCGGAGCTTGCTGATATCGATCGCCTTCTCGCCTTCACTGCCGATCACGACAGGATATTCGTAGGTCTTTCCATCCAGGATGATCTTCGCCTTTTCGCTCATCGCCACAACTTGATAAAGTAGGTGTTGTTCTGAAGGCGGCTAAGTTAGCATAGAGCGATGGCCCGATCACGCGCGATCTTGTACCAAAATTCGATCACCGCCGGAAAGCAGCGCCGATCGGGGGCTCTTCTAATTCAGCTTGAAGCGGCAGGTGCCGAACACGTCACCGCCTGAGACCACCTGCAGCATGTACATGCCCGGGGCGAAATGCTGTCCGTCCATCACGATCATGAGGCTGCCCCCTGTATCGATCCACGAAGGGCGTGCCCAGCGGCCTTCCATGGTGGCGATGCGCACATCGATGCCCCCGGAAAGTTCTGGCAGGTCAACAGTAAGATGATCCGTGCGATCGAGAAGGTTGGGCGTGCAGCGCAATGCGTTGCTTCCATCGATATCCACCTGTGCGATCCCCAGGTTCCTGGCCGAGCCATCCACCTCCACTTCTTCCAAATGGTAGAAGTATTCACCGGACCGTACCGGCCGATCGGCCAGTTGATAGTGTTGGAGCGTACTTCCTCCGTTCGCATTCACCGATCCGATCAGCATCGCATCGCTGGCGTCGGTGGAGCGGTAGACATTGAAATGTGCGACTTCCTTCTCGCTCGCGGTCACCCACGTCACATTCACAAGTCCATTGAACTCATCAGCATTGAATGATACGAGTTCCACAGCGAGCGGCGAGGGTGGCGGTGGCCAGATCACATAACCGTTCTGCGAACCCATCGTGGTGTTCCAATAAGTGACGTTGCAGATGCGCACCGTTTCACTGAAACCGTTGTACGTGGGATCGGGATTGAGTATGCCACCTTCATGGATCTCAACATAAGAGCCGCAAGGCAGGGTGATCTTCGATCCGCCACCGGTGAAATTCCAGGTGCCGTAAACATCCACTTGCAGGGGCGCACCGCTATAGGTCTGGTTATTGGTCTGCCAAACGGTATGGCCCGCCTGTATCACCGCGGTATCGCCGGGGAGGGGCATGTGGCCGCACGACCAGGTCGAGGCCTGGTTCCAGTTGCCATTGCCCACGGTGTAGCAAATGGTGGCCTGGACCTGGCCTGAACACCAGAAAAAGCATATCAAAGCTCCAGACGCTGCTGCTCTTAAGGCTTCGCCTGAAGATCCAATGTTTTTTGAACGTGTGCCCACTTGCTTCGTTTTAAGGAATTTTAGATCGCTTTCCTTAAGCGGCCGCAAGTTTCAGAAGATCCGGGTTTTAAGTCAAGGATCGTTCATAATTCGCAATGCTGGTGCGGCGGAAATCGGCCTGTTCGCTTTATGAGCGGCATGCGGGATCCGGCCCGCAGCTTCGATCGATCTGAAATAAAAAGGACCGATGGCTTTGCCGATCGGTCCTCTTTATTCGTTGATGGATCTTAGTGCAGCACGAACTTCCGCGTGGTGATCCGTTCACCCAGGTGGGATCTCAGCAGGTATTCACCAGCGGCCAGCCCTTTCCGCTCCAGATCGATGCGATCGCTGTTGGGTGTGGCGTGCAACACTTCACGGCCCTGGGCATCGAATAGCGCGTACCTCGTGATCATGCCCGAACCACTGGTGATGGTGATCCGATCGGCCGCCGGGTTCGGGTAGATGTTGATGGAGATCCCGTGTTCTTGTTCATCCATACCCACGCCGCCGCATTCCGCGTCAAGGTCCAGCGCGGCGAGGATCCGCGGGTTCAGGTAGCCCATCACCGTATCGATCACCGCACGGGCCTTTGAGGCGCTCATGTTGGGGTTGCTCGCTGAAGCGGCCATGTGCGCGGTGATGTTGGGTTGTGCCACGATCGCCTGGGCCACGGGTGAATTCGGGTCCCACCACTGCCATGGGCCGGCTTCTTCGTTCAAGCCGGCCTGCTGGGCTGGCCAATCCGGAGTGATCAAAGGGAACAGCCCTTCAACGTTCTCATTTATCGTCACGGAATTGCTACCATGGGCATGAGTGGTGCCATAGAGATCGCGGGCGCGATCGGTGAATGGATCACCATCGGGCAGATCCGCGAAAGCATCATTGTTCCCGAATTCGTTCACCACTTCCATGAAATGGTTCGAGCCATGTACCGGGACCACTGGTCCGCCGGTGGTGGGCACGATCACGATCCCTTCGGTGAACGGTGCGAACGGATCGAACACGGTATGGAAGGCTACCATCGGTACATCACCATCCTCCAACCAGCTGATATCCGCGAGCGCCCCGCCCAGGTTCACGCAGAAATGTGTGCTGTGATCGTAGCCGTTGGGCCGGTAGAGCGTCAGCTGCCCGTTGAATCCCTGAAGGTTCCCCACCGCGTTCGTATCAATGTAGCTTACTGTTGGATCGAACGGATCGGGCCTGAACTTCTCGATGAACAGTTCCGCGGGATCATTGAGCGTGGCATTGGCCAGCGCTATGTAGCCGCCTGTACCCTCGCCGATCACCGTGATCCTTGAGGTGCAGATACCATATATGTTCCCTTCGCTCGCGGACTGTTTCAGGTAGCGTACGCTTTGCCGCACATCATGTATCGCGCGGTAGATCGCGTTGAGCAACGATCCGCGCCTTTCCTCCTCCGAAGGGGCGAGCGGGTTCCAGCCGAGCCGGTAGCTTATGCTCGCCGCAACGTATCCACGGCGCGCCATGCGTTTGCAGATCTCCACGGCGCTGCTGTCGGTGCGTGTGCCCACCGGGCTGCCGTTCAACGGTGGTGGTAGCGCATTGCCCGTGTGCACATAGATCACCAGTGGCCGCAGTTCCACATCATCCTCATCGGCATCGGGCGCATAGATGTCCATCTGCAGGTCCTTCACCTTCACCGCAGTGGCGGCGTTCGTTGGGTCGAAATAGGCCGCCGGTATCGCCGTGCCACTGGATACTGCTGTCTGCAGTTCCAGTATGTTCGCCGGTACATCGGGCGATGAGAAATTGGAGGTGAGGAAATCGATGTTGGTGCCGTAGGTGATGTTGGGTGTGATCTCCAACTGCGCATCGGTGAAGATTTCCTCTACGTAGCGCTGCTGCGCAATACCGATCGACGCGAACATCGATCCGGCCGCGCACATTATGAGGGGTAGACCTTTTTTCATTGATGATGGTATATGGATCAGCCCCTAATATAGCCGATCGATCAGCGATCGCTGAACTCGTAGATCAACTGTACGTAACCGAGCCGGCCCACATATGGGCCGCCGAAAACCATCAACACTTCGTTGTTCCACATCCGATCGAGCCGCTGATCGGCCGCAACGTTCCGATCGAACAGTGGCACTATCCCGAACAGGTTGCTGGCGCCGGCCTTGGCCGTCAAATTGTATTTCAGGATCTTCACATTCACCTGCACATCCACCATATCGTAGCTGGGTATCCTTCCGCTGAACTGCGGTGATCCCTCGAATACGAAACTTTCGATGAAGCGGTAATTGAAGCCCATGCCGAACCGCGGCTTTTTCGTGAACGGGATCAGCATGTCGTGCGTGGTGAAGCTCACATTGAATTTGTTCTTCGGTGTGTTGAAGGCCGGGATGATCGGATCATCTTCACCCGCGATCAATTCATTGTAGCTGTAGTTGAATCCGATCGTGAGCTTCTTCCTGAAGTAATTCACTCCCATGCTGGCGCCCTGCGTGCGCACTACGCTAGCCGCATTGGCCGAGAGCCTGTATGCCTGGATCCCCCCGATCGGAAATCCGTACTGGTCGAAAACAGCATCGATCCCAAGGATGAATCCGATGAAATCCCTGTACCAGCTATGATATGTGTTCACATCGAAGTAGAAATTCTCCCAATGGGTTCCGCGATAACCGATCTCGATCGTTCTCACTTGTTCCGGCCTCAACCGTTCCACATGGAACCAGTCAAGCTTTGCCAGACCAGGGATCATGTTCGATCCTGAAGAGCGTCTGTATTCATTGAAACTTTCGATCGTGAAAAGACTGTCGCGGCCTTGCTCATACCTGCCATCCACATTGCCGAGCAGGATCGCGCGGCCAACATTGTAGTACAGGTATTGATCGGCCAGCGTAGGATTGCGCACCGCACTGCTGAAGGAAAGCCTGAAGATCCGATCGTTCCAGGGAACGAATACGATCGAAGCAGCAGGGGAGAAGAGCGCCTTGAAATTCTCGTTCTTGTCCATTCGCAATGTGAGCGTGCTGCGGATCTTGTTCTCCATGAAGGATCGTTCCAGCCCGGAATAGATCCCGAATTCACGGTTGCGGATCACCACATTTCCGGTATCGCGGAAGATGGTGCCCTGGCTGTTCGGTAGATATTGGCGAACGCTACCGCCGATCACGATCTGCGCAAATTCCGGCTTGAACCGGTATTCACCCATGGCGTGAACAAGCTTCGATCGGTCGAAGAACAACGATCCGCCCTCGGTGAATTTCTTCGATCGGATCTCTTCGAGCTTCTGGTCGAAACGCTCTGTTCCCGGGATGTAGGCCGGATCGAGAAATGCAGTGTTCAATTGGTTCACCGAGTCGGCGATCATCTGGTGGATCTGGCTGAAGATCTCCTGGTTCTGTGCGACCCAATCAACCAGATATTCGTCATAAGCGGCGCCTGTGGTTATTCCTTGCGCTTGTGCCTCTGAAAATGAGAGATATCCAGGAATGGAATCGATCGCTCGCGGAGTGAGATGATCACCCATGATGGAGTACCAGAGCTGCCAGTAACGTTCGTTCCATTGGAAGGTGGATCCCGAAGCTTCCTGCAAGCGCACGCCGGTGGTGAAGATGTCGAACGTTCTTCCTGCGTCCTCGCCGGTGAAGTAGCCGCGCACGAACCATGATCCTGGCTTTCGCAACTCGATCCTGTGTTGGTGGAATTGTATGTCCTTCAGCCTGTAACGATTCTCTCCTTGATAGACCGTACTTCCACGGCTATAGTTGGAGGCTGCGATC
The DNA here is from genome assembly GCA_023418095.1 of Bacteroidota bacterium. Taxonomy (GTDB): domain Bacteria; phylum Bacteroidota; class Bacteroidia; order Flavobacteriales_F; family PHOS-HE28; genus PHOS-HE28. The sequence goes on from JAEZDL010000185.1 coordinate 5,044, forward strand.
GCTTCAATGCTGTCCGCGATCATGTAATGGAAAGCTGCTCCGAACTTCAGATTCTGCGTTCCATAATCCACCAGATCGATCTCGCGATAACCTGTTCTTAGAAAGGTGCCGAGGCCGGGATACCTTCTCCGATCCGTCAATGAATCGGAAAAATTATTGTTCAAAGCGACCAGTTCATCCCCATACACATTGATCGCATCGTATCCACCCGGATTATCGATCCCCGTAGGACTGTTGCTCGTGGGCGCGTAATTCTCCGCGTACCAATCTTCCGCTGTAAGGCCGTACAGATTCAATTTGTAGGCGAATTTGTTGCGGCCTTCCGCGTTCTTGAAGACCTCGGCCCAGCGCAAGGCGCCTTCCAGCATGCTGCGCTCGCCACCCTTGATGCTTGCGCTAAGTCCTGGAAATTGCCACGGGCTTTTCGTTGTCATGTTCACCACGCCATTAAAGGCTCCAGGACCGTAGTAAGCGGTGCTTGCACCTGCGATCACATCCACGCGCATCACATCAAGATCGCTCGCGCCAAGGAAATTGCCAAGCGAGAAATTCAGGCCGGGGCTTTGGTTGTCCACGCCATCGATCAGTTGCAGGCTGCGCACGGGGCTTGTGCTATTGAACCCGCGCGTGTTGATCACCTTGAAACCGAAACTGGCCGTGACCAGATCCACACCTTTCAACGCACCAAGGCTTTCATAGAAATCGCCGCTGGGCGCTTCACGGATCGCGATCACATCCATCGTTTCCACCGTTAGCGGCGCCTGCTTCTGCTTTTCGGAGATGCGGCTGCCGATCACTTCAGCCTCCTTCAGCAGGATCCGATCGGAGATCAATTGGATCCGTATGGGCTTTTCGACCGAATTGACCTGTACTTCCTGTGTGGAATAACCCAAAAAACTTACCGCCAGCGTAACGGGCAGCGGCCGATCCAGCCCGATCGTGAAACTGCCATCAAGGTCCGTTACCGTGCCGATCGTTGTGCCTTTGATCACCACGGCGGCGCCGATCAATGTCTCGTTCGTTTCCCCGTCGGCAACTGTTCCTTTCAATGTTCCTTGCTGCGCGAAGAACAGGGAAGGAAGAAGGAAAGCGAGCAGAACAAGGACCGATCGGAATGAAGGTCGATCGATTTGGAGCATTTCCATGTGATCGCCCTAAAAATAGATCCGGTTCACTGGATCCGCATCCGGATCGGGCGACCTTTGTACCATATGGCCATTACACTGATCAGCCACGGTGCCGCGGGCACTGTTACAGGAAGCAAACATCTTTTGGAGATCACCGATCGCAAGGGCGAAGTGAAACGATTGCTGCTCGACTGCGGCATGTTCCAGGGCGAAGGGATGATCGCTGGCAAAGGCAAGGACCCCAACAGGCACTTCGGTTTCGATCCGCGCACGATCGATGCGGTGCTGCTTACCCACGCCCATATCGATCACAGCGGACTTCTCCCCAGGCTGGTGGCCGAAGGTTTCCGGGGAAAGATCTGGAGCACACCGGCCACGCGTGACCTGTGCGCGATCATGCTGGAGGATAGCGCACGCATCCAGGAGAGCGATCACGAGAGCGACCGGCGGCGCGCCGTAAAGAAGGGAAGGCCGATGGCAGGGGATGGCCCGCTCTACGGCGTGGACGATATAAAGCCCACCATGGAACTTTTCTACGCCATGGACCATGATGAGACGCTGGAGATCCTGCCAGGGATCGAACTCACACTTACCGATACGGGCCACATACTTGGTAGCACCGCCATAAACCTGAAGATCGACGATGGTGAGAAAGTGCTGAAACTGGCGTACACGGGCGATGTGGGCCGCTACAGCACACGTTTGTTACCCGAACCGGTGCGCTTTCCGCAGGCCGATGTGATCCTTTGCGAATGCACGTATGGCGATCGCGATCATGGCACGGTGACCGAAGCGGAGCTCGAACTTCTCGATCATGTGAAGAACGTGTGCGTGGAGCGCCGCGGAAGATTGATCATTCCCGCGTTCAGCATCGGAAAGACACAGGAGATGCTCTACACGCTGAACGCCTTGAGCAATGCGGGGAATCTTCCGCGGTTGCCGGTGTATGTGGATAGTCCGCTGGCGATCGGTGCCACCGAGATCGTAAGGCAGTATTCCAAGCTTTTCCGTGAAACGGTTCGTGAGGAACTTCACCATGATCCCGATCTGTTCTCCTTTCCCGGTGTGGAGTTCATCCGCGCGGCCGATCGGAGCAAGCAGTTGAACGAGAACAACGATCCATGCATCATCATCTCCGCGAGCGGGATGATGGAGGCCGGCCGCGTGCGGCATCATCTGTACCATTCGCTCGCCAATGAAGCGAACGCCGTGTTGATCATCGGTTTCTGTCCGCCCGGTACGTTGGGAGGGCAGCTGCTCGCAGGAGCGTCGGAGGTCGATCTGTTCGGCGATACCGTTCCGGTGAAGGCCGAGATCTTGAAGATGGACCACTACAGTGCCCACGCCGATCGCACGGAATTGATCCGCTACCTGAATTGCCAGGAGACCGGCAAGGTGGAGAAACTGATCCTTGTGCATGGGATCGCAAGTGCCGCCACCTCTTTCCAGGAGATGTGCCTTGTGCATGGCTTCAAGGAAGTCGCCATCGCGAAGAAAGGCGAGGTGATCGAGCTATGAGCCGGGAGAGAAGCGAAGTGCGTCCTTGAGCTTTTGCGGCAGTGCCGGCAACCTGCGCCGATCGATGAGGAAACTGCTCAGATCGGCGATCTCCTGGAAGATGTAATGACTGTCCAGCGCGCCGCGCAAATATGATTTTCCAGTGCTTCCGCCTGTGCCGACACGCAGGCCGATCATACGGTTCACCATGTTCATGTGGCGGTAGCGCCAGGTCGCCATGCTTTCATCCAGATCGAGCAACGATCCAAGGAAACGGAACGCCTGTTGAAGGATCGGTTCATCGCGATACAGCATGATGAACACCGCGTGCCGCGCGGCCTTCGGGCTCAACCGGCGATCGGTGCTTCCCGTTTGGAAAAGCTTCTCCCAAAGCTGGATGTTCGCCTCTTCTCCCGCAACGAGCGAATTTCTGTAGATCTCCTTCAACCGATCAAAGAACTCCAATTCACCTTCCGGCCAGAAACGCTGATCCAGGAATGGCATGCGCTCCAGCCATGCGTTCACCAGTTCGAAAAGCGTGCGTTGGGTTTCGATCTCCTCGATCTGCTGCTTGTGCTCGGGCCGCAACTGGCTGGTGTAATAATGCTTGCCGAAGCGGCTCTCCATCTTCAAGCCTAAACGTGCTTCAAGCATCTTGAACTGGAGGCTTTGGAAGCCGCTGGCCGGGCGCAACAGATCGCGGAAATCCAAAAAATCCAGCGGCGTCATCGTTTCCAGGATATCGATCTGGTGGATCAGCACCTGCAGGATCCTGTGAACGCGTTCCATGCGATGCACTGCTACGTTCAGTTCACCGGCATTGTCATCCACATGTTGATCCTCGAAGATCCCGATCACGCTGGAGACCTCGTGAAGCACCTGTTTGAACCAGAGCTCGTACGTCTGGTGGATGATGATGAAGAGCATTTCATCGTGCGCATGCACGCCCAGCCGTTCGCTCTCCGGCGCCTGGGCGCCAAGCACCTTGTCCAGCTGTAGATAATCCGGATAATAGACGGCACCGGTGCCGGTCACTTCCTTTTGATCGTTCATCTCGCGCCAAAGTTAGCTTCATGTTCAACAGTGGATCGGCCGTAGGGATCGATCGGAAAAAGGAACGCACCCCGAAGGGTGCGTTCGATCTTGAATGTTGTAGCGGGGATCTACTCGGCAGCTTTCTTCTCCTTCATTTCCTCCGCCTTCTTGATGCTGCTGTTGCGGTTCTCGGCGCGCATCGACTCCATCTTCTGGAACTGCTCGGGTGTGAGCACTTCCTTCAATTTCATCTCGCGCTTTTCGCGTGCCAGGCGGGCACCTTCCTGTGTCTTCTCACGATCGGTGGAAGTGCGCAGTGCATCCATGTCGCTGGCGTATTCCG
>JAEZDL010000251.1 GCA_023418095.1 Bacteroidota bacterium
CACCGCCGACGTTCTGATCGCTTCGATATTTGCACGAAATGTTTTCGAAGGGCAGGTTTCGATAGAACGGCGAGATTCCACAACCACCCTTTTGATCCAATGGCAGTAGGTTGACCGAATGCGATGAGCAACGCGCGATGTTGATGGGCGCGAAGCGTTTCACCAAGACGCAGCCGCTGAACACGAAGGAGCTGCGGAGGGCGGTGGCAGCGAAGATGGTGGAGGCTGGGAAGTATCCGTGGTGATGTGGATTATCAGCTTTTCGCAAGCCATTCAGCGCTCAAAAGCCTAACGCTTTGCGGGTCGGCATCAACGTAGACCTCAAGGCCCTTTCTCAAGACGCTATTCCTCCTAAGCCTTCAATTTAGTTTAGTCAGCGGCGGCAAGTTTCCTTGAGACATTGGCAGCTTTACTATTTGCTGGACTTTCCCTCCTTCAAAACCCTCTTCTCCTCCCCTTCCAAACGCCGTTGCACCTTCTTAAGATCTTCGGCTGCAGGCAAGGCTTCAGGTTTCACGCCACGTTCGCCGAGCATCTTTCGTACCGCGGAATTGTTGTCCACATGTTCCTGAGTGATCGGCTGTTCCCCATGAAGCGCTTTTTCGATCACGTTGTGACCGGTGAGTTCAGTGGCGAAATCCTTGGCCTTGATCGTCAACGTCGGTAAAAAGTCAGCCAGCGGGCGATCTTTTGGAACCTGCAGTTTCCTTTTCATGTCAGCGGTGGCGAACCCGCCGAAGAGTGCTTGATCCCCTTGGATCTGATCGTAGCAAAGCCCCGCTCGTCAACACCCCGCTCGAAGAGAATTCCCGACAACTTCTTCTCGGACTTGCTCAACCGTTCCCTGGCGGATACGCGTGCCACGTCTAGCAATCTTTGTTCGATCACTTCCTGTTTACGCGTCTGAACAGCGAAATAGGTCTGGGCGAATGCGATCTCAGGCTTGGCCGGATCACCGTTCTGTGCGATCAGGTAGCAGGCATAGCGTGTGAGGGCCATATCACCAACTGATCGCGAAGCCCCACTACCAACTGTGACCATTTTCGTGATATCACGAAAATGGTCCATGACCGCGGCACCACTGCCTTCGCATGCCTTCCGCGCACGGTCTACAGCCAGCCTGAAATTCTCCCATCGGGCATAACCTAAAATGCTTTGCAGTTCGCGTGCGCTCCAACACTCGACACCCTGATGATCATACCGTGCTTCTTCAAAGCACTGGAGAAGTTCGGTTATTTGCTCTTTCTTCATGATGAAAATGCCGTCGATCGGTCTCTGGTTAATATAGCGATCATTCGAACACCGACCTCAACTGGATCAGAATTCTTTTGGAATAGTGGATCGATCAGATCGATCGTACGACCGTCTATTAGTAACCTTTCAATAGGTCTTCCGTCTTCTTGATGTGAGGACGACTTATCCGATCTTTTCAACATGCTTCTCGATCGCTGGTGCCGATCAGGAGAGTAACTTTTCGCAAAGCACTTTTCCAATACTATCAAGCTATACAGGGATCCGGAACGCGGCTTGTTCAGCGTGCGGGTCACCTTTTCCGAAACCCGTCATTAAGGAGAGGGACATAATGATCGCCCTGTTCTTTCAGTTCCACGCATATGTAACACAAAACCCTTTGATCCCATGTCACGCACGATCCTACTCCCATTGATCTTGTGCTTATCGATCGCCCTGCATGCGCAGAACACTTTGGAACATCGCGTGCATTTCGACGTCGCCTCCGATCAGCTGACTACGGAAGAGATCGGGAAGCTGGCCTCGCTTTGTGCTCTCGTTCAGCATAAGCAATGGCTCTCGTTAGAGATCATTGGCCAGGCCGATGTGCGTGGCGAAACCGGATATAACCGCGATCTCAGCGATCGAAGGGCCAAGGCTGTGAGGAATTATCTCCAGGAGCATTGTGCCATGGATGTGCCGGTGAAACTGTTCCCCGTGGGCGAATCCCGATCCACCGCAGGCATCGGAGATGAGCCGGGCATGCACGCCGATCGCCGGGTGGATATCCGTTTCACATCCGCTGAAAGATCATTTTCCATCAATGATCATGTTCATCCGTTCGTGGAACCATTGATGCCGAATGCGGATGTTCCACGTGAACATTTTGTGGTGGATGCAGGAAACGCGATCGAATTTTTCGGAAGTGATGGCGTGCGGGTAAGGATCGCGCCGGACGCTATCGTACATGAAGATGGTTCACCAGTAGTAGGAGAAGTGGACATCACATATCGATCGTTCAACGATACCTGGTCGATCATCGCTAGCGGGATCCCCATGCATGTAGGCACGGGTGAAGATGCCGGACATATGGAATCACGTGGGATGTTCGAGGTCTATGCTTCGCAGGCTGGCGAACGTCTACGGTTGAAGGAAGGAGAAAGTATATCGCTCACGCTTCCCCAAGCGGTCGATCGAAGTGCCGAATACAAGGACTGGATGTTGGATGGATCCACTGGTGAATGGGTAGAAAGAGAAGATGGGACAGTTGATCGGACCGTTGGAGCGGATCAAGGAACAATGAACGCCGTAAGCCAGGCATGCATGCGCTATGACAAGCTGATCGCAGAGATGCCTGCCATGCCGGATACCACAGTACTGCTTGAAAGAATGGAGAGCGTGGATTATTGTGGATCGGTACCATGCTCACCGGCAGTGAGACCTTACGTGAAGCGTAAGAATGTGCTGATGAGCCCCTATTCTACCAAGGCGATCCCAGCAGTGAGGGTGGAGATGGTGAAAGGTGCGTACAGAGGGAACCGGTTGATCGGCTTCAAACTGCATGTGGACCATCCATCAATGAGGGAGTGGCGATCATTCCCAAGAGACATGATCTGGGCCTATAATGGACCAATGGACCAAACCACATTCCGCAAGGTGATAAGCCGGAAACATTTCTATCAGGACGTCGTCTTCAAGTTGAACGACTGCGGTACCAAAGGCAATATCATGTTGAAGGATCGCGGTGAATGGATCACATTACCGGTAGATATTTCGGTACATCAAGGCGATGAAAGGGATCTTGCCAAATGGAATTCGCACCTGGCCACTTACGAAACGGCCTTCGAAAAAAAGCGCGTTCGCTTTGATGACCGTGTCGCAAGCAAATGGCGCTCCATTGAAGTGCAGCGGCAACGCACCATGACCACGGCCTGGCAACAGGTAAGACGGTTCATGACAGATGAAGAACTCGCAATGAACTTGGAAGAATGGCATGAGTATGCGGTGAACGCCATCTCAGCAATGAACATGGCCAGGTTCGCCTCCACTCAAGGTTCGCCCGTCACACGCAGCTTCGCCATGTCAGGTTTCGGCATTTATAATTGCGATCGCATCCTACCGCGTGAAGCGATCCAACCGGTGTTCGTGCAACTACAGGATGAACAGGAGCAATTGTTCAAGTGGACACAGGCCTACGCGATCATTGAAGGACAGAAGGCCGTGATCACCTACTGGGGCAGCGGAACAGGGGCTGAACGCGATCTGCGATTGAGCAAGAAGATCGGCAGCATGATCTTCGTGGATGCCAGCGGAGATATGCTGGTGGTGACCCGGCCCACGGATCAGATCGTTAATGCACGTGCGGTCGTTAAAGGCCGCCGGATGCCCCAACCATCAGATCCACAACAATTGCAGGACTTCCTTGCGCTGAAATGAGCTTATCTTGATCCAATATCTTCGGAACAAGAGCGGGGATGGAATGGCGCGCGGCCATGGGTTTGGTCCGTGCTGTGCATTTCATAGGGCTCAGATCGCGTTGGCGAGGATCGACACCAACGATGTGGCGGATCGGAACGACAAGCATTCGAAGGAGGCAGTGGATGCCTTCCGATGATGATGAGCAGCGCGCTGCTGATGGGCGAAGCGTTTCACGAAAACGCAGCCATTGAATGCGAAGGAGCTGCGGAGGGCTGTGGCGGGGAAGATGGTGGAGGATGGGAGGTATCCGTTCTGGTCACGGATCGTCCTATTCTTTCCTTGGATCGTCCCTTGTTACGGTTTGGGATCAACATCAGCTTTGTATCAAAATCCAAGCGCCATGAGAGATCTTGTTCTACTTGCCCTTCTCGTCCCATCGATCCTTTTCGCCCAGGTCTGGCAGCAACTCCCCTCCTTCCCCGGCACGCCGCGCGATGATGCCGCAAGCTTCATGATCGGTGATCACATCTATGTCGGCACCGGCATGGAAGTGGGTTGGGGATTGACAAATGATTGGTACCGATTCAATATGACGACGGACACCTGGGAACAGATCGCTTCGCTGCCTGCATCACCTCGCCAATATTGCGCTGGTTTCACAGTTGAAGGGATCGGCTATCTCTTAGGCGGGATCGATGCGAATGGTGCGCTCAACGAACTCTGGTCGTATGTTCCAGACAATGATGAGTGGACGCAAAAAGCTTCGCTTCCAGCGGAAGCGCGATCGGCGTGCGCTGCATCCGAAGGGTTCGGTTATGGTATTGTTGCCACCGGAATGCTGGCCTCCGGTTCAGCCACCAACGAAGCCTGGAAGTATCATCCGCAGACGGACTCATGGGAGCAGATGGCCGATGTTCCTGGACCTGCGCGGCATCGCGCTGCGGGATATCTGGCGAACGGTGGCATGACGATCAGCGGTGGCGCCGATCAGGACTTCAATGCGCTGGATGATGTATGGCTGTATCCGGTTTTCTTCGAGATCAACGAATGGATGGAACAGCAAGCCATGCCCGCTCCACGCTACGGACATCGCGGGGGAAGTAATGGTGCGGTGATCGGTGGCGCAAGTGAACAGTTGGTCTTCCACGATGATGTTTGGTGGTCGATGGGGTTGGATTGGATCCCGATGCCTGCTTTTCCGGGAGGAGAACGTAGAGGGGGTATCGCACATGGATCGGAAGCGGCTATCACGTCCTACATGTATTTCGGGCTTGGTCTTCAACCTGAGAACGCCGACTTCGCACGTAAGAACGATTGGTGGAAAATGACCTATACGACTTCGATCGCGCAGATCGATACCACTGTGATCGATGTTCATCCGAATCCGGCGAGCGATCGGATCAATGTGTTGAACATTCCATCAAATGCGACCTACTCGATCCATGGCTCTGTTGGTGATCTTGTTTCACAAGGCCACGTTGAAAATGGATCGATCCCAATAAATGATCTTGCCGCCGGCCGATACACAGTGATCATTGAATTGGACGAACAGATCCTGCGGTCCACCTTCATAAAGCTGCCATAAGTTTCCGGATCATACCATCGATCCGATCCAGGCCAGCACTGGCAGTAAGATCAGCATACCATCGATCGTGAATCCGAAATAGATCTCCGGCTTCATCCGGTCGGCATGATGAACGAGAAGTGCCGAAATGAAGATTCCGATCAATGGCGACAAATGAACGGATCCATGATCGGGATCCAGAAGTGAAAAAGCGATCGACACCAATGCTGAGATCACGAGCATTCCGATCGCGATCCAACGCGCGCCGCGATCGCCGAAGATCTGCGGAATGGTCCGAAGCCTTGGCGGATCGATCAATACATCACGGATATCGAACGCGATCGTAAGCGCCATGACAAAAAGGAAGCGCTGGAAGAAAAGCAGTAGCACGATCCGATCGGAAAAGTGTACGTCCGCAGCAGTAGCAGGCATGATCACCGTAACGACCGACCAGACGAGCCCTACGATCGGAACTTTCAGCGCCGGGATCGCGCGAAGGCCGAGATAACGTTTCGGGTAGCCGAACGGAAGCACGTACAACAGACAGATCGGTACGATCCACCAAAGGATGCCGATCAACTTTTCGATCAGCGGAAGTATGAAGATGACGGAAAGCAGACCGCTGCTCAACACGATGATCCATTGCCACACGCGATTGCGATCCACCCATTGGAAGAGCGGAACGGAATCCGCGAGGGCGCCTTTGGCGCGCATGAGGCGCATGAAGCCGTAGGCGGAAACCGTTGCAAGAAAAGTCAAGGTGATCAGTCGTGCCGCGTTGCTTCGATCATTCAGATACATGAACGTCCACCAGACCTGCGCCGCAGCGCAAAGCGCCATCCATACGTGGCTGTATACGAGCCAGCGGATGATGGGTGATCGGATCGGTGTTGGTTGATGGTGGAACAACTCGTACGGCAAAATGAGCGACTGTCACAATGACTTGATCATCTCCCGCAAGCTTTTCAAATCCACCGCATCAAGATCCGATTTATCATAAATGCTCAACAGGAAGATCTCCTGATCCTCTGTAACCAGATTCGTGATCACACGCGCACCACCGCTCTTCCCCTTCCCTTTGCTCTTGATCGCAAGACGAACTTTGTAGATGCTCTGGCCTTGATCGGGTCTGGCAATAAGGTCATTCTCGAATACAAGTAGATCATTCTCCAATGAAGCATATCGCTTCAAAAGTGGCTTCACTTCGCGAATGAACCGAGGTGTGGGAATGACCCTAGATCCCATTGAGAACACTTGCGAGAGAGCGCTTCTTCAATTTTCCTTTGCGCAGGCTTTCTACTTCGGAAAGTGCCTCAACAATGTCCGAGCGTAGCTTCAAAAGCTGCTCGTATCGGCGCATTTTCAGCACATGCTTTTCCCAATCCTTGATGGGGATCTGCACAGCCTGAACATTACCGTCGGCATCATTCACATATTGAACCGAGATCTTCATCTTCAACAAAGATACTAAGGCTCAAGATCGGAGGCTTTCAACGGGATGCGCGTTAGGTACTGCGTTAAGATGCAAGCCTTCGGTCTAACTTTTTCTCAATGTATCTTTAGACCTCCAAAGGAAGTTGCTCTAGAGCACTATCCTGTGTAGCCCGGGCCCTGGCCTGGG